>DASZLD010000092.1:0-23154 GCA_035552655.1 Acidimicrobiales bacterium
TCGATGGTCCCGGCCTCGTATTGCCCGCGCACCGACCGGTCGATGGCCTCGTCGGGCGAGGGTATGTCGATGGCTTGGAGGAGCTTGACCTTCTCGTCGCGGATGCGATCGGCATCCATGCTGGTGGGCGACTCCATCAAGGTGAGGGCCAACACCTGCATGACGTGGTTCTGGACGATGTCCCGCAGCGCCCCGGCTGTCTCGTAGAAACCGCCCCGGTGCTCCACCCCCAGGCTCTCGGCCACGGTGATCTGGATCTGCTCGATGTAGCGCCGGTTCCAGGTCGGCTCGAAGATGGCGTTGGCGAAACGGAGGGCCAGGAGGTTCTGGACCGTCTCTTTGCCCATGTAGTGGTCGATGCGAAAGACCTGGCTCTCGTCGAAGGCGGCGTGCACCTGCTCGTCGAGCTCGATGGCGCTGGCCAGGTCCCGGCCGAACGGCTTCTCCACCACCAGCCGGGCGAAGGACCCCTCTGGGCCCGGACCGGAGCAACCGTGGTCGGCCAGGGCTCCGGCCACCAGCCCGAAGACGGCGGGAATGGTGGCCAGGTAGTAGAGCCGGTTGCCGCCGGTACCGTCCTCCTCGTCTGCCGTGTCCAGCATGGCCTTGAGGCTGGCAAAGGTGTCAGGGTGGTCGTACTCGCCGCTGACATAGTGAAAGCGTTCCACCAATGCCTTCCACTTGTCTCCCCCCTTGGGCGTGGACTCGAGGACGTGTTGGCGGAACTCCTCGTCCGTCCATTGGGTGCGGGCCATGCCGATGACCACAAACCCGTTGTCGAGCGCCCCCCGGTCGGCCAAGCGGGCCAGGGCGGGCAGTATCTTGCGGGCGGCCAGGTCCCCCGAGGCTCCGAAGATGACCATGGCCACCGGCGGGGCCTTGGTGAACACGTCCGGCAGTGATCGGGCGGTGGAGGTCCCGGGGCTCACAGTACGGGTGCGAGGGGCCGGGTCCGGACTGACGGCGTGCGACCGTCCCGTGGGCCCTGGGCTGGCCTCATGACGAGGCAGCCAGGCGGTTGGCCTTGTCTGTCAACTTCTGCATGAGCTCGTCGAAGGATTTGGAGAAGGAGGCCACGCCTTCGTCCTCCAAGGTGGCGGACACGTCGGCCATATCGACACCGGCCGCGGCCAGCCCGGCCATGGTGGCATCGGCCTCGTCCAGGTGGGTGTCGACGGAGCGGGCCACGGTGCCGTGGTCCTCGAAGGCGGCGATGGTGCCGTCGGGCATGGTGTTGACCGTATCGGGACCGATGAGCGTGTCCACGTAGAGCAAGTCGGCGTAGTCGGGGTTCTTGGTCGAAGTCGACGCCCACAACGGACGCTGGACCCGGGCCCCCTTGGCCGCCAGGGCGTCCCACCGGGAGCCCGAGAACTTCTCCCGGAACAAGCGATAGGCCTGACGACCCTGGGCCACCGCCGCCTTGCCCCGCAGGGCCAGCACGGTCTCGTCACCGTGGGCCACATTCTCGACCCGTCGGTCGACCTCGGTGTCGACCCTGCTGATGAAGAACGAGGCCACGCTGGCCACGGCGGACAGGTCGGTGGCCCCCGACGCCACGTAGGCCTCCAGCCCCGACTGATAGGCCTCGATGACCTCGGCGTAGCGGTCAAGGCTGAAGATCAGGGTGACGTTGATGCTCCGGCCTTCGCTGATCATCTGCTTGATGGCGGGCACGCCCTCGGCCGTGGCCGGTATCTTCACCAACACGTTGGGCTGGTTGATCCGCTCATGGAGGTCGCGGGCCGACGCGATGGTGCCCGGGGTGTCCCGGGCCAATGACGGGGCCACCTCGACCGAGACGAACCCGTCGCCGCCGTTCGACGCGTCGAAGGTCGGGCGCAAGATGGCCAGGGCGGCGTTGATGTCGTCCACCACCAGGTCCCAGTAGGCGTCCTCGACCGGCTTTTGGCCGATGAGAGAGCGGAACTGGTCGTCGTAGGTGTCCTGGCCCTCGATGGCCTTGGCGAAGATGGTCGGGTTGGAGGTGACGCCCCGAATGCCATCGGAGACCAGCGAGGCCAGGGTGCCGTCCTGGATCCAGTCGCGGCGCAGGTTGTCCAACCAGGGACTCTGACCCTGCTGATCAAAGAGATCGTTGAGCCTTGTCATGGTGGTCCTTTCAGTGGCCCGAGCGGCCCGGAACCGGGATCGGGCGGTTGTGGATCATGTGGGTTCGTCAATCGCCAGAGCCGGTGCCGAGCAACTGCTCGGCCCGGGCGGTGACGTTCTCGGGTGTGAAGCCGAACTCGGTCATGTTGCGTTCTCCCGACGCCGAGGCCCCGAAGTGATCGATGCTCACCGAGTCGTCGGCGTAGCGCTCCCAGCCGAAGGAGCTGGCCGCCTCGACGGCCAACCGGGGCACCCCGGGCGGGAACACCTCTGATCGGTAGGACTTGTCTTGGAGGGCGAACAGCTCCCAGGAGGGAAAAGAGACCACACGGGCGCGGATACCCCGATCGGCCAGCTGGCTAACCGCATCCAGGCAGACATGGACCTCGCTGCCCGTGCCGATGAGGATCACGTCCGGCGGTCCACCGTCGGTCTCGGGCCGGAGGACGTAGGCGCCCCGACCGACGCCCTCGGCCGCCCCGGCCAGCGTCTCGGCCAGCACCGGGATCTTCTGTCGGGTGAGGATCAGCGCCGTCGGACCGGTGGAGTCCACGGCGATGCGCCAGGCCTGGGCCGTCTCGTTGGCATCGGCCGGCCGGATGACCCGCAGGTTGGGCATGGCCCGCACGGCGGCCAGCTGCTCGATGGGCTCGTGGGTGGGCCCGTCCTCGCCCAGACCGACCGAGTCGTGGGTCCACGAATAGATGACATGGGCGTCCCCGATGGCGGCCACCCGGACGGCGCCCCGCATGTAGTCGCTGAAGACGAAGAAGGTCCCTCCCACCGGGATGACGCCTCCGTGGGCAGCCATGCCGGTCATGATCCCGCCCATGCCGTGCTCGCGGATGCCGTAGTGGATGGAGTTGCCCTCGGGATGCTCGGCCGACTGCGGCGTCGAGCCCTCGAGGGCCACGCCGGTGTTTCCGGTCAGGTCGGCGCTGCCCGGGATCACCGCCGGGATCATCGCGGCGGTGGCGTTGAGGGAGGCTTGCATGGCCTGTCGGGTGGCGATGGGGTCGCCATCGGGATCGAAGGTGGGAAGGGTCGACTCCCAGCCGGGTAGGCCCTTGCCCTGTTGTCCGACCTCCCAGGCCTCCTTGTTGCCGTCCCAGTCGGCGTAGCGCTTCTCCCATGCCGCCCGATAGGCCTGACCGCGGGGAATGCACGTGCGGTACATGTCGAGGACGGCGTCGGGCACCCAGAACGACTCCTGGGGGGGAAGGCCGAGGATCTCCTTGGTCAGGCGGACCTCTTCCTCGCCCAGGGGTGAGCCGTGGGCCTTGGCCGTATCGGTCAGGTGGGGGGAGGGATAGCCGATGTGGCTGCGGAGGATGATGAGGGACGGCTTGTCCTCCACGCTCTTGGCCCGAAGCAGGGCCGACTCCAGCACGTCGAGGTCGTTGGCCGACTCACCCAGGTTGTTGACATCCCAGCCGTAGGCCTCGAAGCGCTCGGGCACGTTGTCCGAGTACGAGAGCTCGGTGGGACCGTCGATGGTGATGTGGTTGTCGTCGTAGACGTAGACCAGGCGGCCCAGTTGCTGGTGGCCGGCCAGTGAGGCCGCCTCGTGGGAGATGCCCTCTTCCAGGCAGCCGTCACCGGCGAACACGAACGTGTGGTGGTCGCAGACCTCGGGGGAGTAGCGGGCCCGGAGGAAGCGCTCGGCGATGCCCATGCCCACGCCGTTGGCGAAGCCCTGGCCCAGGGGGCCGGTGGTCACCTCCACCCCTTCGGTGTGGTGCACCTCGGGGTGGCCCGGGGTCTTCGAGCCCCACTGGCGGAATCCCCGGAGGTCGTCCAGGGTCAGCCCGTACCCGGTGAGGTAGAGCATCGAGTACAAGAGGATCGCGGCATGCCCGTTGGACAGCACGAAGCGGTCTCGATCGGGCCAGTGCGGGTCCGAGGGATCGTGGCGTAGCACCCGGGTGAACAACACGTGGGCCAGGGGGGCGAGGGCCATGGCCGTGCCCGGATGGCCGGCGTTGGCGTGCTGGGGGGCGTCCATGGACAAGCCGCGGATCACGTTGATACCCAGCTGCTCCAGCGCCGCGTCGCGAGTCACTTCCGGTGGGGTGGGCAGGGTTCCGGTCATTGCTGGTCACCCTATCCGGCCGGGCACGTACTCGGCACTCAGACGAGGCCACACCCGAGCCTCTCAGCGGGCGTCACTCAGCGGTCACGGAACAGGGCGATTGCCGCGGTAAAGCCGTGGACGAAGTTGGACCCTCCGATGGGGCCGAATTCGCCGGCGGCGAAGAAGCCGGCATTGGGCACCGGACCCACCAGTTCGGACACGACCGAGGCATCGTGGTCGGGCTCATCGAACAGCCGCTCACCCCTCCCGTTGCAGGTGAACACCAAGGCGCCGTCCGCCTCCTCGCCGGCCAACAGCTCCCGCAGGTCCTCGTCGGCCGTGGTGGCGTCGCGCACGTGGAACTGAACGGTGGTCCCCACCGGGACCTCGTCGTTGACGGCGACGGCCCCGGTGGCCCGATCCACACCGACCACGTTGCGGACCAGGAAGTCCCCCCGGCCGAACTCCGATCGGTGCTCGTCGATGACCCGCCCCAGGTGCAGCCCGCCCGACTCCAGATTGGCCACATCGGCGGCCGTCAGCCCTTGCTTGATCTGGTCGACCAGCTGCTCCATCGTCGGTTTTCCGGCCAGCTCGTAGAGGACGTTGCGCTCGGCTCGGGTCACGGTGAGGGGACTGCCGTAGGGGCGGCAACCCTGGGAGACCACCGTGGTCACGTCGACACCGGCCCCGATGATGACGCCGACGGCACCGTCGGTGACGGTCCGGGCGCCGATGACGATGTGATTGCCACCGGGGCCCCGGGCCGCCGAGGCGTTCCCGCCGAGGACGGGCAGCCCGGGTGCCTGCTCGGCCATCCAGGGAAAGAACTCCTCGGTGGGAAAGGTGAACGGATCGGCGATGAGGAGGAGCGCCTGGGGTTCGAAGGGGATCTCCTGAGGCCAGCCGGTGAATTCCCACTCGCCGTCGGTGCCCTGGGTCGCATGGAGGGAAACGGGTAGGAGGGGTCCCAGCCGGGCCGCCCACAGGCTGATGGCCGGGGTCTCTTCGACCTCCCGGCCCGTCCCCAGCACGGATTCGGCTGCGCAGCCGATCATGGCCAGGGGGTGGAGCACGGCATCGATGGCGGCCACGATGTCGTCGAGCGCGCCGGCGTGCGCTGGGGTCACGCAGATGACCACCAGATCGGGACGATCTCCGATTGCCTCGAGGACGGCCCCGGTGACCTCGCCTGTGGCCTGGGTGGCGATGGGGTGCTCCGAGAGAGCGCTGGCGAACGGCATCTGATCGAGCGTATCGGCGTCGAGCGATCGGACCGGCCCAGCGGGCACGGCGAGAGGGCACCGGCACCGGGATGGGGAACGATAGCGTCCTCTCCGTGGCCGACCGCCGGATTCAAGTGCCGTCCAACTGTGAGCTGACCCTGGGCATGGTCTGTGTGGACAAGTCCCAGCCGGGCCGAACGGTCTGGACCATGCGGGCCGATGAGCGGTTTGCCAATCCGGCCGGCATGGTCCAGGGAGGTTTCCTGACCGCGTTTGCCGACTCGGCCATGGGTTCGGCCACCGTGACCTTCGCCGCCGCCCGCAAGCATCGGGTGTTCTCCGCCAACGTGGAGATGAAGACCAGCTTCATGGCGCCGGCCCGCATCGGCGAGCTGTTGGCGTGCACGGCCGAAGTGGTCTCGGGAGGCTCGCGGGTGGCCTTCGTGGAGGCCGAGGTGACCGACAGCACGGGGCGGATGGTGGCCCGCGCGAGCTCTACCTATCTGTTGACGCCGCGGGAGCCCGGTCCGTCCTAGGGTGACCGGATGCCGTTCATGGCCGACCTGGTCAGGCATGGTGCGTATAGTTGAGCGGGCATTGGGGATAGATGATCCCAGGCTGAGCGGCTCGTAGCCCGTGCACCCGACGGACCCGAGGAGGACTGTGTCGATACGCCATGATGACAACGAGAAGGCCTCTGGTCGTCTCCGGTCGAAGGGGAACGACACCTTCCAGCTGATCATCGACTACGTAAAGCAGGAGACCCTCGAGCCTCTCAAGGGCCTCGGCCGGTTCGTCATGTTCGGCGTGGTCGGATCGGTGGCCCTGGCCGGCGGGCTGGTCATCCTCGCCGTCGCCCTGCTTCGTGTGCTGCAAGGTGAGACGGGGACCACCTTCAGCGGCAACCTGTCGTGGCTGCCCTACGTGATCTGCGCCGTCGCCACGATCGGTGTCGGCGCCGCCGCCGTGGTGGCCATCGGCAAGGGTCAGGCGCGGCGTGCATTGGAACGCGACAAGGAGACAGCATGAGCACCGATGGGGCCCGCATCACCCGTGACGACATCGAGGCACGCTTTCGCGAGCTGAACGGTGACGTCGGATCCGAAGTCGAGGCGGTGAGGCCTCAACTGCTGACGGTGGGGGCGGCGGTTGCCGTGGCCGTCGTCGCCATCGCCTTCCTGGCTGGGCGGCGTCGGGGCCGGAAGCGCTCCGCCGTGGTCGAAGTACGACGGATCTGAGTAGTGGAGCGTCTCTATCGCTTCCTCATCTCCAACGGTTTCCGGCGAGGGATGCGTGGCAATCACCCGGCCTGGCTCGTCCTCGGTGGGTCGGCCTGGCTCCTCAACCGGTCCCGGAAGAAGCGAGACGTCGTCGTCTACCGCACCCAGCTGCAACCAGGGGAGGGTCTGATCGTCACCACCCGACCTCCGGTGTCCAAGAAGACCGGCGCCTGAGGCGCGTGGACGACGAGAGCAGCCTGCACGACCGGTCGCGGCTGACCGAGGGGGAGCGAGTGCTCATGGTCGACGCCAAGGAGCGTCGGTACCTGATCACACTGAGGGCCGGAACCAAGTTCCACACCCATATGGGGATCGTGGCCCACGATGACCTGATCGGTGCCCCTGAGGGGTCGACCGTGCTCGGGAGCACGGGGCGGCGGTTCGTGGTCGTTCGACCCACCCTGTCGGACGTGGTGTTGAAGATGCCGCGGGGGGCACAGGTCATCTACCCCAAGGACCTGGCCGCCATCCTGGTGCAGGCCGACATCGCTCCGGGCATGCGGGTGCTCGAGGCTGGCGTCGGGTCGGGCGCCCTGTCCATGGCCCTGCTGCGGGCCGGAGCCGACGTCGTCGGGTACGAGCTGCGTGAGGACTTCGCCAACCGGGCCCGATCGAACGTCTCGGCCGCCGCCGGGGAGGATGCCACCTACCGGGTGGAGCTGCGAGACGTCTATCAGGGCATCGACGAGACGGGACTCGACCGCGTCGTCCTCGACCTCCCCGAGCCCTGGCAGGTGCTGGCCCACGCCACCACGGCCATGCGGTCGGGCGGGATCATCTGCGCCTACCTGCCCACCATCAACCAGACGGCACAGTTCCGGACGGCACTGGAAGACAGCCCGTTCGGGTTGGCCGAGACGCTCGAGGTGCTCCATCGCACCTGGCACATCGAGGCCCGCTCGGTGCGACCCGACCACCGCATGGTCGGCCACACCGGGTTCTTGACCACGGCCCGGTTGCTGGTGCCTTCCCCCGAGAACGGCCCGGTGGGGCCGGCCACGTCGCTTCCGGTCAGCCCTGCTCGATGAAGATGCACTCTCCGGGGCATTCCTCGGCCGCCTCGACCACCGCATCCTCGAGATCGTCGGGGACGCCGGCCATGCCCGCCGAGCCTCCGGGCTCGCTCTTCACGTCTGCGCCCTCTTTGACGTAGGCCAGGCCGTCGTCGAGCAGCGTGAAGACCGCAGGGGCGATCTCCTCGCAGAGACCGTCGCCGGTACAGAGATCCTGGTCGATCCAGACCTTCATGGGTGTCAATTCTCCTGCCTACGTGCTCTCGACACGTTCTCGTGCCGGGAGGGCGGTCAACCGGGCCGCACGCACCAAATGACGCGATCGGCCCTGGTGAGGACCGACGACCCGCAAGGGACGATGCTACCGCCTCACCGGGCACCGGTGGTCAACCCTGGTCACGGGGTCTGGGTGGCGGCCCGGCGAGGCCGAACCGGTGCATGCTCGTCGTGCACCCCGGTGTAGGGTCGCTTAGCAGGGACCGAGCACCGAGCGAGGTGATTCCGACGGCTGACTTCGAAGAACCAGTGAACCACCGTGACCCGGGTGACGAGGGAGACCTCGACACCTTGCTGGCCCGCGCCCAAGAGGCCGAAGAAGAGGTCACCATCCTCCGGCGACGGCTGCAGGAGAGCCCGAGGCGTGTGCAGACCCTCGAGGAGAAACTGCTCGAGACCAAGGGCCAGTTGGCCCAGGCCATCTCCCAGAACGAGAAGCTGACCTTCACCCTCCAGACGGCGAAAGAGCACATCGCCAACCTGCGCGAGGAGGTGGAGAAGCTCACCCAGCCGCCTGCCGCCTACGGCACCTATCTCGGGGCCAACGACGACGACACCGTGGACGTGTTCTCCGGCGGCCGGAAGATGCGGGTGTCACTGCACCCCGATATCCACACGGACGAGCTCAGGCGGGGCAACGAGGTCGTCCTCAACGAGTCCTTGAACGTCGTCCTGGCCCGGGAGGGCGAGGGCTCGGGCGAAGTCGTGGTCCTGAAAGAGGTGCTCGAGGACAAGCGGCGCGCACTGGTCTTCGGGCGGGCCGACGAGGAGCGGGTGGCCGAGCTGTCCGACGACCTGGTCGGCGTGAAGCTCCGGGCCGGGGACACCGTGCTCATGGAGAGCCGGACCGGCCTGCTCATCGAGAAGCTGCCCCGACCCGAGGTCGAAGAGCTGATCCTCGAGGAGGTCCCCGACGTCACCTACAGCGACGTCGGCGGACTGGACACACAGATCGAGGCCATCACCGACGCCGTCGAGCTTCCGTACCTGCACCGGGAGCTCTATGCCGAGCACAAGCTGCCCGCCCCCAAGGGCATCCTGCTGTACGGCCCACCGGGGTGCGGGAAGACGCTCATCGCCAAGGCGGTGGCCAACTCGCTGGCCAAGAAAGTGGCCCAGGTGACGGGGAACACCAACACCCGGAGCTACTTCTTGAACATCAAGGGTCCCGAGCTGTTGAACAAGTACGTGGGCGAGACCGAGCGGCAGATCCGGCTGGTCTTCCAGCGGGCGCGGGAGAAGTCCGAAGAAGGCGTCCCCGTCATCGTCTTCTTCGACGAGATGGACTCCCTGTTCCGGACCCGGGGAACTGGTATCAGCTCGGACATGGAGTCGACCATCGTGCCCCAGCTCCTGGCCGAGATCGACGGGGTGGAGACCCTGCGCGACGTGATCGTGATCGGGGCGTCCAACCGCGAGGATCTCATCGACCCGGCCATCCTCCGTCCGGGACGGCTCGACGTGAAGATCCGGATCGAACGGCCGAACGAGGCCGCCGCCACCCAGATCTTCTCCCGGTACCTCACTGCCGATCTCCCGCTGGATGCCGAGGAGGTCCAGAGCCTGGGTGGGGGTGACCCGGCCAAGGCCACCCAGTCGATCATCGAGACGACGGTGACCGAGATGTACCGGAACGACGACGAGAACCGCTTCCTCGAGGTCACCTATCAGAACGGGGACAAAGAGGTCCTCTACTACCGGGACTTCGCTTCGGGGGCCATGATCGAGAACATCGTGCGGCGAGCGAAGAAGCTGGCCATCAAGCGGACCATCGCCGGGGCAGGCCGCGGCATCCGGACCGCCGATCTGTTGGAGTCCATCCGCCAGGAGTACAAGGAGAACGAGGACCTTCCCAACACCACAAACCCGGACGACTGGGCCAAGATCTCGGGGAAGAAGGGTGAGCGGATCGTGTATATCCGCACCCTGATCAGCGAAGATCGGGAGACCACGGGGGGACGTTCCATCGAGCGGGTCGGCACCGGGCAATATCTCTGACCTCTAAGACGGGCCGATCCGGTGAGGGGCGTTGCCGAGGGGGGTCTGTTTGATGACGTCGCCGCCGGGATAGGGTCACGTTCGTGGCCATTCCCAAGGTCTGCGGAATCGAGACTGAATACGGCATTCACGTGTCGAACGGCGACCCCAACCCGATCGCGGCGTCGTCGGTCCTGATCAACGCGTATGCCAACGAGGTCGCCCGCCAACAGATCCGGTGGGACTTCGAAGACGAGTCCCCGGGCAACGACGCCCGAGGCCAGGCCGGCGAGGGTTCGATGCCCCCGCAGATCGAGACCCATCTGGTCAATACGGTTCTGACCAATGGCGCCCGGTTCTACGTCGACCATGCCCATCCGGAGTTCTCCACCCCCGAGTGTGCCGACGCGCTCGAGTGCGTGCTCTACGACAGAGCGGGCGAGCTCATCATCCAGCGGGCCATGGAGGCGGCCGACCGGACCGTCCACGATGGTCGCCGCTTGATCGTCTACAAGAACAACTCGGACGGCAAAGGGAACTCCTACGGCTGTCACGAGAATTATCTGATGGACCGGGCCACCCCGTTCGCCCGCATCGTCAAGTCGGTCATTCCCCACTTCGTCACCCGCCAGCTCTACTGCGGCGCGGGCAAGGTGGGGGCCGAGACGCCGACGCACGACGGTCGGACGGTGGACTTCCAGATCTCGCAACGGGCCGAATTCTTCGAGGAGCAGGTGGGCCTGGAGACGACGTTGAAGCGACCGCTGGTCAACACCAGGGACGAGCCCCACGCCGACCCCCACCGGTACCGGCGGCTCCACGTCATCGTGGGCGACGCCAACCTGGCCGAGGTGGCAACGCTGTTGAAAGTGGGTACCACTTCACTGGTGCTGGCCATGATCGAAGACGACATCCCCTGGAGCCGGGAGCTGACCCCGACCGACCCCGTGCGGGCCATTCACGCCATCTCCTTGGACCGGACGTTCACCCAGCCCATCGAGATGGTCGACGGCTCGACGGCGACGGCGTTGGACATTCAGTGGGAGCTGTTCTCGCTGGCTCGGAAGTACGCCGACGATCGCGGGCTCGAGTGCATGGTCGATGTCGAGGTGGGGGAGGAAGTGCTGCGCCGCTGGGAGATGGTGCTGCACGGCTTGGAGACCGACCCCATGTCGTTGTCCCGGCAGGTGGACTGGGTGGCCAAGCTCAAGCTGCTCGAGGCCTACCAGGCCCGTCATGGGTGCTCCTGGTCCGACCATCGGATGGCGGCCATGGACCTGCAGTACCACGACCTTCGCCCCGAGCGATCCCTGTTCGCCCGGCTGGACACCGAGCGGCTGGTGAGCGAGGAGGAGGTGGCCCGCGCCGTCACCGAACCCCCTCGACGCACCCGGGCCTGGTTCCGGGGCCAGTGCCTGAGTCGCTTCCCCGAGGCGGTGGTCACGGCCAACTGGGATTCGCTGGTATTCGATCTCGGCACGGACCCGCTGCGGCGCGTCCCTATGATGGACCCTCTGCGCGGCACCGCCGAACATGTGGGCGAGCTGTTGGAGGGAAGTACGAGCGCATCCGACCTATTGGACCGGTTGAGCCGTTGAGAGAGGTAGTGCCATGGCTGAACGTGAACTGAAGAAGAAGACGAAGACAACCACCACCGAACGAACCGGTGACGAGGTCGAGGAAGTCCCGGCCCCGTCGGCCACGGGCGAGAAGCTCAAAGCAGAGCTCGATGACCTGCTGGACGAGATCGACGAGGTCCTGGAGGACAACGCCGAAGAGTTCGTTCGCAACTACGTCCAGAAAGGTGGCGAGTAGACCACGTGGCCCTGCCGCTTTTCACTCCGTCCGATGACCCGGGCCCCGACTTTGCCGGACTGATCCGTCGCATGCAGGTCTCGGATCGTCCCCAGGGGGCAACCATGGCCGCGGCCACCGCCACTGCCTCGGGTCCCTTCACCGTTCCCGGCTTGGGCGATGTCCGCCACGGCACCACCGTGGCCGCGCTGCGGTTTGCCGACGGCGTGGTCATGGCCGGGGACCGCCGGGCCACCGAGGGGCACTCCATCGCCCACCGGGCCATGGAAAAGGTCTTCCCCGCCGATCGCTTCTCGGCCGTGGCCATCGCCGGGGCCGCCGGTCCGGCGGTGGAAATGGTCCGCCTGTTCCAGACCCAGCTCGAGCACTACGAGAAGGTCGAGGGCGTGGTCCTGAGCCTCGAGGGCAAGGCCAACCAACTGGGTCAGATGGTGCGCGACAACCTGCCCATGGCCATCCAGGGCCTGGCCGTGGTGCCCCTGTTCGCCGGGTACGACCTCGCCCGCGGGACAGGGCGCATCTTCACCTACGACGTCACCGGCGGGCACTACGAGGAGACCGAGCACAACGCCACCGGATCGGGTGGGCGCGACGCCCGGACGACGATCAAGCTCGGGTACCGGGTGGGACTGAGCCGGGACAGCGCGGTGGAGCTGGCCATCGAGGCTCTGTACGAGGCGGCTGACGAGGACTCGGCCACCGGGGGTCCCGACGTGGTTCGGGGGATCTACCCGTTGGTGGCCACGGTCACCGCGGACGGGTTCCAGGCCGTGCCTGACACCGAAGTGGCCGAGCGGTTCGCCACCCTGATCGAGCGCCGTCAAGCGGAGGGTCGCCAGCCATGACGATGCCCTACTACGTGGCCCCCGAGCAGGTCATGAAGGACCGGGCCGAGTACGCCCAGAAGGGGATCGCCCGGGGCCGTTCCCTGGTGGCCACCACCTATGACGAGGGCATCCTCATCGTGGCCGAGAACCCGTCCCGGTCGCTCCACAAGATCAGCGAGATCTACGACCGCATCGCCTTCGCCGGCGTGGGCAAGTACAACGAGTTCGACCAGCTGCGGGTGTCCGGCGTGCGCCACGCCGACACCAAGGGATACGCCTACAGCCGGGAGGACGTCGATGCCCGCTCACTGGCCAACCTGTACGCCCAGTACCTGGGCCAGGTGTTCACCCACGAGATGAAGCCGCTCGAGGTGGAGATCCTGGTGGCCGAGCTGGGTACCGGCCTCCGGCCCAATCAGCTGTACCACATCGCCTATGAGGGGACCATCACCGACGAGGACCGCTACGCCGTGCTCGGGGGTGAGACCGAGACCATCGCCGAGCGAGTGGAGTCGGCGTGGCGCGCCGACTGGTCGTTGACCGAGGCGCTGACCGGCACCGTTCGTGCCCTGGCCGGCCCGGAGCGGACCCTGAGCGGCAGCGACCTGGAAGCGGCCATGCTCACCGGGGGCAACGGGCGGCGTGCCTTCGTGCGCCTGGTCGAGGACGAGCTCGACGCCCTGCTGGGCTGATCAGGACGGCCCGATGGGTCGTGAGCGATCGGTCCCCCGAGCCTCGCCACCGGCCGGCGGGAAGGGCCCCAGAAGCCCTGTCCGACCAGCACATCGGACCATGCGCTGGCCGGAGCGCAACCTGCCGGTACCGTGATGGCTATGGAGCGTCGCATCTTCGGCCTGGAGAACGAGTACGGCGTGACGTGCACGCTGCGCGGCCAGCGTCGGCTCAGCCCTGACGAGGTGGCCCGTTATCTGTTCCGACGGGTGGTGAGCTGGGGGCGTTCGTCCAACGTCTTCTTGGAGAACGGAGCCCGGCTCTATCTGGACGTGGGCAGCCACCCCGAGTACGCCACCCCGGAGTGCGACGACATCGCCGAGCTGGTCGTCCACGACAAGGCGGGGGAGTGGATCCTGTCCCAGTTGGTCGAAGGGGCGGAGACCCGGTTGCGGGAGGAGGGGATCCGGGGCGATATCTACCTGTTCAAGAACAACACCGACTCGGCGGGAAACTCCTACGGTTGCCATGAGAACTACCTGACCAGCCGGCGGGACGACTTCTCCCACTACACCGAGGTGCTGATTCCCTTCCTCGTCAGCCGGCAGATCTACTCGGGCGCCGGCAAGGTCCTCCAGACGGCCCGAGGCGCTGTCTTCTGTCTGAGCCAGCGGGCGGAGCACATCTGGGAGGGCGTCTCCTCCGCCACCACCAGGAGCAGGCCCATCATCAACACGCGCGACGAGCCCCACGCCGACGCCGAGAAGTACCGTCGGCTGCACGTCATCGTGGGTGATTCGAACATGAGCGAGTACGCCACCTACTTGAAGGTGGGCGCCACCAGCATCCTGCTCCGCATGCTCGAGGATCCTCAGACCGTGCTGCGCGACCTCACCTTGGAGAACCCGATCCGGGCCATCCGCGAGATCAGCCATGACATCACCTGCCGGCGACCGGTCCGGCTGGCCAACGGCCGGGAGATGAGCGCGCTGGACATCCAGGGCGAGTATCTGCAGCGGGCCCTCAAATTCCGGGATCGTCAGGGTCTCTCACCCCAGGAGGACCGGGCCCTCGACATGTGGGAGCACTGCCTGAAGGGGCTCGAATCCGACCCGCTGAGCTTGCACCGGGAGTGCGACTGGGTGGCCAAGTACCGGCTGATCGACCAGTACCGGGCTCGCCACAGCCTGGCCCTCAGCAGCCCGAGGGTGTCGCTCCTGGACCTGCAGTACCACGACGTGGACCGGAAGCGGGGGCTCTACTACCGGCTCCAACGACATGACCAGCTCGACCGCATCTGTACCGACGCCGACATCGTCACCGCCATCTCGACCCCGCCCCAGACGACCAGGGCCCGGCTTCGGGGTGAGTTCGTCCGCCGGGCCAAGGAGCGCCGCCGCGACTTCACCGTGGACTGGGTGCACCTGAAGCTCAATGACCAGGCCCAACGGACGGTCCTGCTCAAGGACCCGTTCAAGTCCAAAGACGATCGGGTGGAGAAGCTGATCGAGGGCCTGTAGTCCTACCCTGGCGACTCCTTGTCGCCTGCGGCCGGCGCCCCTGCACTAGCCTCGGTCAACCATGGCCCCCGGAACGTCAGACTCGTCAGCTGGTGACGGGCAGGTGCTCGTGCCGGAAGGCGGTGAGGGGCCCGCCACCGGCGATCTCGATACGCAAACGCCGGTGACCGACACGGGCGACGGGGCGACCGAAGCCGGTCCCGATCCGACAGCCAAGCGCCGAACGGGGCGATCGTGGCTGATCGAACTGGTCGTCATCGTGGTGGTCGTCCTGGGCGCCTCGTTCCTGGTGCGCACCTTCGTGGTGCAGACCTTCTACATCCCGTCGGGTTCGATGATCCCCACCCTCCAGGTGGGTGACCGGATCCTGGTCGACAAGCTCAGCTACCACCTGCACGGGGTGGGCCGCGGCGACATCGTGGTCTTCTCCAAACCCCCTCTGGAACAACAGAACATCAACGACCTGGTGAAGCGGGTGATCGGCCTCCCGGGCGAGACTATCTCGTCGGTGAACGGCCAGGTGTACATCAACGGGAAGCTCCTGAACGAACCGTGGCTCCAGCCGGGGGTGAAGACCACACCCGGGCCCAACCCGGTTCCGTTCAATCTGGACAAACCGTACAAAATCCCAGCTGGTGAGTACTACGTCATGGGGGACAACCGGACCGATTCGGAGGACTCCCGATGGTTCGGGCCCATTCCCCGATCCCTCATCGTGGGGAGGGCCTTCATCCGAATATGGCCCCTCTCGCACATCGGCGGACTCTGACCCACCGAGGCCGGAGCGGCCCGTGGGGCAGCGCCGACCGGGGCGCCATCTGCGATCTTCGTCGGGCGGGGCGCGACAGTACACTTGACGTTCGTGCCCTTCCTTAGTCCGGCAAAGCTGCTGGTGATCCTCGTCGTGGCGCTGGTCGTGCTGGGACCGGACAAGCTCCCTCGCGTGGCCAAGCAGATCGGTGGCCTGTGGGGCGACTTTCGTAAATTCCGCGAGCGGCTGGAGGCCGATGTCCGGGGCACGTTCCCCGAACTTCCCTCGTCCGACAAGATCGCCCAGGCCGTTCGTTCGCCGTTGTCGTTTCTGGACGACCTGGCCGCCAGCGACTCCAACGAGAACGATGCCATGGGCACGACATCGGTGACCGTGAACGGCTCCGAGTCATCGGAGGAACATGAGGGCGAGGTCCAAACCTCGCCTGGATCGAACCGACCGGCGGGGGTGGTGCACACCTCTGCCTCGACCGTGTCGATCGCGGTGCCCGGTGGTGTGAGCCATGAGGTTCGTGAGGCCGCCGCGGTGGTCGCTGACGACCCCGGCATGAACTGACCCATCGCGCCACCGGACGGGACGAGGACACTGGGTTCATGGCACTCTCACTGAAACGGCGACATCAGGCCAAGCAGCGGGCGGACTCGATGACGCTGATCGAGCATCTGACCGAGCTGCGCCGTCGCGTCCTGGTGTGCGCCGTGGCCTTCATCGTGGCCGCCACCGTGGCCTTTTTGGTCTACAACCACATCCTGTCGTTCCTGCAGCACCCCTACTGCCAGGTCAACGCCAAGCACTGCAACCTGTACGTGACCAGCCCCCTGGACGGGCTCTCCTTGCGGGTGAAGATCGCCGCCTACGGCGGGATCTTCCTGGCCTCTCCCGTCATCTTGTGGGAACTGTGGCGGTTCATCACCCCGGGATTGAACCCAAAAGAGAAGAAGTACGCCATCCCGTTCATCGTCTCGTCCATCGTGCTGTTCGCCCTGGGCTGCCTGGTCGCCTACTACACCTTCCCCCACGCCCTGCAGTTCCTGGACCACATCGGCGGTCCCAGCCTCCAGCAGATCTACAACCCCAACAGCTACCTGAGCCTCATCCTCTTGTTGATGACCATCTTCGGTCTCACCTTCGAGTTCCCCGTCCTGCTCATATCGCTGGAGATAGCCGGGGTGCTGACCCCCCAGACCCTCAGCAAGTGGCGGCGATGGGCCATCGTGGCCATCGTGGTGGTGGCCGGGGTGGTCACACCCAGCTCCGATCCCTTCTCCATGTTGGCCATGGCCGTGCCCCTCTACCTCTTCTACGAGATTTCCATCATCGTCGGAAAGGTACTCATACGGCGATCGACGGGCGATCCCGTCAGCGAGATCGAGACGCCGACCGGGAGCCAGTAACGGACATCGCACCCGACGTCAGAAGTACCTTCCTCCACCAGCTCGGGTTCCCCCTCGACCCCTATCAGGTGGAGGCCATGGACGCCGTGGACGCCGGGCGCTCCGTTCTGGTGTCGGCCCCCACCGGATCGGGGAAGACGGTGGTGGCCGAGTACGCGGTGGCCCGAGCCATCGCCCAGGGGGGCAAGGCGTTCTTCACCACGCCCCTCAAGGCACTGTCCAACCAGAAGTTCGGCGACCTGGTGGCCCGCTACGGGCCGGACCGGGTGGGCCTCCTGACCGGGGACGTCTCCCACCAGCCCCACGCCTCCGTGGTGGTCATGACCACCGAGGTGCTGCGCAACATGCTGTTTGCCCGCTCCTCGGCCCTCGACGGGCTGGCCGTGGTGGTGCTGGACGAGGTCCACTACCTCCAGGACCCGTACCGGGGCTCGGTGTGGGAGGAGGTGCTGGTGCTCACCCCTCGCACGGTGACCTTCGTCTGCCTCTCGGCCACCGTGGCCAATGCCGGCGACTTCGGAGCCTGGCTCACATCGGTTCGGGGACCGACCCGGGTGGTGGTGGAGACCCACCGTCCCGTCACCCTGCAGCACCACTACGCCGTGTCCGAGCGAGGGCGGGAGGGCCTCACCGTCATCCCCCTGCTGAAGGACGGGCGTCCGAACCGCGACGGGATGGCCCTCGACGAGCGCCGGCGCCGCAACCCCCGACATCGGCTCCGGGCCCCCCGGCGGACCGAGGTGGCCGAGTACCTGGCCGCCCACGGCATGTTGCCCGCCATCACCTTCATCTTCAGCCGGGCGGCGTGTGACGACGCTACCCAACAGTGCCTGCGGGACGGGCTCCGCCTGACCTCGTACGAGGAGCGCGCTCGGATCCGGGAGATGACCGAGGCCGCGGTGGAGGGGCTGTCCGATGACGACCTGGCCACCCTCGGCTACGGGCCATGGTCGGCCGCCCTGGAGGCCGGCATCGCCCCCCATCACGCCGGGCTGGTGCCGGCGTTCCGCCAAGCGGTCGAATCGTGCTTCTCCGCCGGCCTCTTGAAGGTGGTGTTCGCCACCGAGACGCTGGCCCTCGGGATCAACATGCCGGCCCGGACGGTGGTGGTGGAGCGGTTCGCCAAGTACCGGGGTTCCGAGACGTCACCGCTGACCTCGGGTGAGTACCAACAGTTGACCGGGAGGGCCGGCCGGCGGGGGATCGACACCGTGGGGCACGCCATGATCCTCTACTCGGCCGCGACCACCTTCACCACCGTGGCCCGCATCGCCGCCGCCCGGCCTCCGGACCTCCGCTCCTCTTTCCATCCCACCTACAACCTGGCCGTCAATCTGGTCCGACGGTGGTCGAAGGACGAAGCCCACGACCTGCTGCGCTCCTCGTACGGCCAGTGGCAGGCCTCGGGCCAGTCGGTCTCCCTCCCGGCGGAGCTCGACCGTCGCCTGGCCGTTCTCGGCTCGCGGGGCTACGTCGACGGCTGGCGACTGACCGACGCCGGCGCCGGACTGGCCGCCATCTACCACGAGTGCGATCTGCTGGTGGCCGAGGCGCTACGGGCCGGCCTGTTCGACGACCTCTCGCCTGCCCGTCTGGCCGGCGTGGTCTCCGGGGTCACCTTCGAGGCCAGACGGCGGGAGGACGAGCCACCCCTGCCCAAGGACCGGATCAGCGCCGAGCGGCTGGCTGCGCTGTCCGCGCTGGCCCGGGACCTGCGGTCCGAGGAGCGCGGCCAGAGCCTGCCCCGGACCCGGCGCCCCGACCCGGGGCTGGCCCGTTCGGTCACCCGCTGGGCCGAGGGGGGCCTGTTGTCGTCGGTCCTGTCCGACTGCGAGGTGGCCCCGGGCGACTTCGTCCGCAACGTCCGCCAGCTGATGGATCTGCTCCGCCAGCTGGCCCAAGTGGCACCGCTGCCGGCCACGGCCGGTGCCGCCGAGATGGCCGTCTCCCTGCTCCGCCGGGGGGTGGTGGCGGCCAACGACCCGGCCGATTGGGGATCCGCCACTGACCCGGCTCCCCAGTCGTAATGTGATCCGGGCATGTTCCCCTACGCCGTCGAGACGTTCACCTCCGAAGAGGAGGACATCCTCCGGCGGTACTGCACAAACCTGCACCTGCCGGTGTTCGCCCTGGTCAACTTGCCCGAAGTGGTCAAAGGGGCCCTGTTCGCCCGCTATTCCCGCTCGCCCAAGAGCCTCCGCCGGCTGTTCCTGGACGAGTTCGTGGGGGAGCTGGACATCACTGGCGATGCCACCGTGGATGCCACCGTCGGCCTCAAGCGGGCCGAGGAGCTCTACGAGAAGGTGTTCCTCGAGTACGGCGACGATTCGGTGGCCCAGCTGGGCGGCGTCCACCTGGCCTGCGAACAGGCCTCCAACGTCCTGACCAAGGTGCTCGAGCGGGGCCGCCTGATGGCCTACCTGGAGCAGTCCACCCGCTACATCGCCTACGACAGCCGCCTGGGGACCGGCCACTATCGCTACTGCCGGGACCCCGGGCTGCTCGAGTCCCCGCTCGGGGCCAGGTACGTGGGCGAGATGGATCGCATGTTCGACACCTACGGCGAGCTCCTGACCGAAGTGCAGGCCTGGTTGACCCGACGGCACCCCCGTCAGGCCAGCGATTCCGATTTCGTCCACCGACGGGCGGTGCGGGCCAAGGCGCTCGATGCCCTGCGGGGCCTGCTCCCGGCCGGCTCGCTGTCCAACCTCGGCATCTACGGAACCGGCCAGTCCTACGAGATGTTGCTGCTGCGCATGCGCTCGCATCCGCTTCCCGAGGCCCGCAGCTACGCGGCCATGATGCTGGCCGAGCTGCGGAAGGTCATCCCGTCGTTTCTCCAACGCGTCGACCGGCCCGAACGGGGTGGGGTGTGGTCGAAGTACCTGGAACAAGTGCGCGACGACACCGCCCGGACGGTGGAGCGCATGTTTCCCGATCTGGTGGAGCCGGCGGCCACCTCCTCGGTCGGACCGACAGGTGCGCCCTCGGTCGACCTGGTCGACTTCGACCCCGACGGCGAGGAGAAGGTGCTCGCCGCTATCTGCTATCCCCACGCATCTGCGTCCGAAGACGAGATCCTTCGCCGGGTGCGCGGACTGGGCGCCGACGAACGACGGTCCCTGATGCTCGGCTACGTGGGGGACCGGTCCAACCGTCGCCATCGGCCCGGACGAGCCTTTGAGCGAACCTCGTATCGGTTCGACGTCGTGACCGACTACGGCGCCTTTCGGGACCTGCAGCGCCACCGGATGCTGACCATCGACTGGCAACCCCTCGGTCCGTCGCTCGGCTACGACGTGCCCGAGGAGGTCGAAGAGGCCGGCGTGGCCGAGCGGTACACGGCGTCCCTGGAGCGGTCACGCTAGCTCTACGAGGTGCTTGCGCCTGAGTTCCCGGTGGAGTCGGCCTACGCCGTGGCCCTGGCCTACCGCGTTCGCTATTCGATGCAGATGAACGCACGATCGGCCATGCACATCGTGGAGCTGCGCTCGAGCCCCCAGGGCCATCCTGCGTACCGTTGGGTGGCCCAGGAGATGCATCGGTTGATCGCCGAGAGGGCCGGCCATGGCCTCCTGGCCGAGGCCATGTCGCACGTCGACTACGGGGAGGCCGAGCTCGAGCGGTTGGAGTCGGAACGCCGCGCCGAGACCCGAAGGGCCGTGAGCAGAATTCCTTGACCACCCTGACCAGGGGGCCCTGGGGTCGCCGCTGGTCACGGTGGGGAAAAGTCGCTTGACGACGACCGGGGCCTATGGCCTATCGTTCGCACCAGTCCCAGATACCCTACGGAAGCATCGTGCGAGCAGCATCGCCGAGACGACCCGCGGGGGGATGCTGTGAGAGGCGGAGGGAGGCCTTGGGGTTCGAGTAGAGAACGCTTCTTCGGGACCGGCGGCCTGTGCCACTGGAGCGGGGAAATGGTGCCAAAGAACCCCGGGCCCTGCCGCCTGGACGAGGTAGGTTGACGAACCGGTCCCCGGCCGGCTGGCGGACTGGCCCCGGCGGGCGTGCACCGGTGGGAAGCGTTGCGAACCTCTTGCCCGCCGTGCCTCTGTCAGGCACGGCTCGACCTGTACGAACGCTGCTCCTGACCGTCTATGCTCCCGCCCAACTCACCATTGAAGGGCCGATATGCCGCAAGAACTGGACGACGTGGAAGAACCAAACGGGCTGGCCGAGGAGGACCTCGACGAGCTGGAGGACGATGACGACCTGATCGAAGACGAAGAGGTCGCCCTGGTCGACGAGGACGACGACGACGTCGTGGTGAAGCCCGATCCCGACGTGGACGCGGCCGACGTCGTCGCCGTACCGGCTGCCGCTCCGGCGGCAGCCGACGAGGAAGAGGCCGAAGAGGAAGAGGAGCCCGAGGACGAGGACGTCGAAGCCAGCTTGGACATGATCCTGAAAGAGCGCTTGGTCGTCGAGGAGGAGCCCGAGGACGAAGAAGCGGTCGAGACGGACGAGAAGACAGACGGCGTGGAGCGGGTGCTGCCCAAGCAGCCCGACGAGTTCGTCTGCCGATCGTGCTTTCTGGTGAAGCACCCCAGCCAGCTGGCCGACCGGAAGAAGATGCTCTGCCGAGACTGCGTCTGAGAGGGGAAGCATCTGATGGATCCGGCCGCCGACGAGCCCACGACCGTGAGCCAACGGCTCTTGGACGTCTTCGTGTTCGCCCCGGCCGGACTCGTGGTGACGGCCGTCGAGGAATTCCCCCGGCTGGTCGAGCGGGGGCGGGAGCAACTCACCGGCCGGATCACCTCCGCTCGCACGGTCGGCTCCTTTGCCGTCACTGCTGGGCGGAGCCAGCTGCTCAAGCGAGCCGAGGATCTGCGCCGGAATCGGGCCACCGCCGGCGGTCCGGCCGTTGAGGAAACCGAAGGCGCGGACAACGCCCCGCGGCCCGACGGCCCGGTGGTACGGGCGGCATCGACCCCGAGCCGATCGGCTAGCCCGGACACTGTCGCCCAGGGGGAGGGAGCCACGCGCGATGGGACGTCGGTGCCCTTGGCCATACCCGGCTTCGACACCCTGTCGGCATCCCAGGTCGTCCAACGGCTCGACGGGCTCACCGCCGATGAGCTGGTGGCAGTCCGGGCCCACGAGTCAGGGCGCCGAGGTCGCCGGACTATCCTCAACCGGGTCGAGCAGCTGCTGGACGAACGCTCGTAGCCCACGGGAGGCACGACCACGGCGGGTCGGGTCACCGTCGCCGAGGAGGACCTGTGGAAGCAGTACGGAAGGCCGAACCGGGCGACGCCGGCGAGCTTGCCGCACTGTCGTCGGCGTGCCTCGACGCCCTGGCCGGCCAGCGGGGCGGACCGCTGCTGTTAGCCCATCACCAGCCGTCGCCTGCCGGAGCGTTCGAGGCCGAGGCGTTCGCCTCCGTGTTGGCCGACGCCACCCGGCTGACGCTGGTGGGAACGATCGACGACGTGGTGGTGGGGATGGCCCTCGGCCGGATAGAGACGCTCCGGGACGGTGAGCGGCTCGGCCAGATGGACGGCTGCTATGTCGACCCCGGCGCCCGGTCCATCGGGCTCGGCCATCTGCTCATCGACTCGTTGATGGCCTGGTTCGAAGCGGAGCACTGTGTGGGCGTGGACGGCATCGCCCTCCCCGGGGATCGGGACGGGAAGAACTTCTTCGAGTCGGCCGGCTTCAAGGCCCGCTTGTTGGTCATGCACCGCGCCATCGGGCCGGGCTGACCGTTCGGGCTCACGTGGATGCGTCCGGATCGGCCCCCACCGTGCGCGGGGTGGGGGCGGTGGCCCTCGTCGACGGCTCCATCCTCCTCGTCAGGCGGGCCCGGGCTCCCCAGGCCGGTCGATGGTCGGTGCCCGGCGGCCACGTCGAGCCCGGTGAGAGGCCCGAGGACGCGGTCGTCCGGGAACTGGCCGAGGAGACCGGGCTGAGCGGGGTCTGTGGCCCCGTCGTGTTGGACGTCAGGGTGGACATCGAGGGGAGGCGGTACTGGATCACCGACTTTGCCGTCACCGTCGACCGCGCCAATCCGGTGGCCGGCGATGACGCCGAGGCGGCTGCCTGGATGCCGTTGGATCAGCTCGATGGCCTCGACGTGGTCGAGGGGCTAGATCGGCTCATCGCCGTCCTGGGGCGCTGACGTTGGAGGTCAGGCGGAGCGTCGGCCCGAGGACGACCGGGCCGGGACCGGACGCCGGGGGCCCGGCGG
>DASZLD010000093.1:0-12654 GCA_035552655.1 Acidimicrobiales bacterium
AGTGAGACCCGAGCACGGGGAGGTCGGCGTGCGAGATGTGCCATTTGCCCCGGTAGTGGGTCCGGTAGCCGGCAGCCCGGAACCAGTCGCCCATGGTGGGGACCTGGTCGGGGTCGAGCCAGCTGATCTCGGGATCCCCCGCCGCCTTGGCGATCCCGTCAGTGACCCGGACCCCGTGCAAGGAGGGGTAGTGCCCGGTGAAGAACGAGGCGCGGCTGGGCGCACAGGCCGTGGCCGCCGCATAGTGACGGTGGAGCTCGACGCTGCGGGCCCGGAGACGCTGTCTCGCCGGCAGTTGGGTGGCCCGGAAGGCCATGGTGTCGGCGTCTTCGTAGGGAGGTGGGTAGCGCTCCTCGTCGGTCATGATCACGAGGACATTGGGGCGGTCAGCCATGGAGCTCTCCTACGTTGCCTGACTCGACGGCCTGCCCTGGGTCGGGCCAGCTCGCCGGCAGCCTCGACCTTATCAGTGGTTGGCTGAACGCGAGGAGTGGCGGACCATGAGCGCAGGGTCCCGCCGATGGGAAGGCAACCGACGTGCCGGCGGCGGTCCGCCTGCCCATCACCCCGGGATGCGGGTTGGAGCCTGGGAGGAGAATCGAACTCCTGACCTACGCATTACGAGTGCGTTGCTCTACCGACTGAGCTACCCAGGCAAGACCCGACAGGCTATCCGACGCCCAGCGACGCGGTCAGGGGGTCTCCATGCCCGAAAGCGAGACCATCAGCGACTCCAACAGCAGGGCCTCGTTCGGGTTTCGGGCCAGCGCCGCCGCCGTGCGGTCGAGGGCATCCACCGCCATGGCCGCATGGCGGACATCGGGAAGGGAGCCACCATCGCTGCCGGCCACCAACCGATCCCGGTAGGCACCGGCCAGCGTGGCCAGGCCCATCCGCAACTCGTCGGTCCTGAAGCGACGGGCCTCGCGGCGATGCCGGTCCTCGATGTCCTTGCGACCGGGAACGCCGCGTCCTCCTACCGACTCGGCCCGTTCGGCCAAGGTGGCCAGCTCGGCCGCTTGTTGGTCCTGGAGTGGTCCCAGTGCTCCCTCGGCCGAGGCCAGCAGTTCCGAGGCCACGATGGCGGCGGCGGCCCCGGTGCCGTCGAGCCGGGAGGGGACGGTGCGCCATTGGTCTTGGCGTTGGGCGAACTCGGGGTCGGTGGCCAACAGCCGCGCCCGATCGAGTCGTCCACCGGACACTGCCGCCACCGAGTGGGCGATGTCCTCGGCCACCCCGTGGGCCACCAGCCACTGGGCCAGGTCGTCGGCGGGGACGGGGTCGAAGGCCACCTGCACGCAGCGGCTGGCGATGGTGGCCAGGCCGGCGGGGAGGTCGTCGGCCAACAACACGAACACGGTGGTCGGTGGGGGCTCCTCCACCGTCTTCAACAGCGCCGGCGCCGCCTTGTCGGCCAGGTGGACATCGGTGACCAACAGCACCTGGCGCTTGGCCTCCAGGGGCCGGCGCTGGGCGCGCGACACGATGGTGCGGGCCTCATCGACGTCGAGGGAGGCGCCGGTCCGCTCGATCACCACCAGATCGGGATGGGTGCCGGCCAAGGCCCGCCGGCAGTCGTTGCACTCGCCGCATCCGCCCCTCGGGCACAAGAGCGAGGCAGCAAAGGCCCGCGCCGCCACCCGCTTGCCCGATCCGGGCGGACCGTGGAACAGGTAGGCATGGACCGGCCGGGACGCCGCCGCCCGGAGCTGGCCCACAGCCTGGGGCTGTCCGACCACCGCGTCATAGAGCGAGGGTGCGGGGAGACCGGTCCCGGCCCCATCGGCCATCGAGCTCTCAGTCATGATCGAGCCGATCAGCGACCGCCCGCCGTACCCGCTCGGCCACCACGGCCACGTCCCCGGTGCCGTCGACGATCACCCACGCGCCCGGGTCGGACTCGGCCAACTGCCGGTACCCGTCGTGGACCCGGCGCTGGAAGGCCTGGCCCAGGCCCTCGAGCCGGTCAGCCCGGGCTGGCTCCATCCGGGCCCGGGCCACCTCGACGGGTACATCGATGAGGATGTTGACGTCGGGTGAGGTCCCGGCCGTGGCCAACTGGTTGAGGGCCTCCAGCGCGGTCAGGTCGAGCTGTCGGCCGAAGCCCTGGTAGGCCAGCGTCGATCCGGTGAACCGGTCGGTGACCACCGATGTCCCCTCGACCAGGAGCGGTTCGATGACCTCGGCGGTGTGCTGGGCCCGGTCGGCGGCCATCAGCAACGCCTCGGCCCGGGCGTCCACGTCGGGCAGGGCCGGGTTCAACACGAGCTGACGGAGGGCGGTGCCCAGCGGTGTGGCGCCGGGCTCAAAGGTGAGCCGGGCATCGAGGTGATCGGCCAGCAATGCCGCCTGGGTGGACTTGCCGCACCCGTCGATCCCCTCGAGGGCGATCAGACGACCGCGCCTGGGCGCGCTCATGTCGGGTCCTGAGCCACCCCGGTCGCGTTGTCCACCCCTGTGGCCTTCGTGGCCGCCGCCTTCTTGGCCGGGGCCTTCTTCTTGGCCGTTGACTTCTTGGCTGTCGCCTTCTTGGCCGGCGCCTTCTTCTTGGCCGCCCGCTTCTTGGCCGGGGCCTTCTTCCGGGCCGAGGGCCCGGCGGCCCGGCGCTCGGCCAGCAGCTCCGCCGCCCGCTCGACGGTCAGCTCGCTCACGTCGTCGCCCTTGCGCAACGAGGCGTTGGTTGTTCCGTCGGTCACATAGGGCCCGAACCGGCCATCCTTGACCACCATGGGGGCGCCGGTATCGGGATCGGCTCCCATCTCCCGGAGGGGACCGGCCGCGGACCGGCCCCGCCTGGCCTTGGGCTGGGCGAACAAGGCCCGGGCCTCGTCCACCGTGACATCCAGGATCTGCTGCTCGCTCACCAGGCTCCGGCTGTCGGTTCCCTTTTTCACATACGGACCGAACTTGCCGTTGTGGGCCACGATCTCCTGGCCGTCAGCCGGGTCGACCCCGACCACCCGGGGGATCTTCAACAGCTCGAGGGCGTCCTCGAAGGTGATGGTGGCCGGCGACATCGACGCGAACAGCGACGCCGTCTTCGGTTTGGGGCCGCCGTCGACCATCTCGCCCACCTGGATGTAGGGACCGAATCGCCCGGCCCGGACCTGGATGGGCAGTCCCGTGTCGGGATCCTCGCCCAGCACCCGATCGGAGGACGGAGCCTCGAGCAGGGACTCGGCCCGTTCCGGCGTGAGCTCGTCCGGGGTCAGGTCGTCGGGAATGGACACCCGGTCCTCCCCCCGCTGCAGGTAGGGCCCGTAGCGGCCCACCCGGGCCACGATCTCTTGGCCATCGGACCCCGTACCCAGAGGAATCGAGTTGATCTCCCGGGCGTCGATCTCGCCCAGGTAGGTGGCCACCTCGTGCTTCAGCCCCATCCGCTCCACCTGGGACCCACCGCTCCCGTTCTCCGCGGCCGAACCGTTGGCGTGCCCGTTGCCCGACCCGAAGTAGAAGCGGGTCAACCACGGGAGGGCCTCGGCCGCCCCCGAGGCGATGGCGTCCAGATCGTCCTCCATCGACGCGGTGAAGCCGTAGTCGACCAGGTCGCTGAAGTAGCGCTCGAGCAGGCCCACCACGGCAAAGGCGGTGAACGACGGGACCAGGGCCGTGCCCTTCTTCCACACGTATCCCCGGTCGAGCACGGTGGCGATCACGCTGGCGTAGGTGGAGGGGCGGCCCACGCCCAGCTCCTCCATGGCCTTGACCAGCGATGCCTCGGTGTAGCGGGCGGGGGGCTGGGTGGCGTGGGATCCGGCCTCGATGGACTCGGCCGACAACGGATCGCCTTCGGCCACCGGGGGCAGGTGCACTTCCCGGTCGGCCAGTTCGGCATCGGGATCGTCCTCACCCTCGACGTAGGCGCGGAGGAACCCGGGGAACCGGATGACCTTGCCGCTGGCCGAGAACTCGGCCTCGACGCCGGCCGCAGTGGTACCGGCCAACCGGATCTGGGCGCTGGTGCCGGTGGCATCGGCCATCTGGGAGGCCACGGTGCGCTTCCAGATGAGGTCGTAGAGACGGAACTCGTCTCCGGACAGGGACCTGGCCGCCTCATCGGGGGTCCGGAACGACTCCCCGGCCGGGCGAATGGCCTCGTGGGCCTCTTGGGCGTTCTTCACCTTGCGCTCGTACCGGCGCACCTGGGCGGGGACGTAGTCGGCCCCGTACAGGGAGGCGGCCTGGGAACGGGCCGCGGTCAGCGCCTGATCGGACAAGGTGGTGGAGTCGGTGCGCATGTAGGTGATCCACCCGCCCTCGTACAGACGCTGGGCGATCTGCATGGTGCGCTGCGAGCTGAACCGCAGCTTGCGCCCGGCATCCTGTTGGAGGGTGGAGGTCATGAACGGCGCCGCCGGCGAGCGCCGGAACGGCTTCTCGGTCACCGAGGTGACGGCGAAGGGCCGATCCTCGAGACCGGCGGCCAGGGCCCGGGCGTCGGCCTCGTTGAGCACGACGACGCTGCCCGGCGCGTTGAGCTGGCCCAGCTCCGAGAAGTCCCGTCCCGAGGCGAGCGGCGTACCGTCCACGGCCACCAGCGATGCCTCCAGCGAGGCGGGGACGGTCTCGGAGGCGGGGGCCGATCCCTCGGTGGCGAACCTGCCCTCCAGGCCCCACCAGGAGGCGGAGCGGAATTTCATACGGGCCCGTTCCCGCTCGACCACCATCCGGGTGGCCACGCTCTGGACCCGGCCGGCCGACAGGCGGGGCATGATCTTCTTCCACAGCACCGGGGAGACCTCGTAGCCGTAGAGCCGGTCGAGGATGCGCCGGGCCTCTTGGGCGTCGACCAGGCGTCGATCGAGGTCACGCCACTCGTCGACGGCCCGCTCGATGGCCGCCCGGGTGATCTCGTGGAAGACCATCCGTTTCACCGGCACGGTCGGAGCCAGCACCTCGAGGAGGTGCCAGGCGATGGATTCGCCCTCACGGTCCTCGTCCGAGGCCAGGTAGACCTCGCTGGCTTGCTTGACCAGCTGCTTCAGCTTGGACACCTGGGACTTCTTGTCGGAGGAGATCACGTACAGCGGCTTGAAGCCGTTGTCCACGTCCACGCCCAGCCGCGCCCAGTCTTCACCCTTGAACGCGGCGGGGACCTCGTCGGCCCGGCGGGGCAGATCCCGGATGTGGCCAATGGACGACTCGACCACGTACCCCGGGCCGAGGAGGCCGGCGATGGTCTTGGCCTTGGCCGGGGACTCCACGATGACCAGGGGTTTTCCCGACGCGGCGCCGCGCCTGGTCGCCGGTGGGGGCGACGCCGGCGCGGCATCGTCCTGGGGCACGGTGGGGTCGTCTGTCAGGTTGGTGGGTGCCATGGCTGTCGCGACACAGGGTGAACGCCACGGTCTCCCGCTGTCAACCCCGGGCCCGCCGACCCGGGGTTGCGGCATGCCTGCCGAAGGGGCTCAGTCGTGGGCCGCGCTGACGGCGGCGGTGGCCGCCTCGTCCAGGGCGGAGACCTCCGACGGAGGCAGATCGCTGTCCATGGCCTCGGTCTTGCGCTTGGAGAAGGCGATGGCGATCAGCAGGACGACCAGGGCGGCGGCGGCGATGCCCAGGCGGGCCCCGGTATGGGACCGGAGGGTGATCACCGCGGGCAGGATGAGCAGCGAGACCAGGTTCATCACCTTGATCAGCGGGTTGAGGGCCGGACCGGCCGTGTCCTTGAACGGGTCGCCGATGGTGTCGCCGATGACCGCGGCCTTGTGGGCCTCGGATCCCTTCCCACCCTCGTGGCCGTCCTCGATGTACTTCTTGGCGTTGTCCCACGCCCCGCCGGAGTTGGACAGGAAGTTGGCCATCAGCTGTCCGGTGAGGATGGCGCCGACCAGGAACGCCCCCAGGGCCAGGTAGTTGATGCCGAAGCCGACGATGACCGGCGTCAAGATGGCCAACAGCGCCGGGGTGGCCAGCTCCCGTTGGGAGGCCGTGGTGCAGATGGCGATGACCTTCCCGTACTCGGGCTTCTCCGTGTAGTCCATGATCCCGGGGTGCTCACGGAACTGCCGGCGCACCTCCTGGACCACGGTGCCGGCCGAGCGGCCCACCGCCCGGATGGCCAGGGACGAGAAGATGAAGGCCACCGAACCACCGATGAGCAGGCCGATGAATATGGTCGGATGGGAGACGTTGATCTGGGTCTGGGCCTGGTTGAACAGCCAGTTGACCCCGGCGTGGGCCGGGGCCACCAGATTCAGCTGGGACCCGATGGTCTCGATGAACGAGGCGAACAACGAGACCGAGGCGATCACGGCCGAGCCGATGGCCACCCCCTTGGTCACCGCCTTGGTGGTGTTGCCCACGGCGTCCAGGCTGACCATGACCCGCTCGGCCTCGCCGGTGAACTCACCGGACATCTCGGCGATGCCGGCGGCGTTGTCGGAGACCGGCCCGAAGCTGTCCTCGGACACGATCATGCCGGCCGTCGACAACAACCCGATACCGGTCAGCGAGACCAGGTAGAGCGAGAGCTCGACGTTCCCGCCGGCCATGAGCACCGACACGGCAATGGCGATGGCGATGGCGATGATGGCCCATACCGACGACTCCAGGCCGATGGCGATCCCGGCCAGGGTGGTGGTGGCCGGACCGGTACGGGCCGACTCGGCGATCTCTCTGACCGGGCTGCGCTCGGTCGAGGTGAAGTGCTCGGTGATGGCGCTGGCCACCAGCATCAAGATGACACCGGTGAGCACGGCGTAGAAGGCCTTCCAGTAGTGCATGTAGGCCCCGGCCACCACGGCGGTGCCGCCGACGGTGAGCACCGCCGCCGTCCACACCCCCCGGTTGATGGGGCCCATGGCGTTCTTGTCGCTCTTCCGGGTCCGGACCACGAAGATGCCGATGATGGTGGCGATGATGCCGATGGCCGGGATGAGCAGCGGGAAGATGACCGTCCGGCCGGCCACGTGGCCTCGCCCGATGGACATGAAGGCGGTCACCCCCAAGATGATGGAGGCGATGATGGTGATGACGTAGGACTCGAACAGGTCGGCGGCCATCCCGGCGCAGTCGCCCACGTTGTCGCCCACGTTGTCGGCGATGGTGGCGGCGTTGCGGGGGTCGTCCTCGGGGATCCCGGCCTCGACCTTGCCCACCAGGTCGGCGCCGACGTCGGCCGCCTTGGTGAAGATGCCGCCGCCGACCCGCATGAACAGGGCCAGGAGCGAGGCGCCGAAGCCGAAGCCGATCAGGACCGAGGTGGCGGTGTTCTGGAAGATGAAGACGATGATGGTGGCGCCGAGCAGGCCGAGGCCCACGCAGAACAACCCGGTGATGGCGCCGGTCCTGAAGGCGACCTTGAGCGCCCCGGCCATCTTCCCGTCACGGGCGGCCGCTGCCGTGCGCACGTTGCCGCGGACGGCCAGGCTCATGCCGATGAACCCGGTCAGGCCCGAGCACAGGGCGCCGCCCAGGAAGCAGATCACCCGGTACAGCCCGGCCTGCCAGAACTTCAGGTCGACGACCGTCTGGCCGTGAATATTGACATGGGTCACCTTGGTGGCGGTGAAGAAGATGAGGACGGCCAGGGGCACGATGATGATCAGGATGGTCTTGAACTGGCGGGACAGGAAGGCCTCGGCCCCCTCCTGGACGGCCTTGGCGATGTCCTTCATCGACGCGGTGCCCTGGTCGGCGGCCAGGACCCCTCGGGCCAGGAGGAGGGCGGTGACGACGGAGGCCACGGAGGCCACCAGGGCGGCCAGCAAGATGACCTTCTCGGTGGACCCCAGAAAGAATCCCTGGTACCCCCCCTCGGCGAGAAGATGGATCATCGGTGCTGCTCCCTTCGCTTCCTACTCGTACTGACTGGCTCACATCGTCCCGAACGCGGCCGAACAGGGCCGATTCCGATCATGGTGGTGCACCCGCGATGTACGACACCGGTTTGCCGTCTCGGCCGAACCGGGGCGTGGACAGCAGGCATCGAAGGACCGTGGTGGACCCCCTAGTGCGGGGCAACTTACCGATCAACCGCACGTTCGGCAAGAGTATCGCCGCACCCGGGCCTTCGCCTAGGTGGGCAGGTCCTCGGCTTCGGGCCCGGCGACCAGCTCGTAATCGGGGTTCAAGATGGCGGGGCGGTGACCCCAATCGCCGACCATGCCCTCGACCAGCAGTCGGGCCCCCGGCTGGATCCCCGGGATGCGGCGCCGGCCCTGGAAGACCAACAGGAGCTGCCCGGTGCGGTCGGCCAGCACGCACTCCAGGTTCGAGGTCCCCGCCCGGGGTTGCACCCGCACCGACCGAATCCGCCCGGCCACCCGGACCCGCTGCCGCCACTCCACCTGGCCGATGGGGGCCGCCCCGGAGGCCCGGTCGCCGAAGGCGGCCTCGTCGAAGGACGGCTTGGACTCCTTGTCGCTGGGCTTGCCCGGACGGGCATCGGTCACGTCGCCGGTCACCGGCTTCCGTCTCCAGTTTCGGCGCCGCGAGAGCCACCCGCCGGTGAGCTGATAGGGGACCACGGTGGCCGTCACGTGGGAGAGCTTGCTCACGCCGGCGGCGATGCGGTCGGCGGTCCCGTCATGCAGGAGCCGATGCCATCCGGTGGCGAACCCGCGCCGGGGCAGCAGCATGGTCAGCTCGGTGTTGCCATCGGCCACCGTCTCCGCCGCCAGCTCGAGCGCCGATCGCCCCAACCGGCGGTCCTCGCATTCGATCACGTCGAGCGGCAGCCGGGTCAGCCCCAATCGGCTCCACTCCGATTCGAGGGCCTCGCTCACCCGGTTGTCCAGCACGAAGTGGACCGCCCGCAGGTCGTCGGGGTGCAGGGTCCGGGCGTACTGGAGGGCGCGGGCCGAAGCCAGGTCGAGCCGGTCGACCAGCACGATGACCACGTGCTTGTCCAGCACGGGAGCCTCGGCTGCGGCCGCCACCCCCTCCTCCAGCTGCTTCTCCTCGCTGGCGTACTGCCGGTGGAGGCGCAGGAGGACGAACACCCCGAGGGGCAGGATCACCACCACCACCCACGCCCCCTCGGCGAACTTGGTCACGGCGATGATGACGAGGACGACGAGCGACAGCACCGACGCCGTCCCGTTGATGGCCAGGCGCCGCCGCCAATGGTCCTCGCGATTGGTGAAGTGGTACTTGGCCATGCCCGCCCCGGCCATGGTGAAGCCGGTGAACACGCCGACGGCATACAGCGGGATCAGCTTGTCCACCTTCGCCTGGGTGACCAGCAAGACCACGATGGCCACGGCGGTCAGCACGATGATGCCGGTGGAGAAGACCAGGCGGTGACCGCGTTTGGTCAACTGCCGGGGCAGATAGGAGTCCTCGGCGGCGAAGCTGGCCAGGAAGGGGAACCCGGTGAAGCTGGTGTTGGCCGCCAGGACCAGGATGAGCATGGTGCCGGCCTGCAACAGCACGTAGAACACCTCGCCGACGCCTTTCCCGCCGTAGACGTACTTGGCCACCTGTGACAGGACCGTGGGCGTCCCCGACACGTAGGGGACCGGGTGGGTGGCGGCGGCCAGGAACGTGACCCCGAGGACCAGCGATCCCAGGATGATGGCCATCATGGTCATGGTGATGCGGGCGTTCCGCGCCTCCGGGCGCCGGAACACGCTGACGCTGTTGGAGATGGCCTCGGTGCCGGTGAGGGCCGAACCACCGGAGGCGAACGCCTTCAGCACGATGAAGACGGTGGCTCCGAGCAACAACCCCGATCCGGGGTGCCCGATGGGCACCGATCCCGGGTGTCCGGTGATGGCGTGCACGCGGAGCGATCCGGCGATCTCCTTGTACGAGCCCACGGCGATCAGGATCACCATGTTGACGACGAAGAAGTAGGTGGGGATGGCGAACGTCCGGCCCGCCTCCCTAATGCCGCGCAGGTTCCCGTAGGCCAGAGCGACGACCAGCCCGATGGCGATCCACGTGGTGTAGGGGGAGAGCGACGAGAAGACGGAAGTCAGGGCGGCCACGCCGGCGGCCACCGACACGGCCACGGTGAGGGTGTAGTCGATGAGCAGGCTCACCGCGGCGATCTGAGCCACCTTGGGGCCGAAATTCTCCCGGGACACGACGTAGGCGCCGCCCGCTTTTGTGTAGACCTTCACTACTTCGAGGTAGGACAGGGTCACGAACAGCAGGACGAAGATCACGGCCAGGGCGACCGGGACAACCAGCGAGAACGCGGCCACGCCGATGAGGGGGACCAGGGGCAGGAGCATCTGCTCGGTGGCATAGGCCGACGACGAGATGACGTCGGACGAGAGCACGGCCAGCGCGGTGGGACGTCCGAGTCGCTCCGAGGCCTGGCGCTCGGAGGCCAGCGGCGGCCCCAGCAGCACGTTCTTGAGCCGGTACCGAAGGGTCTCGGGCAGGTCCACCGGGGGCGGCACGTCCACCGAGGGCTGCACGAATCGGGAACGGCCCACGCTCTTGACCTCGGCCGGGACGGTCTGTTCGGTCGCCCCGGGGACCCGGTCCTCGCCCTGCTCGCCGACCGGTCCGTCCATCCCGTCAGTAAAACACGAGCTTCGATTTCTGTACGGCAGCCCGGCGCTCTCGGCCCCCCGAGTTGTCAGCGGCCTCCGGTGCGTGTTGCATGGTCCGGGTGCATGTCATCGTCGTGGGCTGCGGCCGGGTCGGATCAGGCCTGGCCATTGGGTTGATCGAGCAGGGCCATTCGGTCTCGATCATCGATCGGAACGCCAAGGCCTTTCGCCGGCTTCCGACCGAGTGGCCGGGAACGGCCATCGTCGGGTCCGGTTTCGACCGTGATGACCTGGACCGGGCCAAAGCAGGCCAGGCCGGCGCCCTGGCCGCGGTGACCAGCGGGGACAACTCGAACATCCTCACCGCTCGGATCGCCCGGGAGACCTACGAGATCCCCAACGTGGTGGCCCGCATCTACGATCCGCGTCGGGCCCAGATCTACCTGCGCCTGGGCATTCCCACCGTGGCCACGGTGTCGTGGACCATCGATCAGGTCCAGCGACGGCTGCTCCCGGCGGCCAAGGGCGTGGAGTGGACCGACACCACCGGCACCCTGTCCCTGGTGGAGCGACCCCTGCCCGAGCGATGGGCGGGCAAGCGGCTGTCCGACATCAACACCAAAGATGACATCACCCTGGTGTCGGTGACCCGGGCCGGCGTGGCCCGGTTGGACCTGGACGACCTGGTCGGCCAAGACGGAGACGTCCTCCACCTGATGGTCACCAATGCCGCCTTGCGCCGCCTCGACAAGCGGGCGGCCGAGGAGGCGGACCAGCACGACGGAGGTGCGGGATCAGACGGGCGGGAGACGGTCATCGCCGGCATCCCCGTGCCCAACGCCGATCTCGAAGAGGACGACCAATGAAGGTAGCCATCGCCGGGGCCGGCAGCGTGGGGACGGCCATCGCCAGCGACCTGCACAAGGGCGGCCACGACGTCTTGGTCATCGAGCAGGATCCCGAGCTGGTGGCCCGGCTCGAGGGCGAGCTCGACATCACCTGGGTGGTGGCCGACGCCTGCGAGGTCAGCTCGCTCGACGCCGCCGGCCTGGCCACCGTCGACGTGGTGGTGGCGGCCACCGGCGACGACGAGGACAACCTGGTCGTCTCCCTCCTGGCCAAACAGGAGTTCGCCGTACCTCGGGTGGTGGCCCGAGTCAATCACCCGAAGAACCAGTGGCTGTTCAACGAGAGCTGGGGCGTCGACGTGTCGGTGTCCACCCCCCAGCTCATGACCGCCCTGGTCGAAGAGGCGGTGTCGGTGGGGTCCCTGGTGCGGCTGCTGCGGTTCGAAGGGGGCAGCGCCCACCTGGTCGAGGTGACCCTGGCCGACGATTCACCGGCGGCCGGACAGGCCCTGGTCGATCTGGGCATCCCCCGAGAGGCGACCGTGGTCGCCGTGGTCCGCGGCGACCGACTGGTGGTTCCCCGCGGCGATACCCGGCTGGCCGCCGGGGACGAGGTGCTGGTCCTGGTGACCGAGGATGCAGAGGACGGCGTGCAACAACTGCTGGTGGGGCACTAGCTCGGTGGAAGGGGCCTTCTTCGACCTGGACAAGACGGTCATCGCCAAGGCGTCCATCGCCGCCTTCGGTGGGCCCTTCTACCGGGGAGGCCTCATCAACCGGCGCCTGGTCATCCGGGCCCTCGTGTCTCAGTTGGTCTATCTCCACCTCGGGGCCAGCGAGCAGAAGCTGGCCCGGGTCAGGGAGTCCATGCTGACCCTGACCAAGGGGTGGGACCAGACCCTCATCCGCCAGATCGTGCGTGAAGCACTCGAGGAGACAGTCGAGCCCATCATCTATGCCGAGGCCCTCGATCTCATCGAGGAGCACCGGGCCGCCGGACACCGCGTCTACCTGGTGTCGGCGTCGCCCGAGGAGATCGTCGAGCCGTTGGCCGAGCACCTGGGGGTCGACGGCTGCATCGCCACCCGGGCCGTGGTGGACGAGGAGGGGCGCTACGCCGGGGAGATGGAGTTCTACGCCTACGGCCCGTTCAAGGCCGACGCCATGCGCGAGCTGGCCGAGACCGACGGCTTGGACCTGTCCTCCTCCTACGCCTACTCCGACTCATACACCGACCTGCCCATGCTCGAGGCGGTGGGACATCCCGTCGTGGTCAACCCCGATCGGGTGCTGGCCAAAGTGGCCAAAGAGCGGGAATGGGAGGTGATGCAGTTCACCAAGCCGGTGCGCCT
>DASZLD010000094.1:0-9271 GCA_035552655.1 Acidimicrobiales bacterium
GGTTGCACGACATCTCCCATATCGACGTTGCAGAGACAGTCGTGGGCTCGTTCGACCGCGGTCACCAGAAGCTCCCTACCCCGTGGCCTCGAGGGCCACGGGGTCGAAGCGCACCGGCATGGCTTCGAGGCCGCTGGAGAAGTTCGATGCCCGGCGGGGTAGCACATCGCCGGTGGCCAATTGGATGTCGGGCAGGCGACGGAGTAGCTCGCTGAACATCACCTTCACCTCCAACCGGGCCAACGAGGCCCCGAGGCAGAAGTGCCGTCCGAACCCGAAGGCGATGTGGGGGTTGGGCTGGCGGCGGATGTCGAAGACCTGAGGGTCAGCGAACACGTCCTCGTCCCGGTTGGCGGACGGGTAGAACAGGATGACCTGGTCTCCCTCCCCCATCTTCTGGCCACCGAACTCCAGGTCCCGGGTAACGGTGCGAGCCATATTCTGGATGGGCGATACCCACCGGATCATTTCCTCCACCGCGATCATCAGATCGGCCGATCCGGTGCGCAGATCGGCCATCTGATCCGGGCTCTCCAAGAGGGCCAGCATCCCGCCACTGATCACATGCCGGGTGGTCTCGTCCCCGCCGATGAGGATCAACAGCGTCTCGTACACGATCGACTCGTCGTCAAGACGCTGACCCCCTATCTCGGCCTCGCACAGCGTGGTCATGAGATCGTCCCGAGGATTGCGTCTGCGATCGGCGATGACCTGCAGCTGGCTCTCCCGGAACTCCTGGATGGCGTTCTCGCCGGCGGCGAGAGTCTCCTCCGGAGTGGGGCGCATCAAGGCCTCCGACCAGTGGAGCAGCTCCTCTTGCATGTCGCTCAGGCCGAGCATGTCAGCGATGACCATGAGCGGGAGCCGGGCGGCCACATCCCACACGAAGTCGCACTCGCCCCGGTCGCAGACGTCGTTGATGATCGTCCGGCAGAACTCCACCAGCTTGGGTTCCTGGTCGCCGACCCGCTTGGGGGTGAAGCCCCGGTTGACCAGGGACCGACGCTGCTGGTGGGCGGGGTCGTCCATCGAGATCATCATGGGCAGCGCCTGACCGTGTGGCCGCGGCGCGGTACGACTGGAGAAGTCCTCGGGGTTCTTCTCGATGGCCAGGACGTCCTGGTAGCGCGATATGCCCCACACCTGGCCCAGCGGGTCGTAGTAGACAGGTGCCTCCTGGCGCAGCTCGGTCCAGATGGCATGGGGATCCTGGGCGTACCAACCCCCATCGAGAAGATTCAACCCGTCCCTCATCCCGCTCCCCTCCGCTGGTGGCAGCATCGCACACCGTCTGGGCCAGAATATCTTTCCCTGGTTTTCCTCTCGAGGTAGATCACCGGTCACACCGAACCTGGTCGCGTTGGGTCCCACAGTCACACGGGCTTGACGCCCCTCTGGGGAAGCTGTAGAGATTTCGCGTGTCCCTCGGCTCTGCGTCCTACCTCCCGAGCGTCCATGCAGTCACGGCGTGCGATGGATGAGAGCCAGGGTGCCGAGGACTGGCAGGAGGTACTGGACAACCTGGCGCAACGCCGGGCCGCGTCGAGGGCCATGGGCGGAGAAGAGCGCCTGCAAAAGCACCGCGGTGCCGGCAAGCTCGACGCCCGGGCCCGGATAGACCACCTACTCGACCCCGGATCCTTCTTCGAGATCGGCACCCTGGTGGGTGGGTCCGAGGCTCCGGCCGACGCCGTGGTCATCGGCTCGGGGTACGTCGATGGGCGTCCCATCATGGTGGCGGCCGAGGACTTCACCGTGCTGGCCGGTACCATCGGCTCGGCGGCAAACGCTAAGCGGTACCGCGTGGCCGAGATGGCACTGACCGATCGAGTGCCACTGGTGATGGTGCTCGAAGGTGCAGGGTTCCGGGCCGATGGCAAGTCGCATCCTCGCAGCCCGACCGATCTGCTGGCCCAATCCCGCTGCTCGGGACGCGTCCCGCTGGTGACCGCCATCCTCGGAGCTTCGGCCGGCCATGGGGCGCTGGTTGCCCCCATGTCGGACTTCACGGTGATGAGCGCCCAGGCTTCTGTGTTCACCGCCGGCCCGCCGGTCGTCCTCGAGTCGATCGGCGAGCAGATCACCAAGGAGGACCTGGGCGGCCCCAACGTCGCAGTGGCCAGCGGCCTGGTCCACAACTCGGTCGACGACGACGTGGCCGCCCTCGACCTGGTGAAGTCCTACCTGGGGTACTTTCCCTCCTCGGCCTGGTCGTACCCGAGCGACGTCGAGGGTGGCGACGATGGGTTCCGAGCCGTGCCCGAGCTCTTGGACATCGTGCCCCGCAACGGCCGCCGGGTCTACAACATGCATGACGTCATCGACGTCGTCTTCGACGAGGGCTCGTGCCTCGAGGTGCAGCCCGACTTCGGTCGTTCGCTGATTTGTGCACTGGGGCGCCTGGGCGGCCATCCCGTCGCCGTTGTGGCCAACCAGCCCCAGGTCCTGGCCGGCTCCCTCGATTCGGACGGGGCCGACAAAGGGGCCCATTTCATCACCGTGGCCGACTCGTTCCATCTGCCCATCGTCTTCCTGGCCGACAACCCGGGGGTCATGCCGGGCAGCCAGTCGGAGCGCCAGGCCATCCTGCGCAGCGGGGCCCGAATGTACGCGGCGCAGACGCAGGCCCGCGTGCCCAAGTTCACCGTCACCCTGCGCAAGGCCTACGGCTTCGGGTCGATGGTCATGGGGATGATCCCCTTCGACGGGCAGTCGGCGACCTTCGCCTATCCCGGTGCCACCATGGGCGCCATGGGGGCGGCAGCCATGAGCCGGGCCCGGGGTTCCGATCTCGACGAGGCGACCCTGCTGCGCCAAATGGAGGTCGAGGCATCGTTCCGGTCGGCCCAGAGCTTCGGCCAGGACGAGCTCATCAGCCCGGTCGAAACCCGCGACAGCCTTCTCCATGCGCTCGAGCGGGGCCTGTACCGTCGCCAGGCGGCAGCGGAGCCCGCGGCCCGCATCGCCATCATGCCCTGAGCAACAGGGCAACAACACCGTTGCACTCTCCGGCGGTGGCCCGGAGCATGACACGATCTGTGGGTTCTCAGCCTCGACTGTCCAAGGCGGGCTGCTGGAACCAGATGAAGCACCTCATCACCGGCGAGGTGGTCGACACCTTCGCCATCGCCGCACCGGTCGAGGATGTGCCGCACATCCTGAACCGACGGGCTGCGCGATGTGGCCGACCGGGTGCGCTTCCTCTCGAGTACCCATCATCCCGAGCTGGCGGCGGCCTGTCAGGGCGACAGCTAGGAACGCACCGTGGGGTCGACCAAGATCTTGCTATCGACCACCGACCCGATCAGCGAGTCGAATGCCGCATCCACCTGGTCGAGCGGGACGTTCCTGGTGACCAGCGGAATCGGATCGATCTGACCGGTCATGAAGGCATCGATCACCGACCGGAACTCGTCGGGCCGGTAGTAGACCGAGAAGGCCACGGTGAGCTCCTTCATCAGAGCCATGGCGGGAAGGTAGGGATCGGGCTCGACGCAAACGCCGGCCACCACCACCCGTCCCTTCGTCCGTGTCGCGGCCACGCAGTGATCGAGCAGCCCGGGTTTCCCCACACAGTCGATGACCACGTCGTACCCGTCGCCCAGCTCGTCTGTTGCCGGGTCGACCACGCGGGTGGCGCCAAAGGTCCCACTGAGCTCCCTCCGCGCGGCCACCGGGTCGGACACCACGACGTCCCTCGCTCCTCGGACCTGGGCCCACTTGGCCGTGGTCAGACCAACCGGTCCGGCCCCGATGACCAAAACCGAATCGCCATCGCCGATACCGCCGACACGGGCGGTGTGGAGGCCCACGGCGAAGGGCTCCACCAGGGCGCCCAAAGACGGAGGTAGCCCCGGGGGAAGGGCAAAGGAGAGATCGGCACTCACCGCCACGAACTCGGCGAAGCCACCGGGGCTCCCGCCCAGGCCGATCAGTCTCGCCGATTCGCAGTGCGCCACCTCTCCGGCCACACACCACGAGCACGCTCCACAAGACAGCACCGGTAGCACGGCCGCCGAAGTTCCCACCCGCCAGGGATCCCCGACCCCCTGGCCTAGGGCCACCACCTCACCGCAGAACTCGTGGCCCATCACCGTCCCATGGGGCATGGCCGATCGCGCCTTCAGATCCGACCCGCAGATCCCGCAGGCAGTCACCTGAATCACCAGCTGGCCGGGGTCGGGTGCCGGGTCAGTGACCTGCTCCACCCTGATGTCTCCTCGACTACCGAGTACGGCCGCACGCACGATGATGGCTCCTTGGTTTGTCCTCTTGGGTTCGGCTCCTACCGGTGCGCAGATGGGTCCCGAGTCATGGGTGAGCTCCTGTCGCTGTCGCTGCCCCCGTTCACCGGGTCGCCTCGGCGATTCTGGCCGGGATATCCGGATAGCGCATGGTGTGAGCACCCCCGTCGATGAGATAGAACGAGCCAGAAATGAAGGCCGCCTCCTCCGATGACAGGAATACCACCAGGTTGGCAATCTCCTCAGGAGTGGAGTATCGGTCAAGTGGGGTGTTCTCTCGAAATTCATCGACGATGGACGGAACGAGCCAGACGCCCTCGGTCAATCCGGTACGAACGAGACCGGGGCCGATGGCATTCACCCGGATACCGGCACCACCCAACTCCAGGGCGGCCACTTCCACCAGCATCTTGATGCCGGCTTTGGACGCGCAGTAGGCGCTCATCCCCAGCCCGGGCTGAACGGCATTGAGGCTGGCGGTCACCACGATGGAGCCGCCCGGCCTCATGCGTCGGGCCGCATGCTTGATGGTGAGCACGCTGCCCACCAGGTTGACCTCGAGTACGCGGGTCCAGTCGGCAATATCGATATCAACGATGGCCGAACTCGAACCGATACCGGCGTTGGCGAAGGCGATGTCGAGGCGGCCGAACTCGTTCATGGCCAGCGAAGCCAGCGCCTCGACGTCCGATTCCTGGGACACGTCGCAGCGGAGCGTCCGTATGGCGTCCCCGAGCTCGCCTCGCACCGATTCCAGGGCCTGGTCATTGACGTCGCCGACCGCGACCGCGATCCCGTCTCGAGCGAACCTCCGAGTGGCAGCCAGCCCGATGCCGGATGCACCTCCTGTGACCAGGGCAACCTTCCCTGGCGCCTGGCCGGGCTCTGCCAAGTCAGGCACCGACCTGGGCGTCCTTCCACCCCTCATTGTTCTCCCGGACGATGGAGACGATCTGATCCCAGCGGGCCAGGCTCTCGGAGATCTTCATGTCGAACGAGCTGACCCCTCGAAACTCGAGCACCTCAACGCCCTCATCACCGGCAGAGTAGGCATAGGGGGCATCCTCGGGAACGAAGAACCCACCACCGGCGGCAATGCTCCGGCGGCCCAGTTTCACTTCGCCCTTCAACACGTAGTACAGACAGTCGGCGCTGTGGGAGTGGCGGGGTAGGGCGTACCCGGGGCCGAACCATGACCAAATGAGGCTCATGCCGTTCCCATCCGACTGTTCGAAGAGCGTTTTCACCACGTGGCCTGAGGACATCGCCCATTCCGTAAGCTGCTCGGGAGCCTCCGGCGACAGTGTGGGCATCGACATCATCCCGGTTTCGTACAGCGATCGGGCGTCATCTGGGCCGTACAGCTCGATCCCTCGGCGCTTTTCTTTGGAACCGTCGGGACTGTTCGATGATGTCATGAACCAACCTCCCTGGGACATGTGACGGGCCGACTCGTTCGTCATTCCGCACAGCAACACTAGGCCGCTCCCCCAACCCAACGCCCTGTCCTCTCCGACGGTCCGCCCAGGGAGACCGACGAACTGAGGAACGGTGGCTGTCACTTCCATCGCTTGATTATGGTCTTCCCCATGGCCGATCGAACCCCAGTCATCGTCGGCATTGGGCTGAGCGATTACCCCCGATCACCGCACCTCGATGCCATTGGGCATCATTCGCAAGCCACCCAGCGGGCGTTGCTGGACTCGGGCATGGCGAAAGGCGACATCGACGGCTACCTCTCAGCCGGGATGGGCGGCGGAGACAGCGAGAGTCCGGTCAGCATGGCTGAGTACCTCGGCGTCGACCACAGGTACATCGACGGGACCATGACCGGCGGATCGTCATTCGAGTTCCATGTCCAACACGCGGCAGCCGCCATCCGGCAGGGCCTTTGCGACACGGTCCTCGTCACCTACGGATCCGACTTCCTTTCCCGCATGGGGCGAACATTGGGAACGGGAGGATTCGGACGAGAAGGTCAGCACGTCCAGGGTCCCGCGGCGTACGAGGCGCCCTATGGCAATACCCTGGTCGGCGCGTACGCCATGGCCGCCCGACGCCATATGCACGAATACGGCACTACGTCGGAGCAGTTGGCCGAGATCGCGGTCGGGGTGAGGGAGTATGCCGGACTCAATCCGAACGCCATGTACCGCGACGCCATCTCCGTCGAGGACGTTGTGAATTCCAGGTTGGTGGCTGACCCCCTCCACAAGTTGGATTGTTGCGTGATCTCCGATGGAGGCGGCGCCCTGATCATGACGACGGCCGATCGGGCACGAGACCTCCGTCAACCTGCCGTGTACGTTCTGGGCGCCGCCGGTGGGCAGACCCATTGGCACATCAGCCAGATGCCCGATTTCACCACCACTGCGGCGGCCACCTGTGGCCCGGCGGCCTTGGCCGAGGCTGGTGTGACGCCGGATGAAGTCGACACGGTGCAGCTCTACGACAGCTTCACCATCACGGTGCTGCTCCTGCTCGAGGGCCTTGGCTTCTGCCCGAGGGGCGAAGGCGGCGCTTACATCGCCGAGGGCCATCTCCGGCGCGGTGGAGATCTCCCTCTCAATACCGACGGTGGTGGATTGTCCTCCTGTCATTCTGGGATGCGAGGCATGTTCCTCCTGATAGAAGCGACGCGCCAGCTCCGAGGTCAAGCGGGTCCGGCTCAGGTCCCCAACTGCAACATCGCGGTGGCATGCGGATCAGGCGGTTGGCTTTCTTGCATCGGCACCGTCGTGTTGGGAAGGGAGCATCCATGACCATCGAAGTTCGGGCTGTCGAGACGTGGACGAAGCCGATTCCGGCGCCAGATCCGGTCTCAGCTGCATTCTGGGGGGCGGCCGCAGATGGGAAGCTCCTTATTCAGCGTTGCCCGTCCTGTGGGTCGAGGCAGTTCTATCCACGGGCGATGTGCACGACATGCGGAACCGATCCGGAATGGGAGGAGGCGTCAGGACGGGGCACCGTCTACACCTTCACGGTCATCCGTCAACAGGGGGCAGAGCCGTTCAAGGGTGAGGTGCCGTACGTTGTGGCCATGATCGCTCTCGACGAGGGCCCCATGATGATGGGAAACGTCACCGGTTGCCCGCCGGAGGCCGTCTCTGTCGGCTTGGTCGTCCGTGCCTATTCGGTCGAGGTCGAAGCGGGCGTCGGCGTCGTGTACTGGGAGCCAGCACGAGAAGGCCGCTGATCTGATGGAGGCCCGTCACCTTCGGCGATAACCGGCCTCATGTGGGTACGTCCACGAGCACCAGTACGCCATTGCTGAACCGAGTCACCTCGGCAAGCGTCAGCTGAGGCGATCCGTCGAGATCGGCGAACATATGCTGGCCCCTGCCCACGGCGACCGGGGTGAGCAACAGGTGGAACTCGTCAATCAAGTTGTGCTCCATGAGCGTGACATCAAGTGGGCCATTGCCATATTTGACGATGCTCCCACCGGGGGCATCGCCAGCCATGCTGGTGTAGCCGGCCGATAGTCCCTCATACGTGCGCCTTCCCAGCAACAGGGCATCGGCGTCGGAGAGCAATGAGCTGGCGTAGGCGAAGTGCTCGTCGTCCAGGTAGGGAAATCCCCACTCATGGGGCGAGCCAATCTCACCGCCAAGGGTTACATGTGTTGATTCGATGAGCTTTCTCACGCTTCGATGACGCCCTCCGCGTCAGGCGGCCACGACCTTTTCGGTGGGGTCACACTGCATCAGTTTGGACAGGGTCCCGCCCATGATCTTGGCCTTGGCCGCCTCAGGGAGGGGCGCGATCTCCTCGAGGAAGGACAGGGGCTCGGACAGGCCCTCAGGATGCGGGTAGTCCGATCCGAACACGACATTGTCCGTTCCGACCAGGTCGACGATGTTCAAGACGTCCTCTTCGAAGAAGGGATGGATGATGATCGACCGTTGGAACGTCTTCATCGGGTCCTCGTCGAACCCACCGGGGCTCCGATCGTAGAGCTTCTGGAATTGCTTGAGAGCGGTCGGTACCCACTGGCTTCCGTTCTCGACCGGCATGAAGCGAATATCGGGAAACCGGGTGGCTAGACCGTGACCGATGATCGAGTAGACGGTGTCACGGATGTTGCGGTACTCGCTCTCCACCAGCCGAGAGAACATGCTCCGGGCGACGAAGGCGCTGAACTCGGAGGTTCGGCCGTCCCATTCGTTGATATAGCGCTGCGAGCCGTCGTCGGAGGAATGCATGCCGACCAGCACGCCGGACTCCTGCACCCGCTGCCAGAACGGGTCGTACTCGGGGAGGGCCAGCGAGCGGCGGCGGCCACCGAAGTCGGGCACGGGTGCAGGCCGAATGAGGATCGCTCGGGCCCCGTGCTCGACGACGTAGTCCAGCTCCCGGAGGGCCTCGTCGAGGATGGACAGGTTGAGCACCGGCGTGGCGAAGATGCGGTTCTCGAAGTTGAAGGTCCAGTGTTCGTGCATCCACTCGTTGAGAGCATGGACGACGACCGCCGTCGCCCTGGGGTCGTCAGCCAGGCGCTCCTCGAGCAGGCTGGCCAGGGTGGGCCACATCATCGCCCGGTCGACCTGCAGTTCGTCCATGAGGACGATCCGGTCTTCGGGGTTGAAGAAGGCGGGCGGCGACTCGATGTACCTGGGTGGCATGCCGGGCAGCCGTGGCTCGTGCTTCGACTTCGTGTCGAGCCCGTCTTTCGTTCCGACCGAGTGCTTTGACGAGGGATTCTTGATCCGGAACTCAAGCTCCTGCGCTCCGGGAGGAGCAACCTTGTTAAAGGTGGGGTTCGGAATGTAGTTGCTGATCACATTGCGCAGGGCGATCTTCGTCCTGCCGTTCACCTGCACGAACTTCACCAGACCGTCGTACTCGGCCGGCAGGTACTTGGTGAACGCATCCGTCGTCTCGTACATGTGATTGTCGGCATCGAAGACCGGATAGTTCACACTGATCGCCATGGGACTCTCCTATAACTGGACTTCCGGACCCAAGTGGGCCGTTCGCATCCATCGGCCTACTGGTGTTGACCAAGAATCTATCCGAGGTCGCCG
>DASZLD010000095.1:0-19005 GCA_035552655.1 Acidimicrobiales bacterium
GGGGTCGGCAAATATTCCAAGACCCGAGCCCCGATCGCTCCCCTTTCGGGGCTCTGTTACACCCCACCCGTAGGGTCGGCCCGGTCAAGTGAATAACAACCACCGAGGAGAGCAACCACATGGAACGTGAAAAGGCACTCGACATGGCCCTCGGCCAGATCGAGAAGCAGTTCGGCAAGGGATCGATCATGCGGATGGGTGAGAACCTCCACATGAACATCGAGTCGATCCCGACGGGAGCCCTTGCTCTCGACCTCGCTCTTGGCATCGGCGGCCTGCCCCGCGGCCGCGTCGTGGAGATCTTCGGACCGGAGTCCTCAGGTAAGTCGACCCTGGCCATGCACGTGGTGGCCGAGGCGCAACGCAACGGCGGCATCTGCGCCTACATCGATGCCGAGCACGCCATGGACCCGGTGTACGCCGGAGCCATCGGGGTCAACATCGATGATCTCCTCATCTCTCAGCCCGACACCGGTGAGCAGGCGTTGGAGATCGCCGACATGCTCATCCGCTCAGGGGCCCTCGACGTGCTGGTCATCGACTCGGTGGCCGCCCTCACCCCCCGGGCCGAGATCGAGGGCGAGATGGGCGACTCCCATGTCGGCCTGCAGGCCCGACTGATGTCCCAGGCGTTGCGCAAGCTCACCGGGACGCTGTCCAAGTCCCGCACCATCGCCATCTTCATCAACCAGCTCCGGGAGAAGATCGGGGTGATGTACGGCTCGCCCGAGGTGACCCCCGGCGGCCGGGCCCTGAAGTTCTACTCGTCGGTCCGTCTGGACATCCGCCGGATCGAGACCATAAAGGACGGTGCCGAGATGGTGGGCAACCGGACCCGGGTCAAGGTGGTGAAGAACAAGGTGTCGCCGCCGTTCAAGCAGGCGGAGTTCGACATCACCTTCGGGAAGGGCATCAGCCGCGAGGGCTCCCTCCTCGACGTGGGCGTGGAGCTGGGCTTCATCAAGAAGTCCGGGGCCTGGTTCACCTATGAGGGCGAGCAGCTCGGTCAGGGCCGGGAGAACGTGAAGACCTTTCTGATCGAGAACCCCCAGCTCATGGCCGAGGTCGACGGGAGGATCCGGGAGCACCTGGCAGCCATGAACGTCGATGCCGTCGATGCCGCCGCCGAGTCGCTGGCCAACGGGGGGTCAGCCGACGCTCTCGATCCCGACGAGCAACCGATCACGCTGACCGACTGAGGGCGACGCGCCCACCACGGTGGGCATCGACCCCAGCGGAGCATGTCGCCGGCCCGGGATGACCACATGGCATCCCGGGCTGCTGCGCGCCGGGCGTCGGTCAGGCCGCGTTCGAGGGTGTCGGGGCTGTCGGCCCCGATGACCCGCCGTAGACCTGGTTCCAGTTGCCCTGGGACGGGTGGGTGGCACTGGCCGGTCCGGTGCCCAGGACGGAGTAGATGTTCTCCATCACCCGCAGCACCGGCGCGGTGACGCCGGGGATGGGATCGGGGACCACGTTGGGCGGGATGAGCGTACTGTCGACCATGGCCCCGATCCAGGTGGCGTTGCCGGTGGCGAAGACGCCACCACCACCGGGGACGGTGTACCAGGTGACATCGGAGTAGTTGTTGCCACGGTTGGGGACCACGGAGTGGGCCACCACGTCGAGGTTCTGGGGTGACGAGCTAGAGGGCACGTAGCGGTCGAACTCTCCTTGGACCACCTTGGGCAACTGCTGGCCCTGGGTGAGCCCGGTGCCGGCGAAGACCCACGACGACGCGTCGGTGATCACCATGTTGGCCATGGCCGCGATGTCCTGGTACGTGCTCCCGATGAGCAGGCTCTCTGGCTGGGAGACCGGGGCCTCGGGCCAGTTGACCGTCACTTTCGCGTTGTCCACGTTGAACAGCGGGTCCTCGGTGGCCGATTTGTAACAGATCTGGTGGCGGTTCGGTCCCAGAGGGGAGTTGTCGAAGCGGATCTGGCGATAGCAGGCGTTGGCCCCGAGGAAGGCCAGGTTGACGCCGCCATTCACGGCCGTGCTCGCACCCTTTCGCATCTCGTAGGACCAGTACTCGTCGTGGCCCAAGCTGAGCAGGGCCTTGTGGTTCTTCAGGAGCTGGGGTCGGGCATGGAGGTCCACGTCGGTCCAGTAGGTGACGTCCAGCCCGAGTTTTTCTGCGTTGTAGATGACGGGGAACTCGTTGCCCACCAGGTCGGCCGCGCCCGACGCCCAGTCGTGGTCGTAGGGCCGGTCGAAGGACACGATGCGGGCCCGATGGTCGTAGTCGCCTCCCGCCGGATCATGGGTGTAAGACAGCTGCCCGCCGGTATTGCCGTAGTAGAGGCTGTAGCCGCCCCAGCGGTTGTAGGCCTGCCAGGTGGTGACGCTCTGCTGGATGACGATGGCCGCAGTGGAGGCGTCGTCGCGCACGCACAGGGGTACGTACTGCTGCTCGTTGGACGTTCCCACCAGCTTTAACAGGTACACGCCAGGGGGCCAGGTCTTGCCCACCTTCACGGTCAGCGATGGGGTCCAGCTGCACTCGATGGTATTGGTGGCCGGGATGAGGTTGGGCGCCGCTTGCCGGATACCGGCCACCTGAGGCGACTGCCAGATGAGGCGGGCACCGATGCCCTGGTAGTAGCCCATCCGGTAGGCCTCGACGTGGAACTGAGGTGACTTGGTACTGACGAACAAGGTGACGGTGTCGCCGGCCACGGCGCTCACCTGGCTGCCGTATCCCTCGATGTCGCCGGCGTTCTGCGGGGTGGTGACCCACCAGGCGTGGCCGATCTTGGCGTTCTCAGCCACGATGGCCGGCGAGGTGGGGATGGTGACCCCGTCGGCCAGCTTGGTGGTGGTTGCTTTGGCCGCGTGGGCCGGCGCCGAGGTCGAGGTCGAGGTGACCCCGGTGGGCTTGCCCGGGTGGTCCGCGGCCGGAGTGCTCGATCCGGTCGTGGCCTCGTAGATGCCGTAGCCGGCCGCCCCGGCCGCCACCACGCCCCCGATCCCGAACATCCGACGGAGGAAGTACCGGCGATCCATCTCGCTGCGGCGGGCGCGACTGGCTGCCGACTGTTGGATTTCCTGGCGGGTCCGCACCGGCGGACCTCCGGGCTTGGGCGGTTGGGGACGAGAAGGGGGGCCGCCGGGCGCGCCGGACGGACCACGTGTCACAGGTTCGTCCACGGCATCAGAATACCGGTCGCATCCCGGGCGATTGCGGCGGGTCGGAACGGGGCTTACGCTCGACCAGGCGCGAGCCGTTCCCGCCCCGCAGGCGGCCGTGCCTGCCGGTTGCCCGACGCCTCACCCGAAAGCGAGCCCGCATGCACGATCCAGGTGTCCGGTCCAGGCACGAACCGTGCCTGAGGGGGCGGGTCGTCCCGAGGAGCTCCTCGTGAGCCGCGATGCCGGTGCCGGAACCCTCAACGATGAGCGGGAGCTGGCCGCCCTGGTCGTCTCCTATGCCGCCGCGGTGGACGGTCGGGACGGCGACCGGTTGGCCGGGCTGTTCGTGGAAGACGGCGAACTGGTCATACCCAAGGTCCCCGTGGATCTCCGCCCCGTGCTGGTGCGGAAGGGGTCAGAGGTCCTGCGCCAGATCCCCGACGGCCTTCGACGCTTCACCAAGACGTTCCATGAGGTGCTCAATCGGGAGTTCACCATCGAGGGCGGCACGGCGACGGGCGTCGTGTACTGCGTTGCCCATCACGTCACGGCAGCGGAGGGAAGCGGAGCCGAGGGAGAGGGAACCGAGGAGAGGGCGGGAACGGGTGCCGACGGAACGGATGCGGTGTGGTACATCCGCTATCTCGACGACTACCGGCGCACACCGGCGGGCTGGCGCATTGTCCGACGGGAACTCCACCTCGAGTGGGTGGAGCAACGGCCGGTGTCCCTGATCAGCTGATCAGCTGACCGGCGTGATCAGCCGGCGAGGATCAGGCGTTGAGCAGTTCCCGAGCCCCGGTGTCGGAAGAGGGGTGCCGGAGCTTCGACATGGCCCGGGCTTCGATCTGGCGGATCCGCTCGCGGGTCAGGCTGAAGAATTCGCCCACCTCTTCGAGGGTCCGGGGCTCGCCTCGATCGAGGCCGAACCGGAGGCGCAGGATCTCGCGCTCGCGCTCGTCGAGCGGGGAGAGCAGCTTGCCGATCTCGTCACCCAAGAGGGCGAGGGCCGCGGCGTCAAAGGGCGATTCAGCGTTCACGTCCTGGACGATGTCACCCAGCTCGGCGTCGCCATCCTCGCGGAGCGGGTCGGACAGGGACAGGGGCTCGGAGCGGAATCGCAACGCTTCGACGAGCTTGTCGTGGGAGAGCTCTACTTCTTCGCCGAGCTCGTCGAGGGTGGCCGGACGACCCAGCTTGTACTCGAGGAAGCTCTTGGCTTTTTGGATGCGGGCCAAGGTGTCGCCGGCATGGACGGGCAGGCGCACCGTTCGCCCCGTATTGGCGATGCCGCGGGTGATGGCCTGGCGGATCCACCACGTGGCATAGGTCGAGAACTTGAAGCCCTTGCGCCAGTCGAACTTCTCGACGGCGTGGATCAGGCCCAGGTTGCCCTCTTGCACGAGATCGAGGAGCGGCAGGTTCGACGCCTGGTACTTCTTGGCGATGGATACAACCAGGCGCAAGTTGGACTGCACGAAATCCTGTTGGGCATGCTCGCCCTGCAGGACAACCCGGCGGAGCTCCCGTCGCTTGGCCGGGGTCAACTTCGGTGTCTCGGCGATGGTGGTCGCCGCCTCGCGTCCCAGTTCGATGGCTTGGGCCAGCCGTGCCTCGTCCGCCTTGGTCAGCAGGGGATATTGACCGATGTCGCTGAGGTAGAGCTTGACGAGGTCTTCGCCATCCTGGGCTGCGCGCTGCTTGTTCACGGTCGATACTCCTTCGTTTCCTCAATACTTGAGGGGTTCACCGGCAAGAATTCTCGTCCGGTGCATGTGGCGTGAGACACGGCAATCGCACGTCCGGGCATTGGATTGGTAAACATAGGCCCTCTGTAACTCTACCGGGCCGTCAAGTCCCGCCCGGCGCGAATCATTTTTGAGGCTGATCAGCGACCCTCTGTGTCGATCCGCTGCGCCGAACTGCTGACCCGGGATCCGGCGCTACCTCCGACGGCGGCGCAGGTTCGGGTCGGTCAGCGCCTGGGGGTTGAAGTCGCTGTCGATGGGGTCCACCATGGTACCTGGGGGTACCAGCTCGTCGATCCGGTCGAGGATGTCGGTGCTGAGAACGACCTCAGCTGCGCTGAGCTGGGATTCCAGGTGTTCCATGGTCCGGGGCCCGATGATGGGGGCGGTGACCGCCGGGTGCTCGGCCACGAAGGCCAGGGCCAGTTCGATCAGGGTGAGGCCGGCCTGGTCGGCCAGCTCGGCCAGTGCGGTCACGATCTCGAGCTTGCGGCGGTTGGTGTCCACCGACAGGTCGTAGCGCTCGGGGCGCATGGCCGAGCGTCGACTGGTGTTGTCCTTGCCCGCTCCGAAGGTGCCGGACAGCCAACCCCCGGCCAGTGGGCTCCAGGGGATGACACCCATGCCGTATTCCTGGCAGACGGGCAGCACGTCGGCTTCGATGCCGCGGGTCAGGATGGAGTACGGCGGTTGCTCGGTGGCGAACCGCTCGCGACCGCGACGTTCGGCCACCCAGTGCGACTCGACGATCTCGTAGGCGGGGAAGGTGGAGCACCCGATGTAGCGGACCTTGCCGGCCCGGACCAGATCGGTGAGGGCGCCGAGGGTTTCGTCGATGTCCGTCCCGTACTCGGGCCGATGGATCTGGTAGAGGTCGATGTAGTCGGTGCCCAATCGTCGGAGGCTGTTCTCGCATTCGGCGATGATCCACCGTCGCGAGTTGCCGCCGGCATTGGGGTCCTTGGCCATCGAGCCGTGGACCTTGGTGGCCAGCACGATGGTGTCGCGGTCCAAGGTGGCGAGGGCCTTGCCCACGATCTCCTCGGACTCGCCGAAGGAGTAGATGTCGGCCGTGTCGAAGAAGTTGATCCCCGCGTCAACCGCTCGATTGATGATGCGGATCGAGTCGTCGTGGTCCTGGTTGCCCCATACTCCGAACATCATCGTCCCGAGACAGAGCGGGCTGACCTTGACTCCTGTGCGTCCAAGTGTGCGGTAGTCCATGACCAGAGCGTATAAGGCCGTGGCCTCTTCGCCACCGGTAACGATCGGAGGGTCGAACCCTGCCCCAATTGGCTCTCTGGGCCGCCGGGGTATCTGATGCCCCTTGACAGGCGATCGAGATGGAACGGGAAGGGTCGCCGGGAGGGAAGCATGATGCAGACGTGGTTGCGGCGTGGAATCGTCTTGGGGTGCTCGGTCATCATCACCACGTTGGTCGGGCTGGGCCTGACCGCCACCTCCTACGGCGACACCGCCGCTCCACCGCCCGCCCCGTCGACGCCCAGCTCGTCCCCCGCTGACGTGACCGTGGGCGCCGCTGGGCCCACGGTGGCCATGTGGGCGTGGAACTGGAGCGACTCCGCCGCCATGGTCAGCTTCGCCCAGGCCAATGGGGTCACCGAGATCTTCGCCTATGTGGCGCCGGGGTTCACCGATCCCACCTACATCCCCTGGGGCTGGTCGCAGCCGCAGCTGCCCTTGGAGGAGTCGCTGTCGGCCGACGCCGCCGCCGCCGGGATCACGGTGTACGCCATGGGTGGCGACCCGTCGTGGGTGCCCAATCCAACCGACGGCACCGGTTGGGCCAACGAGGCGCTGGCCACGGGGCTGTTCCAGGGGATCCATGTCGAGCTGGAGCCGTGGGCCCTGTCCTCGTGGGGCACCGACCAGGCGGGGACCATCGACCAGTACCTCGTCGAGCTGGCCGACATCCACGCAGTGGCCCAGACCTACGGTGTGCCCGACGAGATCTCCATTCCCTATTGGCTGTCGATGTACAGCACCTCGACCGATGTTCCCCTGGATGTGGCGGCCATGCAGAACGCCGACGCCGCCACCGTGGTCACCTTCTTCAACTCGGTCTCGCAGATCGAGTCCTTCGGGCAGACCGAGCTGGCCGCGGCCCAGTCGGTAGGCATCCCGCTCCGGTTCGCGGCCGAGGCCAACCAGGACTCGCCGACGTGGCTGAGCTTCTACGGGGACACCCTGTCGGAGTTCGACGCGTCTATCAGCCAGGTCAACAGCGACATGGCCGGCACGCCGGGCTATCTGGGCATCGCCGTCGAGGACTACCAGGGCTGGTCGGCCATGCCCTGAGGGGCGTCAGCCGCCCGGAGTACGGGTCAGACCGATCCTCCGTGCAGGTCGAAGGTGCGGGCCATGCCCCCATCGGCCGTGATGGTCTCGCCGGTGACGAAGCGGGCCGCGTCGGAGGCCAGGAACACGATGACATCGGCGATGTCCTCGGGGACGGCCCATCGGCCCAGCGGGGTCTGCTCCTCGATCTTTTCGATCACGCCAGGGATCCCCCGGTTCTTGGCCCACAACGCGGTGTCGACCACGCCGGGCGCCACTGAGTTGACTCTGATCCCTGACGGCCCCAGCTCCATGGCCAACGACCGGGTGGCGGCGTCGAGGCCGCCCTTCGAGGCGGCGTAGGCCGCTCGCCGGGGTGTCCCCACCAAGGCCGACACCGACGAGAGATTGATGATCGAGCCCGATCGGTGTTCGATCATCGAGGGAATCAGGGTGGCGATCAACAGCAGGGGAGCTCGGATGTTGACGGCCAGCATCTCGTCGATGGCCTCGGCCTCGGTATCGACCGTGTCCAGCCGGGCCGCGGCCGCCGCATTGTTCACCAGGATGTCGACCCGGCCCAGCTCCTCGAGCACCTGGGTACCGACATCGATCGGCGTCTGCTCGTGATGCAGGTCGCCGACCACGACGATCGGGTCGTGCTCCAGCCCGCGCGCCACATCTTCGAGATCGACCCGGCTGCGGGCCACCAGCGCCACTCGGGCCCCGGCCCGATCCAGGGCCCGTGCCGTGGCCGCTCCGATCCCACGTGATGCGCCGGTGACCACGGCGGTGCGGCCGCTGAGCGAGAACGGTTCCATGCCCGCAGCCTAGAGAGACAGCGGGCATGCCCTCATGCTGGGCACAATGACCCGGTGCCTACCCGGTGGCGTCGTCGGGCAGGTACCAACAGTTGGATCCGAGGAGCGCGTCGGACTCGGCCGGCCCCCAGGATCCCTGGGCGTAGGGCAAAGCCGTGGGTGCCGACTGGAGGACGGGGGCGGCCACCTCCCACAGCCGTTCGATGCCGGCCGCGTCGTTGAACAACGTGTGGTCGCCCAGCATCACGTCGTGGAGGAGGCGCTCGTAGGCCTCGAGGTCGTTGGCCACGGTGAAGGAGTCGGCATAGCGGAAGGACATGGACGCGGGCTCGACGTCCATGGTGGGGCCGGGCTGCTTGGCCGCGAAGGTGATGGTCACCGATCCCGGATCGGTCAGCTCGAACACCAGTTCATTGGGGCAGGGGAGAGCCGTGACCCCCGAGCGGTCGAACATGTGCATGTTGGGTTCCTTGAATCCCAGCGTGACGGTGGTTCGGGTCTCGGCCATGGCCTTGCCGGTACGCAGGTAGAAGGGGACGCCGGACCAGCGGGCGTTGTCGATGGACACCGCGGCGGCCACGAAGGTCTCAACCGTCGAGTCCTTGGCCACTCCGGCCACGGAGCGGTAGCCGTCGTACTGGCCGAAGACAGCATGGTCCTTGTCGAGGGGGGTCATGGCCTCGAAGACGGCGAGCTTGGCCTTGTGCAGCGAGGCGGCGTCGAAGTCGGCGGGGGGCTCCATGGCCAGATAGCCCAGCAACTGGAAGAGGTGGGTGACGACCATGTCCCGAAAGGAACCGGTGGCCTCGTAGAAGGCACCACGATCGTCGACGGTCAACTTCTCGGGCACGTCGACCTGGACGTATTGGAGATTGTCCCGGTGCCAGGCCGGTTCGAACAGGCCGTTCCCGAACCGGAAGACCAGGATGTTCTGCACCGCCTCTTTGCCCAGGAAGTGATCGATCCGATAGATCTGGGACTCATCGAAGGCCTTGTGCAGACCCTCGTTCAGCTCGCGAGCCGAAGCCAGGTCGGACCCGAACGGCTTTTCGATGATGAGCTTGGTGCCCGCGTTCACCAGCCCGGCGGCGCTCAACGCCTGGGCCATGGGCAGAAAGGCCGACGGCGGCACGGCCAGGTAGATGACCCGCTGGGGATGGTCGAGGCCTTGTTCGGCTGCAGCCACGGCCGCAGCCAGTTCGTTGAGGTCATCGGTGGAGGAGGGGGCGAACGAGAGGTTCGCCCCGAACGACTCCCAGGCCCGGTCGGTGACGTCCCTGCGCCCGAACTGCTTGAGCACGTCGTGGACGTAGGTCCCGAAGCTCTCGGCGTCGGCGCCGGTGCCGGCAGGGGCGGACCCCACGATGCGATAGCGCTTGGGCATGAGACCGGCCACGTCGAGGTGGAAGAGTCCGGGCAGGAGCTTGCGCTTGGCCAGATCGCCGGTGGCGCCGAACAGCATGAGCACGGCGTCTTCGGGAATCTGGCCTTCCATCGAACCTCTGCTGCTCATGGAGCCGGCTTCTCGTCGTGCCCTCCGAATTGCTTCCGCATGGCCGACAGCACCTGGTTGCCGAAGTGATCGAGATCCCGAGAGGCAAATCGGGAGTAGAGGGCCGAGGACAGCACCGGGGCGGGAACGCCCTCCTCGATGGCGGCGATGGTCGTCCATCGGCCTTCACCCGAGTCGGACACGTGACCCGAGAAGTCGGAGAGGTCGGGGGACTGGACCATCGCTTCGGCGGTGAGGTCCAACAGCCAGGAGGCGATGACGCTGCCCCGCCGCCACACTTCGGCCACCTCGGGCAGATCCAGGTCGTACTGGTAGAACTCAGGATTCTCGAGCGGAGCAGTCTCGGCGTCATCGGTGCGCTTGACCGACCCGGCGTTGGCATGCTTCAAGATGTTGAGCCCCTCGGCATAAGAGGCCATGGCTCCGTACTCGATGCCGTTGTGGACCATCTTCACGAAGTGCCCGGATCCGGTGGGACCGCAGTGCAGGTAGCCCTCCTCGGCTCGGCTGGGCTTCCCCGTCCGCCCCGGGGTCCGCTCGGCGGCACCCACACCTGGGGCGATGGCTGCAAAGATGGGGTCGAGCCGCTCGACCGGCTTGTCCTCGCCCCCGATCATGAGGCAGTACCCCCGTTCGAGGCCCCACACGCCACCGCTGGTCCCGACATCGATGTAGTGGATGCCCTTGTCCTTTACCGCTGCGGCCCGGGAGATGTCGTCGCGATAGTAGGAATTGCCGCCGTCGATGATGGCGTCGTCACTGTCCAGGTGGGTGGCCAGCTCGCTCACCGTCTGGGCGGTGATGTCCCCGGCAGGGACCATTACCCACACGGCCCTCGGGGCCGCCAGCTTGGAAGCCAGATCAGCAAGGGAGGAAGCTCCGGTCGCACCCTCCTTTTCCAGGTCCTTGACCGCATCGGGGTTGACGTCGAACACGACGCACTCGTGGCCCGCTCTCGTCACCCGCCGGACCAGGTTTGCCCCCATCCGTCCCAAACCGACCATGCCCAGCTGCATAATGTTCTCCCGTTCCACAGGCAGATGCCCGTTACCGTGTTTGAGACTAACGCCGGTCCATCCGGGCGCGCCTGCGGGGGAAGGACGATGCTTGGACATCGCTCCTCTCGACCCAGCCGGACATGAGGTACGGCGGAATGACCGCCACTGCCGGGAGCGGACGTGGCAAGGTCGGGCAGCACCGGATCCTCGGGGACGACTCGTGATCGCCGGGAGTGATTGATGTCCATGTCGCCGTCAGGCCCATCGTTCCGTCTCGTCCGTTGGAACGATCGTGCCGTCGTGGCCGTGGCCCTGGCTTCGTTCGCTTCCGGTTTCGGCCAGTTCGGCATCGTCGCCGCGCTGGGCGACGTGGCCAGGGGCTTCGGACAGGTGTCCCACGGCGCCACCTTGGCCGACCAGGCTGGGCTGTCGGGAACTGTGCTCGGGGTGGGATTGGCCATCATCCGGCTCGCCTCGCTCGGGAGCCTGCCCGTGACCGGACTGGCCGACCGGTTCGGCCGACGGACGATGCTGCTGGTTACCGTGGCCGCCGGTCTGTCCCTGACCGCGGTGGTGGCCGCCAGCCCCAGCTATTGGTGGTTCGTCGCCATCTTCGCCTGCGGTCGCCCGTTGCTCAGCGCCACCACAGCGCTGGCCCAGGTGAGCGCGGCGGAGCAGACCGGTTCGGCCGACCGGGCCAAGGCGGTGGCGTTGATCACGGCCGGGTACGCGGTGGGGGCCGGTCTCATCGCCATCATCCACAGCCTGGCCTCGTCAGCGCTCGGGTTCAGAGGGGTGTTCGCACTGGCGCTCGCCCCGTTGGCGCTGCTGCCGCTGTTACGCCGATGGACGGTCGAACCGGACCGCTTCGCCCAGGCCGCCGCCTCGGCCGACCACCCCATACCGGTATTGGGAGCGGTGGCCAAGCCATTCCGGAGACGCTTGCTGGTGACGGTGGCTTTGACCTTTGCCGTCTCGGTCATCACCGGTCCGGCCAACAGCTTCGTGTTCCTCTACGCCCAGAATGTTCTCCACCTGTCCGGGGTGATCACGGCGGGCATGGTGGTGGGAGGGGGAGTCAGCGGTCTGTTGGGACTGCTCGCCGGCCGGTGGTTAGCCGATCATTTCGGCCGGCGTCCGACGGGCGGGTTGGCCGTGGTGGCCGTGGCCCTGGTGGCGTCGGTGGCCTACTCGGGGTCGGCCGCCGCTCTGATCCTCGGGTACGTGCTTGGTGTGTTCGCCGGCGCCGTGCTGGCCCCGGCCCTGGGGGCGCTCCTGAACGAGTTGTTCCCCACGTCGGTGCGGGCATCGGCGGCCGGGTGGTGGCTGGCCGCCGGGGTGCTGGGAGCAGTGGTGGGACTTGTCGTGTTCGGAGCGGTGGCCACGGTGAACAACCGATTTGGCATTGCCGCGGTGATCACCTTCTTGCCCATGTCGCTGGCCATGGGACTGTTCTGGCTGGTGCCCGAGACGAAGGGCCGAGAGCCCGAGGACCTCTGGTCCGAAGGGAGCGGGGGCTCGGGCTCCGGTTGAGCCATGGGCGGCTGGGGTCGACGACCACTGGGCCGAATCGGTCGCCCATTCCGAGCAATTTCACAAGTTCAGGCACGAGCCCACGTTGTTCTATTCATTGTGTAACGCCGACGCAGGCAGGGTCCGGTCGATGTCGTCTGGCCGTGGTCCGAGTACCTGAGCGGCACAGTTGATGAAGGGCAAACACAGTGATGCGAGCAGTAGCGCGAGTGCGCACGACCCTGTCAGCCGCTTCGAAGGGCCAGGCGGATCGCCGCCGCTTCCGGGTCGATCGAGGTCAGAAGATCGGGGCTCGGCGGGCCCTTCATTCTCGGGTCGCCCACGGGGTCACGGTCGGTGTCGTCGCCGTGGGGCTGGGCACGGCCCTGGCCGCGTCGGCGTCGCCTGTCGCTCACAAGAAGGTCACGCCGAAGCGGACGTACTCCGCCTCAGACTGGTCCGGCTTGGTCGCCGCGCCCGCTGACCCCGCTCCCGTCGGCTCGGCGCTGCCGCCGACGCCGGCGGTGACCGGCCCATCCCCGGCCGCACCCACCTCTGCCGCCAACTCCGTGTGCACCAACGGCGCGGCTGCATCGACGGCCCATCCCACCTCCTATGCCCCTGGTGCGCCCTCGACTACGGCTCGGTCGTCTGATGTGGTGGTGGTGCCGTCGGCCACTTCGGCCGCCAACGTCATGAGCGCCGATCTGGTCTCCGATTCGGGCAACGGGTCGTTGTCGCTTCCCTCGATCCCCGTCCTCTCGTCCCCGGTGACCATCCCGCCCCTCGGCTCGTCGAGCAACACCCCTGCGCCCCTTGCCCTTCCGACGCCAGCGCCCACCAGCCCGGTCACGGTGCCTGCCGCCGGTGGGGCGACGGACTCAGGGTCGGGATCGACGACCCCGGCCACGACCGCACCCACGACCACACCGACAACGACCCCGGCTCCCGCGGCCACGCCGGCTCCTGCGCCCACGCCTGCCGTCGTACCCGCGCCATCGGCGCCCTCGGGCGGTTCTTCAGGAGGCATCGGTTGCAATCTGATCGGCAACGGTGCCGTTGGAGTGGTGGCTCCGGGTGAGACGCTCACCCAGGCTGCCGCGGTGAACGACGTCATGGCCTTCCTCGGTGTCCCCTACGTGTGGGGCGGTGAATCGAATCAGGGCTTTGACTGCTCGGGCCTGGTCCAGGCTGTCTATAACGAAGCCGGCGTCAGCCTTCCCCGCGTGGCCCAGAGTCAGTACAACGCCGGTCCGGCGGTGAGCCCCGGACAACCGGTGGTGCCCGGAGATCTGGTCTTCTTCGGGACGGGACCGGGAGACGTCAGCCACGTCGGCATGTTCGTGGGCGACGGTCTCATGGTCGATGCCCCCCACACCGGGGCGACGGTTCGATTCGACCGGGTCGACGGATTTGGTTCCATTGTCGGGATCACCGCCCCCGGAGGCATGAGCTAATCCCAGCCGGAGCTCGTCCGAGGTGAGGCACGAGGATCCGGTCCTCAGCCGGTCACTCGCATCCCCCGCCATCGAGCCGCCGGATCCTTTCGTCGCAATCTGCGCTCGTACTCCTCGGGCGTGACCCGGGTCGGATTGCGCCGCCAGACCCCGTCGAGGAGGTCGTCGAGGCCGTGCGGAGCCAGGACCAGGAGCGAGCCATCCTCGCCGTGGCGGACGGCGACGCATGCTGCGTACTCCGGCCAGGTGGCCACGGCCTCGGACACCGACTGAAATGGCTGCACGTCGAGACCGAAGCGGGCCGGATACCACTGATGAACCGCCGCTTGGTTCTTGACGTCCCACACAATGCTGGGATCCAACTCTCTGAGCTCAGACGCCAGTCCAACCTCGCGGTCGGTGGTCAGATCGGTGCCGTCGAAGTAGGCCACGTCGACGTCCTTGAGGCGGGCGGGGTCGAAGCCCTCTCCGAAACGGGTGTCCCAGACCAGGTCTCGGATGACGCCGGCTCCTACCCACCACTGCGGCGGATCCACGGTCGCCACGCGGTCCAAGGTGGCCAGAAACCAGTCCGAGGAGGCCAGAATGTCGGTCAGTTCGTCGGCCCGTTCAGGTGGGCTGGGCGCATGGTGGGCGGCCATCGCCTCGAGCATGGCATCTCCGAGGCATAGAATCTGCGTTGATGATTCCGTCCCCGCTCTCGTGTTGGTGGCAGCCGCAATAAGGCGGCCAGCTGTCACGCGTACGCGACGGGCCGCCTCCGGGCGGCCCGATGTTTTTTCACGGAGTCGGGAACCGTTCGGAGGCCCTTACCTTCAGGAGGTTCTCATGTCCATTGCCCCACCAGCACCCTCTCTTCACGCCGCTCGGCAACGCAGCCACGAGCTGGAGGCGAGCATCAGTGATCGCCCACACCAGTTCCGTGTCCTGACCGGGGACCGACCCACCGGTCCGCTGCACGTCGGCCACCTGTTCGGCACGCTGCTCAACCGGGTCCGATTGCAGAACCTCGGAGTCGAGGTCATGGTGCTCATCGCCGACTACCAGACCATCACCGACCGGGATGCACCCGACACGCTGCCCGAAGATGTACTCGGGCTGGTAGCGGACTACCTGGCCGTCGGCATCGATCCCGAGCGGGCCACGATCTTCGCTCACAGTCAGATCACCGCGCTCAATCAGCTCCTTGTCCCATTCCTCAGCCTGGTGAGTGTGGCCGACGTCCGCCGTAACCCGACGGTCAAGGAGGAATTCGCGGCCAGCGGAGGAGCGTCGATGAGCGCGTTGATGTTCACCTACCCGGTCCATCAGGCTGCCGACATACTCTTCTGCCGGGCCAATCTGGTCCCTGTGGGCAAGGACCAGCTACCCCACGTAGAGCTGACCCGTATGGTGGCGCGACGCTTCAACGACCGGTACTGCCCCGATCAGCCGTATTTCCCCGAACCCGACGGTCTTCTGAGCGACGTGCCCCTGTTGCTCGGGATCGATGGTCAGAAGATGAGCAAGAGCCGGAACAACGCCGTTGCCCTTGCAGCAAGCGAGGACGAAACTGCCCGGCTCGTTCGCAGCGCCACCACCGATGCCCAGCGGATCATCACCTTCGACCCCGATCATCGTCCCGAGGTGGCAAACCTGGTGCTGCTGACCGCTCTCTGTCTGGAATGCCAGCCTGAGCAGGTGGCCGACGAGGTGGGAGGGGGTGGAGCCTCAGTGCTCAAGGACATGCTCACCGAAGCGCTCAATGAACGTCTCCGGCCTATCCGGGAGCGCCGCCGTGCCCTTGCCGCCGAGACCGGCTTCCTGCGTCAGGTGCTCGCCGAGGGTAACGAGCGGGCACGGGCGATCGCCGATCAGACCCTCGCCGCCGTCCAGGCGCTGATGCACACCTCGTACTGATTTCAGCGGTTCGGAGCGGACGGGCCCTCCCAGTAAACGGGCTCAGCGCCTCGGGCGTAGTGGTGTAGGTAACGGGGAGGCCGGACGGACGGGGAATGGTCGCGGTCGTCGACGGGTTCGTCGGCGACTAGACGGAGGGGCACGTGGCCGGCCCACACGGGCCGCGATATGTCTTGGGGGTCGTCGTTCGGGCCTCCGACGCGCACCTTGGCCGACGCCTCGCTGATGGACATGCTCACCACCCTGGTGGCGCGTAGTTCGGCATCGGACGGGGGGCGGGCATCGGCGGCCCGCCCGGGAACGATGTGCTCGACGATGGCAGTGAGGGCCGTGCGCTTCTCCTCGATGTCGGCGACCTCGGTGGCGCAGCCAAAGATCACCACCGACCGGTAGTTGAGGGAATGGTGGAAGGCGGAGCGGGCCAGCACGAGGCCGTCGACCAGGGTGACGGTCACACAGGCGGGTGCGCCGGTGGCGAGGGCTCGCAGCGCAGCATTGCCCACGGCACCGTGCAGGTAGACCCGGTCGCCGATGCGGGCGTAGGCCGTGGGAATGACGACGGGGTTCCCAGCCTGGGCGAAACCAATGTGACAGACCAGACCCTCGTCCAGGATCGAGTAGATGGTCGCCCTCTCGTAGTGGCCTCGCTCGGCCAAACGCCGTACCCGAACGCGAGAGGTCGGGACTGGTTCTCTGGGCCCCTCCACCGAGCGCTTCCTCTCTGACACGGTACGGATACCACCCCGGGATGTTTGTTATAGTACAAAATAATGGATAAGGCAGTACGATACCAGTTGACCGGCGGTACCGCCCACGAGATAGCGGCCAGCGTGGAGAAGGCGATACGGACCGGCGGCGTCAGACCCGGGGAGGTGTTGCCGACGGTGCGGGGGCTGGCGGCCGAGCTGGGGGTGAGCCCGGCGACCGTGGCCGCCGCCTACCGAGAGCTCGGTCGACGGGGGATTGCGGCCGGGTCGGGACGATCCGGGACCCAGGTTCGAGGGGCACCGCCGATCTCGGCTCGGCTTCCAATGGCCGTGCCCTCCGGGGTGCGGGACCTGAGAAGTGGAGGTCCTGACCCCGACCTGCTTCCCGCCCTTCCCCCGTCGAGACAGTCCTCGCGGCTCTACGGCGACGCACCGGTTTCCGCCCGGCTGGCCCGGGTGGCGGCCAGGCATATGTCGCGTGAAGGAATCGACACCAGTCACCTGGCCGTAGTCGGTGGGGCACTCGACGGCGTCGAGCGCCTCCTCGGCGCGTGGTTGCGACCGGGCGACCGTGTCGCCGTCGAAGATCCCGGGTACACCGCGGCGCTCGACCTCTTCGGGGCGCTGGGTTTCGAGATCGTCCCCGTCGGCATGGACGAGCGCGGCGTTCGCCCGGAGAGTCTGGCCGCCGCCCTCGAGCGGGGGGTAGAGGCGGTCTTGCTCACTCCTCGTGCCCAGAACCCGACGGGTGCGGCGTGGGATGCACTCCGGGTCGAGGAGGTCCGAGCCGTCATTCGACCCCACGACGATGTGCTGATCATCGAGGACGACCATGCCGGTCCGGCGGCGGGCGTTCCCGCCTTCACCGTTTGCGGTGACAGGACGAAGTGGGCCACGGTCCGTTCTGTCTCCAAGTGGCTCGGCCCCGATCTGCGTGTGGCCGTGGTGGCCGGTGACCCGACGACCGTGAGCCGGATCGAGGGTCGCCAGGCCCTTGGCACCGGTTGGGTGAGCTACCTGCTCCAAGAGGTGGTGGCCGACCTGTGGGGGGCGCAGTCCACGGCCAAGCTCCTCGATCGGGCGTCGGTCACCTATGCCCGTCGCCGTGAGTCACTGGTGGGTGCTCTGGCCGACGAAGGTTTCGTGGCCACGGGTTCGTCCGGTCTCACCTTGTGGGTGCCGGTGAGCGACGAACACGCAGTGGTGGCCGGTCTGGCACAAGCGGGATGGGCGGTGAGCCCAGGGGAGCGCTTTCGCATCGCTTCGCCGCCGGGCATCCGGATCGCCTTCGCCACCCTCGAGCAGCACGAGGCACCGGCCGTGGCCGGCGCGCTTGCTCGTTCCATCCACCAGCAGCCCCGACGGGCGGGATAACCCGATCGTCAGGGCTGGGTCCTTGCGTTCGGCCCACAGCCGGACCTCCGGATCCGGGCTTCGTACAATTCGAGGGCGGTACTGTTGATGGCCCAACGAGGACAGGGGACGGCGATGTTCGATTCCACCATGGAGACGTTGCTGGCCAAGCAGGCGATCACCGAAGTCCTGTATCGGTACTGTCGCGGCTTGGACCGGATGGATCGGGCACTCGCCCTCTCGGTCTGGCACGAAGGGGCAACCGTTGACTACGGGTCCATCTTCGAAGGTACCGGCGCCGAATTCGTCGACTGGGTCTGGGTCGCCCATGAGGGTCTCGCCGCCCACTCGCACCAGATCACCAACATCCTGATCGACGTGAGCGGTGAACGGGCAACGAGCGAGGCGTATGTCACCGTCGCCCTTCGGACGAAGCCCGAGGGCGGATCCATCATGGACATCGTCGATCGCGGCCGGTATCTCGACCGTTGGTCGCGGCGCAACGGTGTCTGGGCGATCGACAACCGGACGTTCGTGGAGGATTTCCAGGCGATCTACCCGGTTCCTCTCAACGGTGCGACCGACGGATCCCAATCGTCGGGACGGCGGGGACCAGACGACCCGAGCTACAGCGTCCTCGGTTAATCAGGCCCAAACTGGCTGTAGTCGCGGCTGGTCGGTGCGTCCCGGATATCCGGCTGCCGGTGGCTACCCTCAGGACATGACCGACGCCGCTCCGGAACCGATCACCATCTATTTCAACGCCAAGTGCTCAAAATCGCGTCAGGCCCTCGGGCTGATCGAGGACCAGGGCGAGCCCTACACCGTGATCGAGTATCTGAAGACTCCACCGGATCGGTCCACCCTCGAAGCCATTCTTGCCCGACTCACGGGTCCACCCGTGGAGCTGGTCCGAACCGATGACCCGGTATTTCGGGAGCTGGGCGTGGACAAGAAGTCACTGGCCACCCCGGCGGCCGTAGCCGACTTCTTGGTCTCACACCCCGAGATGATGCAGCGTCCCGTGGTGCTGCGTGGGGACACGGCCGTCATCGCCCGCCCGCCCGAGCTGGTGGCCAGGGTTCTGGACTGAGCCGATCGGCCCGTCGGGTGCTCGGCGGGGTCCAGGAGCTACAGCCCGGCCGCCAACTTCTCCAACGAACCGCTGACGGGTATGGCAATCCAGCCCTCCCGGGCGGCGGCGACGCGATCTTCCTCCGGGATGGGTTCGACCAAGGCCAAGGTGGCAGCCCGGGCCACCAGCGCGGCGATGAGGGCGTCGAACGCGTCGTCACTGGAGAGACAGCGGTTGAGCTGCTCATCGTTCACCTGCAACCACTTAGCTTCGGCCAGGAACCCCTGCACCAGGGTTCGGCGCACCTCCGGGTTGCCCTTCCCCTTGTAGCCGCGTGAGGGGTGACCCCAGCGACGCAGGGCCGCGGCTGGGTATGCCTCGATCACGACTCCAGAGCCGTCGAGGGAAGTCCGATCGGGCAGGCCCGACAGCAGTGAGGCGGCGCGCATCGCCGGCAGGGCGATGCGATCGGTGGAAACGGAGAGTGGC
>DASZLD010000096.1:0-16034 GCA_035552655.1 Acidimicrobiales bacterium
CTCCCGAGTGTCCGTCGGTGAACCACCCCTCGATGGTTCGACCAACGACGGGTGCGCGCCGGCCTGCGGCGGTGCTGGTACCGATCCAGTTTGCTAGAGCACTCGTCGGAGGTGGGCGATAGCTCGGCTCAACGGCGACGATCCTCGCTGTCGGTAGACGGGGTGACACGCGTGGTGGCGGTTCGGGGCACGCGCTGATCTATCGCCCACCGTGCCGACTCGAATGCCAGGGCCGGATGGAACTGCGAGCCGCACAGTCGGTGCTCGATGTCTGCTTGGTCGTGGCCCGATGTGGCGAGCCCCAGAGCCAGTTGACGTGCTCGCCGCCGCATCTGTTCGAACGGCGTCGACCGCTGGTCCGCCTGCCACTGCCGATGGCTCTCCTGCAGCGACGGTGGCAGGCGCTGGATGTGTCGCAGCGGCAGTGGAGGGACGCGGGTTCGCACGGCCAGCCCCTCGGGTCCGTGGGGCCGAGCCAGCTCGAACTTGGCCAGCCGATGCAGGGCTCGACGGAACGGGGAGTTCTTTCCCATCCGGTCGCCCAGCCCCAGCGAGTGGGCTGTGTCCGCCAGGTCCAGGACGAATCCGTCGGGATGGGCCTCGAGTCCGTAGCTGACCCGACGCAAGAGCCACGTGGTCGACGGGCCCAGGATTCCGAGCCAGTACTGCTCCACGTACAGGGAACAGGGGTGGAGGCCGAGCGGATCGGCCACGGGATCCGGCCACGGGACGACCCGTAGTTTCCCGCCGGGGTCGATGGCCGATCGGAGTGGACGCCGAGCGGCTCCGGCGTCCGGTGGAGTGAGGGTGGTCGATCGGATATCGGCGGTGGATGGGGACATGGTCGCCTCCGGGCACAGGTTGGGGCGCGCTACCGGGTACTCCAATCGCGGGAACCGGAGCCCTCAGCGCACCGAGCTGACCCGCACATGGTGCCGGTGCAACCTTGCCGGCCACCTCGCTGTCCACCTTGTCAGGGCGTTGGCCGCGCACCGATCAAGCCCGTCGGGCTCCGATGAGCGTCCGGAGCCCGACGGGCAGGTGCTCACCGCCGAAGGAGCTTCTCACTTGGACGTCGACGCCCAGAGGGGCAAAGAGCCCCGGGATGGCGGCGGTCTCGATCAGTACGTTGTCGTGTCGTTCGTCGTCTCGAAGCCACGAACCATCCTCTTGGACCACGAAGGTCGTCATGTCGCGCACGAACCGGTCCGGCGCCGGCGTCGAGAACCGGCTCACGATGGCCCACTCGTCGTCCACCAGTCCGAGGTTGGGAGCGTCGCGGCGCGCCTCTCCCCAGGCCAGGTCGCAGAGGTCGAGCGCCAGTACACCGCCTGGTCGGAGTGCTCCGGCGATGGCCATCAGGGCCCGGTCGATGGCCTCGGCGTCGGGAAGGTAGTTGAGGGCATGGCCCACGCCGACGATGGCGTCCGCCGGGGGAAGTTCGTCGTCGGGCAGGGTCAGCCTCCGAACCTCCTCGGCCCCACTGGCCCACTGCTCGGCCAGGTCGAGCATGGCCGGCGAGGCGTCAGTGGCCACGACCCGATGACCTGCGTCGACCAGAGCTCTGGTCAACAACCCGCTCCCGCAGCCGATCTCGAGGACCAGCCCGTTGCGACGCCGTATTGGTTCGAGGAGCTGGAGGATCCCGGGTGCACACGCCTCAGCATGAGCGGCGAAGCCCAGGTGGTGCACCCGGGCCAGGTCGCGTCGGTAATAGGGGACGGACGGCTCGGCCATGAGGTCAGTCTCGCGTTTGCGGATGGGGCTCAGCTGGCCGGGCTGACCGAACTCATGTTGAAGTCGGGCACCCGGAGCGGCGGCATGGCCGTCCGGTTGGCCCACTCGCCGTATTCGCGCCCCAGGGCCCGAACGGTGCCACCGGCCTCGGTCACCCGGCCCAGTAGATCGACCGGGCTCTCGTTGAAGCGGAAGTTGTTGACCGCGCCCACCACCGAGCCGTTCTCGATCAGGTACACGCCATCGCGGGTCAGGCCGGTCAACAACAACGTGGCCGGGTCGACCTCCCGGATGTACCAGAGACAGGTGAGCACCAGGCCGCGTTCAGTGCTGGCCACCAGGTCCTCCACGGTGCCGGCGGCACCGGGCAGCTCGAGGACCAGATTGTCGATGTCCGGCGTCACCGGCTGGCCCGATCGCGCTGCGCCGGCCCGGTGGTACCGCAGTCGGGCCAGGCGACCCTGGTCGATCCACGTGGTCGGACCGAGGGCCAGCCCGTTGTCGAACACCGATGCATCGGCACTCGAGGCCGGCGTCACCACGAACGGCAAACAGGTCAGGCCGGGCTCTGCCGGATCGCTCCACAGGCGAAAGGGGAGTGGGGCCAGGATCTCACCCACCTTGGTGCCGCCCTGGGGGGCGGAGAACACGGTGCGGCCGTCCTCGGCTTCCTGGCCGCTGGCCGACCCCACCAGCCCGATCATCAGGTCGGCTACGGCCTCGGGAGGCAGCACGACCTCGTACCGGCCGGCGTCGAGATCGATGCGCCGAGCCCCCCAGGCCAGCCGGCCCACCAGCCGTTCCTCCAGCTCTCCCATGGTGATGTCGGAAAAGTCCGCGGTGCCCGCTCCCACCCAGGCTGAGTTGGCCCCATCCAGGCTGCGACCCACCAGGTGCAGTGCGCCGGTGGGTTGGGCATGTCGAAGGCGCAGGCCGGTCGAGGTGCCGAGATACACGGTGTCGATGGTGTGCTGGGCGAAGCCGGCCAGGACCCGGCCCCCGGCTTGGGCGCGGGCGAAGGCACCACCAAGGCCCCCGAGTACGTCGCGGAGGACCGAGAGATCGGTCTCCTCCGGGCCACGCTCGAAGGGCACAATCCCCTTCGCCTCGGGACGGTCCGGTCCCACCAACGGCGTCGCATCCTCGGCGGCCGGCGATCCGGCTGCGTCGTGCTCCGACGCTGCCACCAGGTCGGCCACCTCGACCGTCCCGCCGCGACGGGCGATCCCGGCCGACACTCCCTCGTCGTTCTGATGGAAGCTGATCACCGTGACCCTGCGGTCCCGGCGAAGGCCGTTGGTCGTGGTGGTGTTGTTGGCGAAGCGGACCTCGGCTTCGCTGGCGTCCTCCACGATCACCACGCAGTCGCCGTGAGCCGCCTCGAGCGCCTGGTCGATGACGGCTTGGGCCGGGGCAAGGCCCGAGGTGGCCACCGAGTGATTATTGCCGGAGCTCACCGCCCGGACTCCTCTCGCGTGTTCAACACCGAGACGTTGCGGATCAAAGCCGATGGACAGCCGTGGCTGACCGGTGCCACCTGGCCCGGTTGGCCCTTGCCGCAATTGAGCGCCCCGCCCATCCGGTAGGTGGCCGTTCCGCCCACGGCTTCCATGGCGCCCCAGAACTCGGTGGTGCTGGCCTGGTAGGCCACATCGCGAAGTTGCCCGGCGATCTGGCCGCTTTCGATCCGGTAGAAGCGTTGCCCGGTGAACTGGAAGTTGTGGCGCTGCATGTCGATGGACCAGCTCTTGTCGCCCATGATGTAGATGCCCTGCTCCACCCCGGCGATCAGGGCCTCGGTGCTGGGACCCCGGCCGGGAGCGGGCTGCAGCGAGACGTTGGCCATCCGCTGGATCGGTGTGTGCAGGGGAGAGTCGGCGAAGGCACAGCCGTTGGATCGTCCGAGCCCGCTCGAGCTGGCGATGGACCGATCGAGCTGGTATCCGACCAGGACCCCGTCGCGGATCAGGTCGAAGGACTGCCCGGGCACGCCTTCGTCGTCGATGGCCACCGTGGCCAACCCGTGCTCCGCGGTGCGATCACCGGTCACGTGCATGCACTCCGACCCGTATCGCAGGGTCCCGAGCTGGTCGAAGGTGGCGAAGGAGGTGCCGGCATACGCCGCCTCGTAGCCCATGGCCCGGTCGAGCTCGGTGGCGTGCCCGATGGACTCGTGGATGGTGAGCCACAGGTTTGTCGGGTCGATCACCAGGTCGAAGCGACCCGCCTCCACCGAGGGCGCGGCCAGCTTCTCGGCCAGCAGCTGGGGGATGGCATCGAGCTCCGCGTCCCAGTCCCAACCGTCACCCTCGACGTACTCCCAGCCGCGACCGGCCGGTGGGGCCAGGGTGCGCATGGTCTCGAACCCGTCGCCACCCTCTCCGAGAGCCAGGGCCTCGACCGTCGGTTGCACCCGGACCCGGTGCTGGGTCGCCTCGGTTCCCGAGAGGTCGGCATAGTGCTTGGTCTCGCTCACCCCCATCATCGACGCGGTGACATGGTCGATCCCCGGGGCTCTGAGGAGTCGGGAGCTCCAGTCCTCGAACAGCGCGACCTTGTCGGCCAACGGGATGGTTACCGGATCGACCCGGTACGGAGAGGACCAGACGACGACACCGTGAGCCGATTCGGGGGCCAGCTCCACCGGCACCCGGGCGGCCAGCGCGGTGGTGCGGGCGGCATCGACGGCCTGGTCCACCAACCGCACCGCCGACTCTGGGGTCACCTCGACGGTGCCGGCGAAGCCCACGGCACCGTCGAGGAAGACCCGAACCCCCACCCCGACCTCGGTGTCATCGGCCGCCGTCTCCAGTCGGGCGTCACGCAACCGCACCCCCTGGGATCGGATCCGCTCGATCCGTACGTCTGCGTTGGTGCACCCGAGACGCTGGGCGCGCTCGAGGGCGGCCGAGGACACCGCCGCGACCACGGCCGCATCGAAGCCGTCGGGGTCGAGCTGGCTCACTCGGCCCGCCGGGCGCCGTCCCGGAGGAGCCGTCCGGGGAGGGCTCCGGTGGACTCGCCGTCGGCCAGTACCACCTGGCCCGCCACCACGGTGGCCTTGAACCCGGTGGCCCCTTGCCGCAGCCGGCGGGCCCCGCCGGGCAGGTCGGTCACCACCTCGGGCATCGAGGGGGCCACGGTCTCGGGATCAAAGACGTTGAGGTCCGCGGCCAGCCCGGGCCCGAGCCGCCCCCGATCGGTGAACCCCCAGGCGTCGGCGGTGGCGCTGGTCAACATGCGGACCGCCTCTTCCAGGGTGAGGTCCTGTCGCTGGCGTACCCAATAGGCCAGGAGATGGGTCTGGATCGAGCTGTCGATCACCTGGCTCACGTGCGCCCCCGAGTCCGAGAAGGTCATCACCGAACCCTGGTGGCGGAGGAACGGGAGAATCAGATCGGGGTCCTCTGGGGTGATGGGCTGGATGAACAGCTGGTGCAGTCCGGTGGATACGGCGAGGTCGATCATGGCCTCGACGGGCGAGACGCCTCGCGCCGCTGCCACTTCGGCCACCGTGGCGTGAGGCGGGAGGCCGCTGTCCATCACGTAGACGTGATCGAAATCGGGGCGACGGGCCTCGGCCCCGATGGCCTTCCCGTATTCGCCGTGCTCGGCCGAGTGCACCAGGCGAGCCCGGACGGCCGGGTCGGACAGTGCGGCCAACTGCTCGCCCTCGGGCCGCGCCCGGAGGTCGCTCCACTCGGGCAGCTTGTCGAAGGGCAGCCTGGTCTGGAAGGAGAGGAGGGTGGCCACGCCCCGGCAGTGGCTCTGTCCGAACATGGTGCCCCCCGCCGCGGCCACGTCGTCTATGAGCTCGAGCAGGTGCTCGTCGTACCCCCCGACCACCCCGAAGCTGACCGGCACCCCGGTGTCCAGGGCCAGGCGGCCGAGGCGGTGCAGGAATTCGGCCCGGCGGCGGGGGTCCCGGGACCGGGCCGCCTCCTCCAGGGCCAGCTCGAAGACGCCGGCCCGTTCCCGGCCGAGCACGGCGACCAGGCGTTGCACCTCGCTCCAGTTGGCCAGCCGGCTGGCCACCGGTCGATCGTCCGAGGTGGCGTGGTTGCGACTGCGCGAGGTGGTGAGCCCGATGGCGCCGGCCCGCAGGGCCGATTCCAGCTCGGCCTCCATGGCCGCGAGATCGTCCTCACCCGCCTCCTCCTCGAAGGCCCGCTCGCCCATGGCCCAGGTGCGGAGGGCCGAGTGGCCGACGTAGGCGGCGTAATTGATGGCCTTGGGCTGACGGTCGACCTCGTCGAGGTACTCGGCGAAGGTCTCCCAGCCCCAGCTGATCCCGGCGGCCAGGGCGGCAGGGGAGATGTCCTCGGCCCGTTCCAGGTTCCGGACCACCAGTTCCCGGGCATCGGATCGGACGGGAGCGAGCGAAAAGCCGCAATTGCCCATCACCACCGTGGTCACCCCGTGCCAGCACGAGCACGTACCCAGTGGGTCCCAGAGGACCTGGGCGTCCATGTGGGTGTGGCCGTCGACGAATCCCGGGGTCACCACCTGCCCCTCGGCGTCGATCTCCGCCGTGGCCCGGTCGGTGATCCGGCCGATCTCGGCGATGCGGTCACCGGAGATGGCCACGTCGGCCCGGAACGACGGCCCCCCGGAGCCGTCCACCACGGTGCCGTTTCGGATGACGAGGTCGTAAGCCAAGACAAGCCCCCAGCTGTGCGTTGGTCGTGGCGGCCACGCTATCCCAGGGTCGCGCCGTGGCCCTTGTCGGTCGTCCCGGGGTTTGCTGTGCTGTCCGGGGCCAACCCGACGATGTCGAGGGCCACGTGGGATCAGCCTGGGCAACAGCTGATCGGTCTCCGTTGCCCGGTTGCCGACCATCGGGAACGGGTACACAGAGGGGATGGCTTCTCACACCCAATTCCTGGAGCAAGAGGTCAAGCTGGATGTCGACCTGACCTTCGAGGTTCCCGATCTCACCGGGGTGATCGAGGGCGTGATCACCGACCGCCGTCCGCCGGTCGACCTGGTGGCCACGTATTACGACACCCCCGACCTGCGGCTGCTGTCGCGGGGGATCACGTTGCGCCTTCGTCGGGATCGCACGGCCGGGGGTGAGGACCTGTGGACGCTGAAGCTGCCGGGCGGCAACGGTACGGCCACCCTGGATCGCCACGAGATCTCGTGGCCAGGCCGGGAACCGGCGATCCCCGAGGAGGCCAGGGGGCTGGTGCGGGGCATCGTCCGACACGCCACGCTGGGCGCGGTGACAGAGCTGGAGACCAACCGGAAGCGGTTGGCCCTGAAGGATGCCACCGGAAACACCATCGGAGAGCTGGACGACGACACCGTGGCCGTCCACGGTGGTCGCCAGGACGGACTGCGTTTCCGGCAGGTCGAGTTCGAGCTGGCCAACGGCAAGAACTCGGTGGTGGAGGCGCTTGTGGCCCGCTTGGGCGGTGCCGGCGCGACGATCGACCATCGGGGGCCGAAGCTGGTCCAGGCCCTGGGATTGGAGCCCGGGGCTCTGGGTGATGGACCTCCGCCCAAGCCGGGACCGCGCTCTCTGCTGGGGGACGTGGTCAAGGCATCCATAGCTGGAGCGTTGAACCGAATCCTTGACCACGAGTTCGGCATTCGGCTCGGGGGCGACGACGCCGAGGCCGTCCACCAGACCCGGGTGGCCACCCGACGGCTCCGCTCGGACCTGAAGACATTCTCTAAGGTGGTCGACCCGGTATGGCTGGCCCACATCCGCACCGATCTGAAGTGGATCGCCGACGCGCTCGGCGAGGTACGCGATCTCGATGTTCTGACCGGCCATCTGGAAGCGGAGATGAGCCACGCGCCGCCATCCGATACCCGGCCATTCGGTGAGCTCCATCTCGACCTCGGACGGCGCCGGGAGTCGGCTCACGCCACCTTGGTCGAAGCCATGGACAGCGACCGGTACGTGACCCTCCTCGACCGGTTGCACGCCTCGGCCGAATCTCCGCCCTTCGTGGGCACCGCCCGGGCCGGAAAGAAGAAGGGTTCGGGCTTGCATCCCGACGATCGCGCTCAACGGGTGTTGCCCAAGCTGGTTCGTCGCCCGTGGCGCAAGCTTCGTCGGGCCGTGCGCACGGTGGGAGCCCACCCGACCGACCAGCAGCTGCATCAGATCCGGATTCGAGCCAAGCGGCTCCGGTACGCAGCGGAGGCGGCCGCCCCGGTCGTGGGCAAGCCGGCGAGCCGGATGGCCACCGCTGTCGAAGCGCTTCAGACCGTCTTGGGTGACCATCATGACGCCGTGACCGCCGAGGACTGGTTCAGGCGTGAGGCGGCGGCGGGCTCGTCAATCGTCGCCTTCACTGCCGGCCAAATGGTCGCCATGCAGCGACAGCGACAGGAGCGACTACGCCTTCAGTGGCGCGGGTTGTGGAAGTCGCTCGACCGGAAGAAGCGCCGGCGCTGGCTGCGGTAAGCGGGCAACGGCGCGGTGTGCCGGCCTACCAGTGACCGCGGTGCACGGCGTCCTCGAAGGATCGCCGCTGCCGCTTGAGGGAAGTCGACGGGGGATCGGGCGTCGCTGAGTGGCCGAGCAGCACTGCGCCCATCCACACCATCTTCTCCGGAACGCCCAGGACGGAGGCCAGCTGCTCCTCGCCCCGGAAGTTCCCCAGGAACGCCGCGCCCATTTGCTCCTCTGCCGCTCTGAGCAACAAGGTCATGGTGGCGAAGGCCACGTCGACGAACCAGAACGGGACGACCCAGGTGACGGCGGCCCCGTCGGGTCGTGCTTTGTCGGGCTCCCGGTAGCGGCGGACATAGCGGTCGGGATCGGCATAGGCCAGGACCACGACGGGGGCCCGGCGCAGTCCCTCGTACCGCCGCGAGTCCCGCCGCCAAGCCTCATCGGTGGTGGCCTGCCAGTACTGGTCGGTTTCGGCCGCGCCCTCGAGCACGAGGAACTCGGCTCCCTGGGTGTTCCCGGCTGATGGGGAGCGAAGGGCATCAGCCAGGAGCCTGTCCACTAGGCCGTCGGGTAGTGATCGTTCCGAGAAATTCCGGGTCATCCGGCGCTGTCGGATCGCCTCGGTCAACTCCATGGCCCGAACGCTACTGGTGAGGGCGACGGACGGGAGATGCTGGGAACTTGGAGGTCGACCGGGCCGCCACTATCGGTTGTGGGCAAAAGGGGAGCTCGTCGCCGCTACGTTTAGGTAGGAACACCTGAAGCAGGAACGCAGAGCAGAGGTTTGGGGGCACCGTGACCGATTCAGCCATCAAGGTCCGTTTCACCAGTATGGACGAGGCCACCGAGGAGGAGATCGCCTTCGTCATGGGCACCGCCGTCCCGTATCTGCAGGACCGGGTCCTGGGCAATGCCCTCGAGCTCCTCGAGGGCCTGCGAGGCCCGACGCTCGGATATCGGGTCGACCGGTACATCCACTCGCTGCAGACGGCGACCCGCGCCCTGCGCGACGATGCCCGTCCCGACCTGGTGACCGCGGCGCTGCTCCATGACATCGGCGAAGGGCTGTCGCCGGCCAACCACGCCGACCTGGCTGCCACCATCCTCCAGCCCTATTTGGACGAAGAGGCCACCTGGGTGGTCCGCCACCACGGCGTCTTCCAGGGCTACCACTACTGGCACAAGATGGGCGGCGACCGAGACGCTCGCGAGCGGTACCGGGACAGTCGCTACTTCGACAGCGCCGCCCACTTCTGTGCCGCATGGGACCAGCTGTCGTTCGATCCCGACTACGACGTGCTGCCGCTGGAGGCGTTCCTCCCCATAGTACAAGAGGTCTTCGCCCGAGAACCCAGTGTGGACGGCTTCAGCGTGAACGAGGCCGCCAGCGACTGACGATGGCGTCAGCCCGAGGCCACGGCCCTGCGGTCAGCCGCCACCTTCATGTCCGTCGCCGTGACCTGTGCCTGTCGGAGCAGGTCGGCCACTCGGGTGATTGCCGCCGCCACCTGATCGGGATGTTCACGGACAGCGCCGGCCAAGTGGCGGGCGCCGGACAGATCGAGCATCTCGGGTAGCCGGTCCCTCAAGCGCCCAACCGTCCAGGCGATGGGGTCGCCCTCGGCCACTTCGTCGATCCGACAGATGAGGTTCTCACCCTTGGCCGGGTTGATGTAGTGGTAGTGGGGCTCGCTGTCGAAGCAGTCGAATCTGAGGTATTCGACCGAATCGGCCGAGTCGCAGACGTGGACGCTCGCTCCGAAGTCGTCGTAGACCGTGCCGCTGGCGTCCACGGCCGTCTCTGGCAGCGCACCCAGTAGCTCGTTGGTCAACAGGCGTGACTCGACGACGAACCGGGCTGGACCGGCCTCGACCGGTACGCAGTGCTCGGGCACCGGCGGGATGGGCATGATGGCGAAGGAGATGCCCCGCTGATACGGATGGGTGTTTGTCTCCGTCATGGTTGCCTTGGTCCCCTCCGGGAGCGCCGAAAGGGTGGCGGATCCCGCTCTGGGGCGAATCGTACTATTTGCACAGAGCAGGATCGCAGCTGAAGATGGGGATTGCCCGGTCGACCCGGGCGCCGAGGAGAGCATGGTGTCGTCAGTGGGGGCAGCGTTTCGCAGTATGGTCGACCCGGAGAGGGCAGCTGCCTACCGGGCTGAGGGGTGGTGGGGGGACCAGACGGTGGCCGACCTCGTGGCCCGACACAGTGTCGAGTGCCCCCATGAGCCGGCGGTGATCACCACAGAACACCGGCTCAACTGGGTGGACTACCACCAGTCGTCCGACCGTCTCGGGCAGTGCCTGGTGGAATCGGGGATCGAGCCGGGTCAGCGGGTGGCCGTCCTTCTACCCGACGGGGCCACTGCCCACGTGACCTTCCTGGCCAACGAGAAGGCCGGTGCCGTCACGGTCGGGATCGGGTCCCGAGCCGGACAGGGCGAGATCCGTCACCTCCTGTCCCATACCGGATCGGTGGCCCTGATCACCCATGCCCAACACCGGGGCACGGACATGACCGAACTGTGCCGGCAACTCCGGGCCGAAGGCGGCCCCCTCAGGGTGCATGTGGTCGTACCGGTATTCGAGGCCGATGCCACGGGTCAGATCCTGGTGAATGGCGAGGAATGTCCGCCAGGGGAGGCCGTGCCCGACGGGTTCTTCACTGGTCGTCGACTGGGGCCCGACGACCTGTTCATGATCAACTCCACGTCCGGTACCACCGGGATGCCCAAGTGTGTCATGCACACCCAGAACTCGAAGTTCTACATGGCCAGGCAGGCCCGCGAGGTGGCGCAGCTCGGCGCCGGCGAGGTCCTGGTGGGCATGGCCCCCATCCCCTTCGGCTTCGGCCTGTTCACCACGCACTTCGTGACCGCCCTCTTGGGCGCCCCCGCGGTGGTCACCGATCGGTTCACGGCCGAGACCGCCCTCGACCTCATCGAGCGGGAGCGGGCCACCGTGCTCGTCTGTGTGAGCACCCAGTTCAAGATGATGCTGCAGTCCCCGGACATGGCGACCCGAGACCTCTCCTCGTTGCGGGTCATGTTCACTGGTGGGGAGATGATCCCCTACGAGGCGGCTCGACAGTTCGAGAAGGAGACCGGTGCCTTCGTCCTGAACTTCTACGGCTCCAACGAGAGCGGGGTGGCCACCGGGACCCGGGTCACCGATCCCGAAGAGGTTCGGCTTCGAACCGGCGGCGGCAGCCTCTCGGGGACCGAGGTCCGCCTGTTCGACGACGGGGTCGATGTCACCAGCACCGGACGGGGCCAGCCCGGGAGCCGTGGTCCGGCTCTCTGTCTCGGCTACGACAACGACCCTGCGGCCACAGCCGAGCTCTTCACGCCCGATGGGTTCGCCCTGCATGCCGACATCGTGACCATCGACGAGCGGGGCTGTCTCACCGTCGTCGGGCGTAAGTCGGAGATCATCATCAGGGGGGGCAAGAACATCTCTGCCGCAGTGGTGGAGGACGCAGTTTCGGCCCACCCGCTCGTCAGCCTGGCCGCCGCCGTCCCCATGCCCGACCCCCTCTTCGGTGAGCGAGTGTGCGTGTACGTGGAGCTCCGATCGGGAGGGACCCTGAGCCTCGCTGAACTGATCGATTTCCTGGCCGGGCTGGGAACGTCAAAGGAGAACTATCCAGAGCGCCTGGTGGTGCTGGATCAGCTCCCTCGCTCCTCGGGTGGCAAGGTGGCGAAGGGCCAACTGACCGCCAAGGCTCGCTCGCTGGCCGACTCTGCCAAGCGTGCCGAATCTGCCGAATCTGCCGAGCGTGAGCACCGGAAGCCAGCATCGGACCAGTCCACCCCTGACCAACGAGGAGCACAGCATGCTGTCGATTGAGGACCTCCTGGCCGACTCGGAGTGGACCACTGCGAGAAAAGACGGTCCGAGGACGGTCACCTTCCTGCCCGAGCCGCCCCGAGCCGACCGGAAGTACACCGTCATCTCGGCCGACGACCACATCGTGGAGCCGCCCCACGTCTTCGAGGGTCGTGTGCCGGTGGCGTTGGCCGATCGCGCCCCGCGTGTCGTCGAGAAGGACGACGGCACGCAGACCTGGGTCTACGAAGGGACCGAGTTGCCCAATGTCGGATTCAACGCCGTGGTCGGCCGGCCGGTGGACGAGTGGCGGATGGAGCCGACCCGGTTCGACGAGATGCGCAGGGGGGCGTGGGACATCCACCACCGGATCACCGACATGGACCTCAACGGGATCTACGCCTCGCTGAACTTCCCGTCTTTCCTACCCGGGTTCGCCGGGCAGCGCCTTCAACAGGTCACCACCGACCCCGGCTTGGCCATGGCCGCCGTTCGGGCCTGGAACGACTGGCATCTCGAGGAGTGGGCGGGCACATACCCGGAACGGATCATCCCCTGCCAGATCCCGTGGCTGCTCGACGCCGACGTCGGCGCGGCCATGATCCGCGAGAACGCCGAACGCGGGTTCAAGGCAGTGACCTTCAGCGAGGAGCCCAGCGCATTGGGGCTCCCGACCATCCACTCGGGCTACTGGGACCCGATGTTCCGAGCCTGTGAGGAGACGGGAACGGTCATCAACCTGCACATCGGCTCGTCCGGTTCGTCGCCGTCCACCACAGCCGACGCACCGCCCGACGTCGCCGGCGTCCTCTTCTTCGCCTATGCCATTTCTGCCGCGGTGGACTGGCTCTTCTCGTTGGCCCCGGTGCGGTACCCGGAACTGAAGATCTGTCTTTCCGAGGGTGGCATCGGGTGGGTGCCAGCCTTGCTCGATCGTCTCGACCACATGGGCACCTACAGCCAGATGTACGGGACATGGCAGTCCGATCTGACACCCTCGGAAGTGCTTCAGCGAAATTTCTGGTTCTGTGCGGTCGAGGATCAGTCTGCATTCGCGTTGCGGGACCGAATTGGAGTGAGCCACATCCTCTTGGAGTCCGATTACCCCCATTGCGACTCGACTTGGCCGAACACGCAGCGGGTGATCGAGGAGGAGATCGGTGGGCTTCCGGACGAGGACGTAAAGAAGATGACATGGGAGAATGCCTCCCTTCTCTATCGACACCCAGTTCCACTGGCCGTCCAGCAGTCGCCTGACGCCTACTGAGACCGTTGGACAACGGACGTTCTGGGCGAATCTAGACTGTCGTGTTGAGGCGGCGATCGGCACAAGCCGGCCCGCGGGGTGGAGCCTGATGAAGCCTGAGTTGATGATGAGCGGATCGGGACTGTGGGCATGACGGTCCGGGAGGTCGTCAGCCGGGGAACGCTGGTCATCGACATCGAGGCTTGCAAGGGCTGCGATCTGTGCATCGAGGCTTGCCCTCCCAACGTGCTGGTCATGACCACGCACGAGGTGAATACGCGTGGCTACCGCTACCCGGAGCTGTTGCCCGGCTGCACCGGGTGCCAGGCGTGCTCCCAGGTCTGCCCGGACTTCGTGTTCCAGGTGTTCAAGTACGACACCCCCCTGGTGCGAGTGGTCGATGACTCTCCCGATGGCATCACCGAGCGGGGTGGACCAGAGGAAGGCATGCCCCGGCCCGCGGGGGAGTGAAGTCGCCGCAGTCAAGCCGGCGTCAACGAGCAGAGCCTGCGAGCAGAGGAGACACAATGACGGAACGAGACGGTGGGGTATCGACCTGTCGATGCTGCGACGAACAGGCAGTGGCCAAGGTCCTGTACATCTACGCGGAGCGGATCGACGCCGGTGATTTCGAAGGGGTGGGAGACCTGTTCGCCGAGGCCGTCATCACCTTCGAGGAGAGCCCAGGCCGGGTGGTGCGCGGCCGGGACGAGGCCCGTCAGATGTACGAGCAGTTCACACGGCGCTACCCGGACAACGGCACTCCCCATACCCGACACATGATCACCAACGTGATCGTGGACGTGGACGGAGAGCGAGCCACGTCCCGTTCCTCCTTCACCGTCCTGCAGCGAACCGACTCCTTCCCGCTCCAGCCGGTCATCGTCGGGCGGTACCGGGACGAGCTGGCCAAGTCAGGCGGCGCCTGGCATTTCACCAGCCGGCACATGCTGAGCGATCACGTGGGTGATCTCAGTCAGCACATGTTGGTGGATCCGTTCTGATGCCGACGCCACCGGGGGGATCCGTGGCCACAGAGAACCACCTGTTCGAGATCGACCACCTGCTGAGCACGACCAGAGCTGTTCGCCGCCGGCTCGACCTGAACCGCCTGGTTTCCCGGGAGGTCGTCACTGAGTGCATCAGGTTGGCCTGCTACGCCCCAAACGCATCGAATGCTCAGGACTGGCGATGGGTCGTCGTCGACGACCCGGACCAACGAGCACTGATCGGCGCCCACTACCGAGCGTTGGTCGAGCCTCCCGTATCGCAAATGCTGGCGACCAAGGTCAGCCTGGGTGACGAGGCTGGCGCCCGCATCTCCCGATCCATTCTGTACCTGGCCGAGCACATGGCTGAAGTCCCGGTTCTGGTCATCCCGTGCTACGACGTGGTCGCAGCCGAATCTCGATATCAACAGCTCATCTCCGACCCGGTGCTGCAACAGGCAGCGGTGAGCGACACCCACGAGATGACGTCGGGCATGTATGCCTCGATCCTCCCGGCGGTGTGGAGCTTCCAGCTGGCGTTGCGCAGTCGGGGGCTGGGATCGGTCCTGACCACGGCGCACCAGGCCGACCAGCCGGGCATGGCCGAGATCTTGAACATCCCCCTTAGTTGGGCTCAGACCTCGCTCATCCCGGTTGCCTACACCACCGGTGGAGATTTCAACCCGCCTCCACGGAAGCCGGTGGAGGATGTCATCGTATGGAATCGCCGAACATCCTGAGCCGGCCGCCCGACCCGGCGGGCACGGGCCGATAGCCGACCGCTCAGACAGAGATGCAAGCGCGCTCAGCCGCGGAGGCGGGGCAGTACCTGTTCGACATAGAGCGTCAGGCACTCCCAACCCTTGTCGATGGGCATGCCTCCGACCAGCGGGTGCAGCGCGAACGTGGCTGCCTTGCCGGCTTCGGTGGCCCGGGTCACGCACTGGTCGGGGGTAAGCACCTCGTAGATGCCCTCAGCCCGGAGCTCGTCGACGGAGCCGGCGTGTGAATGGACGGCGGAATGGATGTCGGGTGTCTGCCAGTTGGCGTACACCGTGGCCTCATGGAGGAAGTACTGACCGAGCTCGTTCCACGCCCGCTCAGGATCATCGGCCACATACGTCGTCGAGAACTGGCCGGGCGGCATCATGCACACACCTTGCGTTCCCGCTGCTTGGCACTGTTCGTAGTAGTAGGCCTCCAGCTCGGGCAGGTTGGCGGCGGGCGCCAGCGGGAGCCCGAAACGGGCCGCCCGGCGGGCCGCCGGCTTCGACGTCCCACCGATGAGGAGGGTGGGGTGGGGCTGGGTGAGGGGCGTCGGGGTGACCCGCACCTGGGTACCCCGATATTCGAACGGTTCTCCTGTCCACGCCTTGAGCATGGTGTCGACCGCCTCGTCCATGAGCCTGCCCCGTTCCGCCCAGGACTTGCCGTGCGCCGCGTACTCCTCGGGGCGATAGCCCAATCCACCGACCACGGTGAGCCGGCCACCGCTGGCCAGATCCAGGACGGCGATGTCCTCGGCCAGTCGGATCGGATCATGTAAGGGCAGGAGCAGCGCCATGATGGTGATGGGAATCCGGGGGCACCGTCCGAAGACCAGGCCTGCGCTGACCAGTGGGGACGGGCTCCAGCCGTTGTCGGCCCCGTGGTGCTCCTCGAGGGTGACCATGTCCAAGCCCTGCTCGTCGGCGTAGCCAGCCATGTCCACGGAAGCCCGATATCGGTCGGCCATCTCCCGTCGGTCCAATCCCGGTTGAACCTGGTTGAAGCGAACGAGTGACATCACCATGCGGTCATCCCCCTGGGTGTGGCTCCG
>DASZLD010000097.1:0-4060 GCA_035552655.1 Acidimicrobiales bacterium
TGACATCCCTACTCAGAGGTCATCCCAGTTCGGTCACCACAAAGTTCCGCCGGCGGCACGCCCGTTGCGCCGTATGGCTTGGTTTTATCCGACGCCGATCTGCGTAAGGAAGGTGCCGTTGTCGTAGAAGAGGTATTCCTCGACGATCTTTCCGTTGTCCCACTTGGCCGTGGTGGAGTACAGCACGTCGAAAGACTTGCCGGTCGGTTGGATCGTGGTGCCGTCGGCCAGCTCGAAGGGGGCGGTGAAGGTTCCGGTGAATCGGGTCACGAAGCAGGTGAAGTCGCCCTGGCCGAAGAGGATGTCATAGGGCTGGTTGTGAACTCGATTGTCGGGGAAGGCGTTGCAGAAGCGGATGGCTTCGGCCCGGTGGTCGTGGCCGCCGAGGGTCGGGGATTCCTGGCCTGGCCAGTGCACGGCGACGGAGTGGTGGTCATGGTACGAGTCAAAGGTCTCCCAGTCCCGGCCATTCCAGGCGTCGTCGAGTGTCTGCATGCGCTGTGCGTTGGTTTCTGTGGCAAGCGTCTGGGTCATTGGTTCCTCCTGCATTAAGTGATGTGGTGCAGAGCAGGTGCTCTTCCATCATCGTGCGCTCCGTAATGCGATAACTCCAATGAATGTTCGCGGTGTAATCCATTCCATAGAAGAATGGAAGGATGGAGACCACCATCCTGCGCTTGTTCCGCCAGGTGGCCGAGGGGGCCACCGTGACCGAGACCGCGGCCGGAGCCCACATGACCCAAGCGGCCCTGTCAAAGGCCCTTAAGCGTTTGGACCGGGAAGTCAATGCAGAACTACTGGTGCGGGTGGGCCGCCAGCTACGCCTGACACCGGCGGGCCGGGGGTTCAAGCACTACGCCGACGCCGCCCTCGACCAGCTGGAACGAGGTACGCAGGCGGTGGCTGAACTGGCTGATCCCGACTCGGGCACCATTGCCCTCGGGTTTCTGCACACGCTGGGGACCTGGTTCGTCCCATCGGTAGTCAAGAGCTACAGCGCACAGGCCCCCCGGGTCCGATTCCAGCTGTTCCAGCAAGACGCCAAGCAGCTGCTGGATCGTCTCACTGACGGAACGGCCGACCTGGCAATGGTCAGCGATGATCCTGGGCAGAGCTCGATCGGCTGGAGCCGGCTCTTCGTGGAGCAGCTCTGCCTGGCCGTGCCACCGACTCACCGCTTGGCCAAGCGGAGAAACGTACGCTTGGCCGACGTCGCCGAGGAACCATTCATTCTCCTGGACCCCAGATACAAGCTCCGGCTCACCGTTGACAACCTCTGCCAGCAGGCCGGCTTCACCCCGAAAGTGGCGTTCGAGGGGCATGAAATCGACACCCTGCGAGCCATGGTGAACGTCGGGCTGGGAGTTTCGATCATTCCTCCGCCAGGCGCAGCTGCCGGCCACTTGCCGCCCGCCCATCCCGAAACCTATCTCCGGCTGACCGATGTTCCAGGACGCCGAGACATCGGCATCGCGTGGCTGCATGAACGGTCTTTGCCGCCCCAACCCGAGAGGTTCCGCCGCTACCTGCTCAGCAAGGGCTGGGTGGACAACGATCCCGCCGGGCTCGTCTCGTAGCTGGCCACGAGCGAAGCGTAGGCCGGTCCGATCAGGGTCGGACCGTTACGGCACCACCAGGATGGGTCTGCGGGCGTGGCGGATAAGGCGGGTGGTGACCGATCCGGCGTAAGCGTGTCGACGCGACGCCGACCGTCCGACCACGATGGCATCGGCGTGGGCCTCCTCGGCGATGCGCTCCAACTCGGTAGCCACGTCACCGACGGCATGTTGGAAGGAGGCCTGGACGCCCAGCTCGGCCAGGCCGGCCATGACGTCGGGTTCGCGGGCCTCGGCGGTGATGAGGGGGACGGTCATCGGAGCCATGGCGGCCGCAGTAGGGACGTTGGCAATGAAGGCCACGATCATCCAGGCCTTGTTGCGTCGGGCGACGCCGGCGGCGAAGGCCACGGCGTCACGGCTGGGTGGCGACTCGTCGTAGCCCACCACCAACCCGACGATCCCGTCCTTGGCGATCTCGAACTTGGTGCTTTCGGGGCTCATCGGTCTGGCCCGATCATGTGCGGCCGCCGGGACCAAGGTGTCGCTGACGTGGCCTCAATCCCAACATGGTGAGGGGGTGTCGGGGTCAGCCAGTCGGTCGTCATCGACCTCGATCCTCTCGCGGATCGGGTACTGGAGTTGAATGCGGTCGAATGACACCCGTGTAATCGTCACACCCCCTTGCGCACACTGCTGAAAAGCAATGGCGGAAGGAGCCAGTCGATGAACAGGTTAGGAATCACGCTCGAGGCGGAAAGACGATTCGAGGTGGGAGGCATGAGCGTCTACCCGCTGACCAGTACGAAGTCGGGCCTTCTGCCCTTCTTGACCGGCCCGGAAGCATTCGATGCCGGATTGATCGAGGTCGACGAGCTCGATCCTCCCGTGGTCACTTCGCTGGCTGTCACCAATCTGGCCGACGTCCCCGTTCTCCTGGTCGAAGGGGAGATCCTGCTCGGCGGCGACCAGGACCGGTCGATGAACGTGACCGTGCTGTGCCCGGCGTTATCGACGACGGTCGTCCCCGTTTCCTGTGTCGAGGCGGGCCGTTGGGGTGAGGACAGTCGGCGAGACGTGGCCGGCCCGGGTCGCCATGCCCCCGGATCCCTGCGGGCGGCGAAGACGATGCACCTTCGATTGAACCTGGGCTCGCGAGGCGATCGGTTCACCGACCAGGGCAGCGTCTGGGACGAGGTCGACCGACTCTCCATGATTCATGATGTGAGCTCTGACACTTCGGCGCTCGGTGATGTCCAGACGGAGATCGAGAGGCGGATCGCCGGCCAGCTCGGCGATGTCCATCCCCTGCCCGGTCAGATCGGTGTGGTGTGCGCCATCGGCACCAGGGTGGTCGGCGTCGACGTGTTCGACCGGCCATCGGCGCTAGGGAGCTATCTGCGCGGCATCATTGCCGGGCACGCCCTTGACATTGAGGCCGAATCGTCGGAGGCCAAGCGGCGCCGGGCCGGCGGCGACCCGGTCAGGGCCATCGAGCATTTTCTCACCAGCGTGGTCGATAGCTATCGGTACACGGTCCGGGGCGTGGGTCTCGGTGAGGAGTTCCACCTGGGGGGCGGACTGGTGGGGATCGGACTCAGCTATGGCGATGCCCTCATCCATCTGGCTGCGTTTCCAGAACCGGCGTAGCGCCGAGCGTGTGGTCAGCGCTGGGTCGGCTCTTTGCTGACCCCGCGTGTTGGCGACGAGGTCAGTTGAGCCGGGCCCGCACGGCGGTCGACCGGGTCCGCAGGCGGTCGACGATCTCGTCGTCGAAGGCGTTGTCGGCGGCCAGCTCGTCGAGGAGGTCGGCCGCCTCGCTGTAGCACCCGAGGTCAGCCAGCCCGTTGGCCAGGCTGGCCCGCTCGGCCACCGACAGCTCGGGGATGGAGACCCGGAGACGGGTCACCCACAGCAGGGACCGGACGTCGGGCCGCCCCCGGTAGACGTGGTCGAGGTTGGCCAGCATCCGGGCCAGCGTGGCCCGACGCCCGGTGGGGGCGAGCATGGTGGGAACCAACGTGATGCCGGGTCCGCCGATGGCCTGGAGCAGACGCTGGCAGGCGGCATGGTCGAGCCGTTGGCCGCCGGCGAAGGCGTCGATGAGGAGGTCGGGCGAGGCGGTGTCCCGCACCAGAAAGTGCCCGGGCATGCCGACGCCCTCGAAGGCGAGCCCGCATCGCCGGCCGATCTCGATGAGGAGCACGGACAAGGAGATGGGGATGCCCAGGCGCCGATCGAGCACCTGGTCGAGGAACGAGTTGCGTGGGTCGTCGTAGCGCTTGCGGTTGCCCCGCAGCCTCATGGTCTCGAACAGCAACCGGCACACCCCGTCAGTGGTGGCCTCGTCCACGCCGGTGGCCACGTCGTCGAGGCGGGCCAGTTCTTTGGCCACGTCGAGCGTGGGATTGGCGTGGGCGGCGATGAGCAGCGCGGCCTCGTCGAGGGGAACCTCGGCGTCGCGCCGTTCCAGGAGCTCCCGCCAGCGGGTGGTCGGGTCCATC
>DASZLD010000098.1:0-16380 GCA_035552655.1 Acidimicrobiales bacterium
TCGGCGTCAGCTGGTAGAGTGTCGCTCTTATGTATGCCGTGATCCAGACCGGAGGAAAGCAGGAGCGGGTGGCCGAGGGCCAGCAGCTCCGCGTGGAATTGCTGGGACAGGCCCCCGGGGCCGAGGTGGCGTTCCGCCCCATCCTGGTGGTCGACGGCGACACCGTCCTGGCCACACCCGAGGCCCTGGCCGGCACGTCGGTCACCGCCCAGGTGGTGGGCGAGGAGCTGGGCCCGAAGATCCGCGGCTTCACCTACAAGAACAAGTCGAACCAATCCAAGCGTTGGGGTCACCGCCAGCGGTACTCGACCATCGAGATCACCGCCATCTCGCCGGCCGGCTGACCGACAGCAAAAGGAGTCATTGAGCCATGTCTAAGACCAAAGGTGGCGGTTCCACCCGAAACGGACGCGATTCGAACGCCCAGCGCCTGGGCGTGAAGACGTTCGGCGGCACCTCGGTGCAGGCCGGCGCCATCATCCTCCGCCAGCGGGGGACCAAGTTCCACCCCGGCATCAACGTGGGCCGCGGGGGCGATGACACCCTGTTCGCCCTGGCCGATGGCACCGTCCAGTTCGGGCACCGCAAGGGCCGCAAACTGGTCGACGTCGTCACCGCCGACTGACCTCGTCTCCGATCGAGCTCGTCATCCGCCGGTAGCTCCCGCCTGTGACCTCGAGCGAGCGTGCCGACACCCCCGTGGTCGACCCTGCCGGGGGTGATCCGTCCCGCCGGCTCCCCATCCAAGGGTGTGTGAACTTCCGAGACCTGGGCGGATACCACACCGCTGACGGCCGTCGGGTCCGGTGGCGGCGCCTGTTCCGGGCCGATGGGCTCAGCCGGTTGAGCGAGGACGACCGCTCGCTGCTCGGTGACCTGCACTTGACCACGGTCATCGATCTGCGCACCCTCGACGAGGTCCGAGAACGGGGATCGTTCCCCGTCGACGCCCTGCCCGTGGCCTACTACAGCCTGCCCCTCACCGACGTGCTGCCCTCAGCCGAGGAGCTGCCGTCGTGGGCCGAGGCCTCGTTCGTGGCTGCCCGGTACGCCGACATGCTGTCGGGCGGGTCGGCTGTGCTGAAGCGGTCCATCGAGATCCTGGCTGCACCGGGCGCCCTTCCCGCCGTGTTCCACTGCAGCGCGGGCAAGGATCGGACCGGGGTCCTGTCCGCTCTTATCCTGGCCTTCCTGGGCGTGCCCGATATGGTCATCGCCGAGGACTACGCCCTGTCGGGACCAGCCATGAACGAGCTGTTGGCCCGGCTGAAGTCCGAGCACGCCGGCGTGGCCGACATCGTGGACCAGTTCGCCCCGGCCATCCTCCACGCCGTCCCCGAGACCATGGAGCAGTTCCTGGGTGAGGTACGAGCCGAGCACGGCAGCTACCAGGCGCTGGAGGAACGACTCGGTGTGGTCGAGGCCATGGACCAGCTGCGTCAGGACCTGCTCGAAGAGGCCTGAGCCGGGCGGCCCAGCGGTTCTCCTGCGCCCGGCCGGACGAGCGGGAATCGGTCGCCAGCAGGGACGACGTGGTCCCGTCGATAGGATCGACGGAATGTCCGGCTTCGTCGACGAGGTACAGATCCACGTGAAAGCCGGCGACGGGGGAGCGGGCGCGGTCTCGTTCCGGCGGGAGGCGCACGTCGACAAAGGGGGCCCCGACGGGGGCGACGGCGCCCGAGGAGGCGACGTATGGCTGGTGGCCACCACCAACCAGTCCTCCCTGTTGGCCTTCCGGGACCATCCCCATCGGCGGGCGGGCAACGGTGGTCACGGCGGGGGCAAGAAGAAGCACGGTGCCCAAGGCGCCGACCTCGAGGTGCTGGTTCCGGTGGGCACCAAGATCTGCGACAGCGACGGGACGGTGCTGGCCGACCTGGTGGGACCGGGCGATCGCTGGATGGCCGCGGAGGGCGGTCGGGGGGGCAGGGGGAACGCCTCGTTCCTGAGCAATCGGCGCCGGGCCCCGGCCTTTGCCGAACAGGGCGAGAACGGCCACGAGCAGTGGTACGACATGGAGCTGGCCCTGGTGGCCGACGTGGCCCTGGTCGGGTTTCCCAATGTGGGCAAGTCGACCCTGATCTCGCGCATCTCGGCGGCCAAGCCCAAGATCGCCGATTATCCCTTCACCACCTTGGAGCCGAACCTGGGCGTGGTGCGCACCGCTGACGACGTCAACTTCACCGTGGCCGACATCCCCGGGCTGGTGGAGGGGGCGGCCGACGGCAAGGGACTCGGCCACCGCTTCCTTCGCCACGTCACCCGGGCCCGGGTCCTGCTGGTGCTGCTCGAGCTGGAGCCGGTGACGGGCATCTCGCCTCAGGAACAGGGCCGGGTACTCCTCGACGAGTTGGGTCGCTACCGCCCCGAGCTGCTCGATCGTCCCCGGTTCGTAGTCGGCTCCAAGGCCGACGTGGTCGGCGGGGTCGCCGCCGCCGACGTGACCGGGGCCGACGGCGGGCATGGGGCCCAGGACGGCGCCGACGTGACCGGGCCGCTCCTCCCCGACCTGCTGATCTCGGCGGTGACCGGCCAGGGCATCCCCGAGCTGCTCGGTGCCCTGTCCCGCCTGGTGACCGAGGCGCGGGCCGCGGTGCCCGAAGGAGACGGGACCATCGTCATCCACCGGCCCCTGCCCGGCGGCATCGTGGTGGACAAGGTCGACGACGGCGTGTTCACGGTGATCGGCAAGGGAGCCGAGCGGGCCGTGTCGCTGAACGACGTCACCACCGATGAGGCGGCCGCCTATATCCAGGACCGGCTGAAGCGGCTGGGTGTCGACCGCCTGTTAGCCCGGGCCGGAGCCAAGGACGGCGATCTCGTGCACATCGGGGGCCTCTCGTTCACCTGGTACCGGGACCAGCCCGAGTTCGTCGGCGATGCCCAGAGTCGTAGGAAACGGCGGTCATGAACGGCTCCCGGACGGTGGTGGTCAAGATCGGCTCGTCGTCGCTGACCACCGATGACGGCGCCATCGACGGCGGTGCCATCGCCAAGCTGGCCGGCGAGGTGGCCCGGGTCCGGGCCGACGGGCACCACGTGGTCGTGGTCACCTCGGGCGCCATCGCCGCCGGCTGGAGGACCCTGGCCGAGGACGCCCCCCGGCCCTCGGACCCGGCCACCCTGCAGGCGGTAGCCGCCGTCGGGCAGCACCAGCTCATGCGGGTGTGGAGCGACAACTTGGCCGAACTGGGGCTCATCGCCGGCCAGGTCCTCTTGGCCCCCCTGGACTTCGTCCATCGCAGCCAGTACCTCCACGCTCGCCAGACCCTGGGCCGTCTGCTCGATCTGGGCATCGTCCCCGTGGTCAACGAGAACGACGCCGTGGCCGACGAGGAGATCCGCTTCGGCGACAACGACCGGTTGGCCGCGCTGGTCGCCCACCTGGTCGGGGCCGACCTCCTGGTGCTCCTGACCGACACGCTGGGTCTGCTCACCGGCGACCCGCGGTTCACGGCCGAGGCCTCGCTCATCGAAGAGGTGGTGGAGATCGATCACGAGCTCGAGCTCATCGCCGGTGGGCCCGGATCGCAGATCGGCAGCGGGGGCATGGCCTCCAAGCTGGCCGCGGCCAAGATCGCCACCTGGTCGGGGGTGGAGGCGGTGATCGCCGACGCCTCGCGCCCGGGCGTGCTGGCCTCGGTCATCGCCGGGGCGGCGGGCGTGGGCACCCGGTTCCGACCCCGCGAGCGGCGCCTCCCGGCCCGCAAGCTGTGGATCGCCTTTGCCATCGGGGCCTCGGGCACGGTGGTGGTCGACGAGGGGGCTCGCCGGGCCCTGGTCGAACGGGGCACGTCGCTGCTCCCCGCCGGCGTGGTGTCGGCCCGGGGGAATTTCGGCCCCGAGGACGCGGTGGAGATCATCGGTCCCGACGGGTCGGTGTTCGCCAAGGGGCTGGTCCGCCACCCCTCGGCCCAGATCCGGTCGTGGGCCGGCCGACAGACCTCCGAGCTCCCCGAGAACCTGTCCCATGAGGTCGTCCACCGGGACGACCTGGTCGTTCTCGGATAGGGCGACCGGAGCACGACGGTACGCTAGAGGGGTGATGTCCGAATCCCCGGCCACCCTGGCCCAGCTCGGCCAGCGCGCCCGGGAGGCATCCCGGGTGCTGTCCCGGACGTCGTCGGCGGTCCGGGACGAGGCCCTTCGCTGTGCCGCCGACCTCATCGAGCGGCGCGCCGGAGAGCTGCTCGAGGCCAACGGTGTCGACATGGCCCGAGCCACCGGACCGGGGGCAGAGGCCACCGCCCTCGACCGCCTACGCCTCACCCCCGAGCGGATCGTCGGCATGGCCCGCGGGCTTCGTTCGGTGGCCGACCTCCCCGACCCGGTCGGTGAGGTGGTCGAAGGTTGGGTACGACCCAACGGGCTGCGGGTGACCCGGGTGCGGGCGCCGCTCGGCGTGATCGGCATCATCTACGAGAACCGGCCCAACGTGACCAGCGACGCCGCCGGGCTGTGCCTCAAGTCGGGCAACGCCGTGCTCCTCCGGGGTTCGTCGGCGGCCATCGAGTCCAACACGGCCATCGTCTCCCTGCTCCGGGCCGGGCTGGCCAAGGCCGGACTGACCGAAGATGCCGTCGGCCTGGTCGGCGAGACCAGCCGGGAGTCAGCCGTCGAGTTCATGCGCCTCCGCGGGGTCATCGACTGCCTGATCCCCCGGGGCGGACCGTCGCTCATCGCCTCCATCCTGGAGCACGCCACCGTGCCCACTGTCATCGACGGCGACGGCAACTGCCATGTCTACGTGGACGCCCGGGCCGACCTCGACGTGGCCGAGGCCATCGTGGTCAACGCCAAGACCCACCGGCCCGGGGTGTGCAACGCGGCCGAGTCGCTCCTCGTCCATAACGATGTGGCCGCCGCCTTCCTGCCTCGGGTAGCCCGTGCCCTCGACGGGGTGGAGCTGGTGGGGGACGAGGCCACCCGATCCCTGGTCAGCGGGGTGGCCCTGGCGACCGACGAGGACTATGCCGCCGAGTTCCTGGGCCCCAAGCTGTCGGTGGCCGTGGTCAGTGGCATTGACGAGGCCATGGACCGGATCGCCCGGTTCGGGACGGGCCACTCCGAGGCCATCATTACCGAAGACCTGGCCGCGGCGGATAGATTCACCTCCGAAGTCGACGCAGCAGCCGTCCTGGTCAATGCGTCGACCCGTTTCGTGGACGGTGAGGAGCTCGGCTTGGGGGCCGAGATCGGCATCTCCACGCAGAAACTCCATGCCCGGGGGCCAATGGGCCTGCGGGAACTCACGAGCATCAAATACGTGGTGCACGGACAAGGACAGGTACGACAGTGACCACGGACCATTCGAGCGACTACGCCACGGGGTTTCCCACCGCCGGTGAACCCCGGTTCGACTCGATCGCCGGTGTGCGCTCCGGGTTGGCCGGTGTCGACTACTTGGCCGACGAGGGCATATCCGGGGTCGTCTACCTGGCCGATCGCCTGGCCAAGCCGGTCCTGGTCGAGGGACCGGCGGGCACCGGGAAGACCGAGCTGGCCAAGTCGGTGGCCCGGATGACGGGGAGCCGCCTCATCCGCCTCCAGTGCTACGAGGGCCTGGACGAGTCCAAGGCCCTCTACGAGTGGAACTACAAAAAGCAGCTGTTGCGGATCCAGGCCGACTCGGACCAGTCGTGGCAGCAGCTCGAGGAGGACATCTTCTCCGAGGAGTTCCTCCTGGCCCGCCCCTTGCTCGAGGCCATCCGTTCGCCGGAGCCGGTGGTGCTGCTGGTCGACGAGGTCGACCGGGTCGAGCTCGAGACCGAGGCCCTCCTGCTCGAGATCCTGTCCGAGTACCAGGTCTCCATCCCCGAGCTGGGCACGGTGCGGGCCACGCAGATCCCTCTGGTCTTCCTCACCTCCAACAACACCCGCGAGCTGTCCGAGGCGCTGAAGCGCCGGTGCCTCTACCTCCACATCGACTATCCCGATCTCGACCGCGAGCGGGCCATCATCCAGACCCGGGTGCCCGGGATCAGCGCCGAGCTGGCCGATCAGGTGGCCCGGATCGTGCGATCCATCCGGACGCTGGAGCTGAAGAAGTCCCCATCGGTCTCCGAGACCCTGGACTGGGCTCGGACCCTGGTGGTGCTGGGGGTGGAGTCGATCGACGCCGAGCAGGCCCGGGACACCTTGCACATCCTGTTGAAGTACCGGGCCGATATCGAACGTGCCGCCAAAGAGCTGGCCTCGGTCGACATCGCGGACTGAAGCATGCTCGATGTCCTCTCGGGGTTCGTCTCCGAGCTACGCGCCGCCGGGATCCCGGTCTCCCTGACCGAGCATCTCGACGCGGCCGAGGCCATGCGCCACGTGCCCTTGGAGGACCGCGAGGCGTTGAAGTACGCATTGGGCGCCAGCCTGGTGAAGTCCTCGTCCCACTGGCACGCCTTCGAAACCGCCTTCGAGGTCTATTTCTCCTTGCGCGGCCCCGAGTACACCATCGACGAGAACAGCGCGGGCAAGGCCAACGAGGAGAAGGGCAAGACGTCGGGCGACAGCGGCCGCCAGGGGAGCGGACGCGGGGGTGGGAGCGGTCAGGACGCCATGACCCCCGAGGAGCTGGCCGAGCTGTTGTACAAGGCGCTGCTCGGCTCCAACGACTCGATGATCACCGCCGTGGCCCGTCACGCCGTGGCTCGATTCGCCGGCATGGAAGCGGGACGACCGGTGGGGGGCACGTACTACCTGTATCGCACGTTGCGGAACCTGGATCTCGATGGGGTGATGCAGCGCTTGATGGAACAGGCCCGAACCGGGGCCATCGCCGCGCCGGGTAAGGGCGACGCCGAGGGGAGCGGGTCATCGGGGCTCACCGGCCTGGAAGAGCGGCTGGTGCGCGACGAGTACCAGTCCCGCATCGACAAGCTGCGCCAGGAGATCGAGAACGAGATCCGCCGCCGGCTGGTGGCCGACCGGGGCAGCGAGGCGCTGGCCAAGTCGTTGCGCAAGCCGCTTCCCGAGGACATCGACTTCATGCACGCCACCAGGGACGAGCTGGTGGCGTTGCGAGGGGCGCTGCAGCCCCTGTCCCGGAAGCTGGCGGTGCGGCTGGCCCGCAAGCGGCGCCATGGCCGAAAGGGGCCACTCGACTTCCGCAGCACGGTGCGCCATTCCCTGTCCACCGGCGGGGTCCCCGTCGACCCTCGCTTCAAGTACCCGCGACCGTCCAAACCCGAGATCATCGTCATCGCCGACATCTCCGGCTCGGTGGCCAGCTTCGCCCGGTTCACCCTTCACCTGGTCCACGCCATCGCCAGCCAGTTCTCCAAGGTTCGGAGCTTCGTGTTCATCGACGGCATCGACGAGGTGACGCGGTTCTTCGAGGGAACCGACGACCCGGCCGAGGCGGTGCACCGGATCAACACCGAGGCCGATGTCGTGTGGGTGGATGGCCACTCCGACTACGGGCACGCCCTCACCGTGTTCTGGGAGCGTTGGGGCGAGGAGATCAACGCCAAGTCCAGCGTGCTCCTGTTGGGCGACGCCCGGAACAACTATCACGCCTCGCACTCGTGGGTGGTCAAGGAGATTCAGAAGAAGGCCCGCCACGTGTACTGGCTCAACCCGGAGCCTCGCTCCTATTGGGACTCGGGCGACTCCATCGTGGGCGAGTACGCCATCCATTGCGACGACGTCGTCGAATGCCGAACGCTCCGACAGTTGGAGCGGTTCGTGGGCGAGCTGGCTTGAGCACGACCTCCCCGCCCGAGGGCATCCGCACCACCCCCTCGTCCCCCACGCACCCCGTCACCCGCCTGGTGCTGGTCCGCCACGGTGAAGCGGTGTGCAACGTGTCGGGCGTCTGCGGTGGCCGCACCGGCTGTACCGGGCTGACCGAACGGGGCATCGAGCAGGTGGAGAAGCTCCGGGACCGGTTGGCGATGACCGGCGAGCTGGCCGGCACGGACGCTCTCTACGCCAGCGTCTTGCCCCGGGCCATCCAAACGGCGGAGATCCTGGCCCCGGCGTTGGCCGGCGGCGACGGACCGAGTCTCTCGGTCATCCCCGAGTGCGGTCTGTGCGAGCTCCATCCGGGCGAGGCCGACGCTTTGACCTGGGCCCAGTTCGCCGAGCGGTTCGGCCAGCTGGACTGGGACGAGAACCCCGATCAGATCATTGCCCCCGGCGGTGAGAGCTGGACGGGCTTCGTCAACCGGGCCGCCGACATGGTGGCCACGCTGGCCAACCGGCACCGGGGCCAGCTGGTCGTTCTGGCCTGCCATGCCGGGGTCATCGAGGCGTCGCTCCTGGGACTGTTGCCGGTGGCGGGGGGGCGCCAGGGGGCCCGATTGCAGCTGCGGACCCAGCACGCCTCGCTCACCTCGTGGGAGATCGACGACGGCCGTTGGCGCCTGCTCGGTTACAACGACAGCGCGCACCTGCTCACCGGGGATCCGGCGCGCCGGCCTGGTCTGGAAGGGGTCGGCACCGAGCCGGTCGGGGCGTAGTTGCTCACCGGGGTTCGGGCCACTCGTCGATCGCTCGACTCAGCAGAGGGTGCTTCAGCAGGGTGCTTCAGCAGACGTAGTCGCCGTCGACGGCCTGGCCGTTCACCGTCTGGGCATCGTCGGTCCACTGGACCATGGGAATCCCACCGGTGGGCAGCCCGGGAGTGGACTTCTGCCACCCGGCCCGGGTGCCGCAACTGTTCACACCACTGCTGGTCCACGTGGCCATCCAGTAGGGATAGTCAATGGGCCAGTTGCCGGCAATCTGTGGCCAACCGCCGCCGGGGCTGGCATAGACACCGACGTTGGCTGCCCCGTTGGCGGCCAGTCCATCGTGGGCGCCCTGGATGACCCAGTCGTTCTGGAGGGTGTTCGAGGACCACGCGGGGAGGCCGGTTCCCGACGTCGACTCCACGTCGAGCCACCAGTTCACACCGACGGGGACCCCCGCCGCCTGGGCCTGGCCCAGCGCGTAGAGGCCGGCCTGCCAGCCGTAGCAGTAGTAGACGTTTCCGTTGCAGTACGCAGGCATGTTCGCCGAGGACGTGGCTCCGAAGGTCAAGAAGATGTAGAGGTTGAGGCCGGCTCCGGCCCAGTTCGCCTCTTGGGACAGACAGCCGTTGGTGGCCCCGGACGATCTCCCGGTTACCTGCACGACATTGACTGATCCTGCGCCGGGCAGGTTCCCGCAGTTGAAGATGGACACGTCGTAGCCCGAGCTGCCCGAGGTCAGGATGGTCGTCGGTACCGGTTTGGTGAAGGTCCCGTTCCCCAGGGACTGGCCGATGCCCACCATGGGGGCATTGAGGTGTTGGCCGCCCATGGACCCGTAGTACCCGGCGTCGCCGAAGGAGAAGATGCCGCCGTCCGATGCCACCAACCAGTAGCCGTTGCCGGTGTTGGTCATGGTCATGCCCACGACCGGGGCATTGAGGCGCAGGCCGCCCTCGGACCCGTAGAAGTGCGAGTTGCCGCTCCCGAACCCGAAGATCCCACCGTCCGATCCGACCAGGAGGTACCCGCCTCCCGGTGTGGCCGCCATGCCCACGACCGGCGCGTTGAGCCGCGTGCCGCCCATGGAGCCGGCGAAGGCGGCGTCGCCGAAGGCGAAGATGCCGCCGTCCGAGGCCACCATCCAGTAACCCCCCCCGTCGGCAGTGGCGGCCATGCCCACGATGGGTTGGTTCAGAGGGGCCCCGCCCTGAGAGCCGAAGAAGTTGGCGTCGCCGAAGGAGAAGATGCCGCCGTCAGAAGCCACCAACCAGTAACCCCTGCCGTCGGGGGTGGGCGTCATGCCCACGATGGGCCGGTTCAAGTGCCGGCCGCCCTGAGAGCCGAAGAAGTTGGCGTCACCGAAGGCGAAGATGCCGCCGTCCGAGGCCACCAGCCAGTAGCCCCTGTGATCGGGGGTGGAGGCCATGCCCACGATGGGGGCGGCCAGGGGCTTGCCACCCTCTGACCCGTAGAAGGGAGCACCGCCGAAGGAGAAGATGCCGCCGTCGGAGGCCACCGTCCAATACGAGGGCACGGTCAGAGCCGCGTTGGCGGAGGGCACGGTCGATGGAGCCGCCGCCGGCGCCGACGTGGTCGGTGTCGTCGAGCTCGGAGGTGTCGTCGTTGGGGCGGTCGTGGTGGAGGGGGTCGAGCTCGGGGCCACCGTGGTCGTGGTCGGCGCCCCGCTGGTGGTGGTCGGCGCGGCCGTGGTGGTGGTGCTGGTGGTGTCGGCGCCGGCACCGGAAACCGGGAGGAGGGAGAGCCCGAGAACGGTGGTGGTGGCGGCGACGGCCAGGGCGCCCACGCGGGCGAGGGATGTGCTGCGGACCGGTCGGGAACTGGCGCGGATTGTCATGAGCTCCAAGGTGAGGGATGGTCCGACATCGCCGCTGAGCGGCGCAAACCTCTGATCGGGTCCGCCACAGTCTTGTCGTCGCAGACCCTCAGGTCAATGACAGGGGGAAGGTTTGCGGAGTTGCCGGTCAGTCCCGGAGGAACTCGGCGACGCGAAAGGCCAGGTCCAGGGACTGTCGGGCATTCAATCGGGGATCGCACGCGGTGGTGTACCGCTGGTGCAGCTGGTCCTCGACTATGTCCTCCATGCCTCCCAGGCACTCGGTCACGTCGTCCCCGGTCAGTTCCACGTGCACTCCACCCGGCCACGTTCCCTCCTGGGCGTGGGCCTGGAAGAATCCCTTGATCTCGGTGAGGATGTCGTCGAATCGCCGCGTCTTCCGGCCGCCCTCGGCGTTGATGGTGTTGCCGTGCATGGGATCGCAGACCCACACCACCGGATGGCCCTCCTCCCTCACGGCCCGGAGGAGCGGGGGCAACGAGGTCTCGACGTGATCGGCGCCGAACCGGGTGATCAGGCTCAACCGACCGGGAACCCGCTCGGGATTGAGCCGCTGGCACAGTGCCACCACGTCGTCGGGCGTAGCGCTCGGGCCCACCTTGGAGCCGACGGGATTGTGGATGCCCGAGAGGAACTCGCAATGGGCTCCGTCGATTTGCCGGGTGCGCTCGCCCACCCACAGCATGTGGGCCGAGCAGTCGTACCAATCTCCGGTCAGCGAGTCGCGCCGGGTGAGCGCCTCCTCGTAGTCGAGGATGAGCGCCTCGTGGCTGGTCCAGAAGTCCACCTCGTGGAGGCTGTCCTCCCGGGCCAGGTCGATGCCGCAGGCGCCCATGAAGCGGAGAGCGCGGTCGATGCCCTTGGCGATGGCGTCGAAGCGGCGGCCCTCGGACGAGGAGGCCACGAACTCCTGGTTCCAGGCGTGGACCTGGGCCAGATCGGCGAAGCCACCCTTGGTGAAGGCCCGCAGCAGGTTGAGGGTCGACACCGACTGGTGGTACGCGGTGATCAGGCGATCGGGGTCGGGGACCCGGGCCGCCCGCTCGGGCAGGTCGTCGTTGACCATGTGGCCCCGGAACGAGTCCAGGACGTCGCCCCCCACCGTCTCGGTCGGAGAGGATCGCGGCTTGGCGAACTGGCCGGCGATCCGACCCAGCTTCACCACCGGAACACCCGCGCCGTAGGTGAGGACCACGGCCATCTGCAGGATGACCCGGAGCTTGTCTCGGATCCCATCGGCGGTGAAGTCGGTGAACGACTCGGCGCAGTCGCCCGCCTGCAACAGGAATGCATGTCCCTGGGCTGCGTCCCCCAGGGCGCTGGTCAGGCGGCGCGCTTCGCCGGCAAACACCAACGGTGGAAGGGAAGAGAGTTGTTCGTGGACCCGCTTCAGCTCGGCGTCATCGGGCCACACCGGCTGTTGTGCAGCCGGGCGCAGGCGCCAGGAGTCCGGAGCCCAGGCTTCGCCCGGGTGGGTCGTCGTCACCCCCACAGCGTAGGACGCGTGGCCCTAGGCTCGGTCACATGGTGCCATTCCGCTTCGCTGTCCAGCTCAACAAGGCCGATTCGGCGCCCGCCTGGCGCGACCTGGCGCGCAAGGTCGAGGCGTTGGGGTACTCCACCCTGTTCATCCCCGACCACTTCGACGACCAGTACGGGCCGCTGGTGGCCCTGACCGTTGCTGCCGAGGCCACCACCGATCTGCGCGTGGGCTCGTTGGTGTTCGGCAACGACTACCGCCACCCGGTGGTCCTGGCCAAGGAAGTGGCCACCCTCGACCTCTTCTCCGAGGGGCGAGTCGAGTTCGGGCTGGGCGCGGGCTGGATGACCACCGACTACGAGCAGTCGGGCATGCCCAACGATTCGCCGCGGACTCGGATCGACCGGATGGCCGAGAGCCTGGCCATCATGAAGGCGCTGTGGTCGGAGGGCCGGGCCACATTGGCCGGCGAGCACTACACCGTGACCGACGCGCTGGGCACGCCCACCCCCCACCAGCGTCCCCATCCCCCGATCATCATCGGCGGCGGTGGGAAGCGGGTCCTCACCTTCGCCGGGCAGGAGGCCGACATCGTGGGCATCAACCCCAACCTGGCCGCCGGCTACGTCGGGCCCGAGGTGGCCGCCACCAGCCTGGTCGAGTCCTACCGCCAGCGGGTCGAGTGGGTGCGGGCGGCGGCCGGTGACCGCTTCGACCAGCTCGAGCTGCAGATCCTCACCTTCTTCGTGCAGGTGGTGCCCAACGCGGCCGAGGTGTTGGAGCAGATGGCTCCGATGTTCCAGGCCCCGCCCGAAGCGGTGGCCGAGATCCCCATGGCTCTGGTGGGCACGGTGGATCAGATTACCGAGACCCTGCAGCGTCGACGAGAGGAGATGGGTTTCTCCTACATCGTCGTCCACGAGGCTGAGCTCGACGCCTTCGCCCCCGTGGTCGCTCGGTTGGCCGGCACCTGAGGGTGGTCCGACACGAGCGCATCGGCGTGTTCGGCGGAACCTTCGATCCCATCCATGCCGGTCATGTCGAGGCGGCCGAGGCGGTCCATCGGGCCCTGGACTTGGACCGGACCCTGTTGGTGGTGGCCAACGAGCCCTGGCAGAAGGAGGGAACCCGCTCGGTCACCCCGGCCGAGGACCGCTTGGCCATGGTGGTGGCAGCGGTGGCCGACCGCCCCGGGCTGGAGCCCAGCCGGCTGGAGATCGACCGGGGCGGCCCGTCGTACACCGTTGACACCGTCGAGGAGCTCCACGGTCTGTATCCCGGGTCAGAGCTGTTCTTGGTGGTCGGGGCGGACGTCGTGCCCGACCTTCCTACCTGGCGCGACCAGGCCGCCCTGCAGGAGTCGGTGGTACTGGTGGTGGTGGACCGCCCCGGAGCTCCCCGGGAGCAACCGCCGCCGGGATGGCAGGCCGTCTCGGTGCCCGTCCCGCCCTTCGACGTGTCCAGCACCGAGTTGCGGGCCCGCCTGGAAGCGGGCCGACCGGTGGACGGTTTGGTGCCTGAGGGCGTCATCCGTTGCATTCGGGGCAGAAATCTGTACGCTACGAGCAGATGAGCGTATGGACGACGCTGAGCGAGACCGATACGACCGAGGTGGCCGTCGTGCCCGGTCCTCCTGCTCAGCCGGGCACCACGTTCACTCCCTTCCCCCCGGTTCCCCGAGCAGATCCCGGCCGGATGACGGTCGCTGAACCACAGGAACCGCCGACCACTTCCGGTCGTCGCGCCCTGCGGGAGGCCAGGCGGAAGCGTCAGCTGGCCGCGGCGGTGTGCGTCGTGGTTGTCGCCGCCCTGCTGGCCATTACCATCATGATCGTCGGCATCGCCCGCGACCGCCCGGCCACCCCCTCGTCGTCGGGCGTGGCCGCCACCTCGGGCCTCCCAGGGTCGATCCCATCGTTGTGAACACAAACGGCGTACCCGCGCCAGAAGGAGGACCCCATTGACAACTGCAGCTGCCCGATCCGTCGCGGACCAACCCGATACCGCGGTTCCCGATGCATCCCTTCTGGCGGCCCGTGCCGCCGACTCGAAGCTCGGTGACCAGACGGTGATCCTGTCCGTGGGCGACGCCCTCGGCATCACGGAGGCCTTCGTGATCACCAGTGGCGGTAACGCCAGACAGGTCAGGACCATCGCCGATGAGGTGGAGCTGCAATTGAAAAAGTCCGAGGGTCGAGCCCCGATCCGCATCGAAGGGCTTGACGACGCCCGGTGGGTGCTCATGGACTATGGGGACTTTCTCGTCCACGTGTTCGTGGACGAGGCCCGCGAGTACTACGACCTCGAGCACCTGTGGGCCGACGCACCGCGAGTGGCCTGGTCCTAGGAGACCGCCCCTCGAGGGTTTACGGCGTCGCCGAAGTGACCGGGGCCTGAGCGGGATACTGCGATTGGTTGACGGGTCCGGGGACCAGCGCACCGTTGGGACCTATCGGCACCTCGATGGGCTGTCCGGCGATTTGGAACAGCACCCCCGTCACGTTGGGTTGCTGGGTGACGGTGAACACCACCTGGGCGATGGCCAAGAGAGTCTGGGTAGCCCCGACGACTTGGACGGGGTTGGCGGCGAAATCGACGGTGGCGATCCCGTTGGCCACGGTGACGACAGCCCTGTTGGAGCCGGACAACGGGGAGATGCCGGTGATGAAGCTCTGGATCCCTTCGGCCGACTCGGAGGCCGTTGGCCCCAACAGCAGGGCGTTGACGATCTGGGTGAGGTTGGCCGGTGGGGCGATGTTCCGGTTCCGCGGTGTGAGGTGCAGGGTCGGATCGACCAGGTAGATCTCCTCGGTGACCGTTGCCACCGGGGGTGGGTTGAGGGTGGTCGAGGTCGGGGTGGAGCCAGGATTGAGCAACCGGGACGGAACGTTTCCTTTGGCGATGGCCTGTGGGCCTGAACTGGTAGGGATGCCGCAGCCGGCAGCCATCATGCCGATCAGCCCGGCGAGCGCCAGGATGAGGGCGATCCGTCGTGGCCTTCGACCTGACGGCAAGTGGTTGATCACAGACCCCATCATGGTCTCGTGTCTGGGCCTTGTTCGGTTTTGGGAAAGGGCAACTGGGGCGTACTGTTCGGGTCCGTCCCGTTGGCGTTGGGCGACGCAGTGCCGTCCCCGTCGGTGCCGTGGGACACCGCTTCGGGGTCCAATGGCAGTTCCACCACGAACCGGGCACCACCCCCGGGTGCGTCCTCGATCCACACCGACCCACCGTGCAGGCGCACGTGCTCGGCCACCAGCGACAACCCGAGTCCGGTGCCTTCGCTCGAGCCCCGACGCCCCGAGGCGCGGCCCCGGTAGAAGCGCTCGAACAGATGCTCACGGGCAAAGTCGGGCACACCAGGACCATGATCCTCCACCGCCACCTGCACGGTAGTAATCGGAGTCTCTCCCCGCTGGTTCGATCCGAGACCCGCTGGCTTGGGCCCGCTCTGGACCATGACGCGGGACACTCCGTCGCCATAGAGCTTGGCGTTGTCGACCAGGTTGGCCATGATGCGTTCGAATCGCCGTTTGTCGACTCGCAGCCGCAGCAGTTCGACCTCGGGTGCGACAACGACGGAGAACCGCACGGGCTGGCGATTGCCGTCCTCACCGATGGGCACGGTGGAGGCTACGGCCCGCCGTACCAACTCTCCGGGGTTGACGTCATCGAGCGAGAGCTCGGCCGAGCCGGCATCGAACCGGGAGATCTCCAACAGGTCGTCTACCATGCGCCGGAACCGGGCCAGGTCTGCCTCGAGAAGACTCAGAGCCCGCTGGGCCTGGGCGGACAACTCCCCCCGGTGGGTCTCGAGCACACCCACCGACGCCGACAGGGTGGTGAGCGGCGACCGAAGCTCGTGGCTGACATCTGACGTGAACCGTGCCTCCCGTTCGATTCGCCCTTGGAGGTTGCCGGCCATCCGGTTGAACGAGTTCGCCAGTGCTTTCAGGTCGGCATCGTCTCCAGCCTCCACCCGAGTACCCAGCTCGCCTCCGGCGATGGCCACGGCTGCCTCGGAAATGCCGGCCAGCGGTCGCAGGACCCGACCACTGGCCCATCGACCCACCACCGCGCCGGCGATCGTGGTCACCAGGGCGGCCGCCCCCAGGGCCAGGGCCAGGACCCGCAGCGTACCGGCCAATTCCTCGAGGGAAAAGACCTCGAAGTAGCTGCCGTGGACGGCGGTCAGGGGAACGCCCACCACGAGCTCCGGCGTCCCACCCAGGTCGAAGACCTGGGTGGCTGGCGTGCCCGAGATCACCAGGCGGCGCAGCGATGAGGGAAGAGCGTTTTGACCCACCGAGAGTGGCGACGTGGCAAACCATTGCCCAGACTCGAAGAGCACGGACCGCGTGCCGGATAGTGCGTCGACGGACTCGAGCGGTTGGATCACCTCGGTGCCCTTGGCCCGGAGCGCGTTCTGCACGAACGACGCGTTGACGAAGGCCTGATGCTGGGAGGCGGACTGCCGCTCGTTGACGAAGGCCTGGCGAGCAGAGAAGTAGGTGATGCCGGCCAACAATGCCGACAGGACAAAAGCCCCGACGGCGAAGGTGACGGTGACCCGGGCCCGGAGCCCCAGTCGG
>DASZLD010000099.1:0-2116 GCA_035552655.1 Acidimicrobiales bacterium
GCCATGGTGGCCATCCATTGGTCCCGGTAGGCCGCTTCGAACTCGTCTTCCTTCGACCCGACGACCTTGTGGGTCTCGTGCAGAAACAGCATGCCGTCCCCCTCCTGCGTGGACCACGCTGGTGGATCACAGTAGACGGGAGTCAGTGTTTTCGCCATCGCCGGCTGGGGGCCGGAGGGACGTCAGGCCGAGGGGAAGGCGAAGGCGGTGCGGAGGTGACCGACCGCCTCGTCCAGCGCCGTTGCCCCCGTGGGGATGGACGCCCCCATGGTGAGAAATCCATGCATCTGGCCCTCGTAATGGGACACCACCGTGGGCACCCTCAGCCGGGACAGCCTGGCCGCGTAGGCCTCCCCCTCGTCGAAGAGGGGGTCGTATCCGGCGGTGACCACGTGGGCGGAACACGTTCGGCCGAGCGCGTCCTCGGAGGCGAAGAGGGGCGAGATCCTGGGGTCGGTGGCATCGGCGTCGCCCACGTAGAGATCGACGAACCATCGCATCATCGAGGCGGTGAGCAGGTAGCCGCGCTCGACCCGCCCATAGGAGGGTTGCGACATCGTGGCATCGGTTACGGGATAGGCCAGGAACTGATGGACCAGGCCCGGCACACCCAGGGCGGCGATGGCGGCCAGGTTGCCACCGGCGGAGTCCCCGCCCACCGCCACCCGGGAGGGGTCACCACCCAGCTCGTGGGCCTGCTGGAGGGTGGCTCGGGTAACCGAGAGAGCGTCGTCGTAGGCGGCGGGGAACGGGTGCTCGGGGGCTAGCCGGTACTCGGGGACGACCACCACGCATCCGGCCCCGGCGGCCAGGTCCTTCGCCGTGTGGAGCGACTGTTCGGCGCTGCCGATGACCCAGCCGCCTCCGTGGAACCACACCAGAACGGGCAGGCGACCTGACCCGGCCGGTGTGACCACGAGGCTGGGGACGCCGCCGACGGTGCGCTTCTCCACCGAGGCCACGCCTGCCCCCGGGTCGGCGGAAAGCGCCGCCGCAGCCGCGGTGGTGGCGCGGGCCTCCTCCGGTGACAGCGTCTCGATGGGGGCCGCGCCCTGCTGGCGCAGCAGGTCGAGAAGCTTCTCTGCATCGGGATCGAGCGGCACCGGTCTCCTCCACGGGTGGACGGTGGCGGCGACAGTAGCCGTTTTCCCCGATCAGATCTCGGGAGGTCGAGGAGGTCGAGGGCGGCCCGCCTGTGACAAGATCCACCCGCGGGCGCCCGTTCCATTGGGGAGTACGGGGGTTCGTCGGGATGCCCGACGGACCGCGTCGCCGCGACGAGAGGGAGAGACATGGCTGAGCTATCGGAGTTGCTGGGGGTCCTTGATCTCGAGCCGGTCGGCGAGGGCCGCTTTCGGGCCCAGAACTTCGGATCCGGTCCGGGAGGAGTGGTCTTCGGCGGCCAGCTCCTGGCTCAGACCATCGTGGCCGGTGCCACGGTGGACCCGACCAAAGAGGTGAAGTCGGTACACACCGTGTTCGCCCGCGGCGGTGCCTTGGATCAGCCCCTCGACATCGAGGTCGAGGCCATGCACGTGGGCCGGGCCCTGGGCAGCGCCACCGTCACCGTCAGGCAAGGCGACCGGCTGTGCACTCGTTCCCTGGTCCTGTTGAGCGCGGTGGAGCCCGACCTCATCCGCCACGGTTCCGAGTCGCCAGCGGTGGGTGCGCCGGAGGACTCCCCCTTGTCGGCCCACGAGGACTTCTGGGAGATCCGGGTGGTTGACGACGTCGACATCTCGGACCCCAGCGCCGTAGGCCCGGCCGAGCTCTTCGTGTGGAGCAGGTTCCCGGGCTCGGGAGATGTCGGCACCACCGGACAGGCCCTGATGGCCTACGCCACCGACGGGTTCCTCATCGGGACGGCCATGCGGCCCCACGCCGGGTTCGGGCAGGCGTTGTCCCATGTCGAATTCTCGACCAGCGTGCTCACCCACACCCTGACTTTCCATGAGCCGATCAACGCGGGGGAGTGGTACCTGCTGGCCCACGAGAGCCCCTATGCCGGCCGCGGTCGCTCCTACGGTCGGGCCAACGTCTTCGCCACCGACGGGAGCCTGGTGGCCTCGTTCGTGCAGGAGAACATGGTCCGCGCCTTCCCCGAAGGCCACAAGCC
>DASZLD010000100.1:0-17956 GCA_035552655.1 Acidimicrobiales bacterium
CAATGACCCGGTGCGTTTCGGGATCGATCACTTGCGCGACAACATTGTGCAAGACGATCTGCTCGGGTCCATGGTTGGCCAGGTGCATCTCAATACTGGCGTCGTGGCCTGACTTGATCTCGATGCCGTCTTCGATAGACACCTCAATCTCGTCCGGGAGCAATCGGGGTCGCACGTTGGTCGTGTCGGGGCCACGAATGGCCCCGCTCGGGTAGTCCTGAAACCCGACGTGCAGGTCTACGTCATCGCCGAACTGTTTATGGAGATCAGCGGCGATATCGACGGCTCAGGCAGCCAACGAAATGTGAAACGGGGGGACCCGGTCCCTTGTCCACCGGGGATCTGGATACATCCTGAGTGCTTGGGGGGGGCGTATCTCGTAACAACGCAAGAGCAGGTTTCAAGCCGTCCCATGTGCTCACGTGTACCACGCTAAGCCCATCATCCCAGTTGCGGAAGACCGCACCTTCACCACCGGACCCGGATTCAGCCGGTTGGAGCGCTCCATGGGCACCCCTTTGACCTTTGCGCACTAGGTTCCGTCTCGGCCCAGTTGGCGAATGCGTTACCGTCAACCCGGAGGGCCAACATGACAGCAACCGAAGATCCTGACGCTCGAGCCGAGTCACTGGCGGCCGGAACAGAAGCGTGGCATCAGCGCCTGCACCACACGCCCAGGGAAGCACTGTCTGCTGACACCGCCCAGAGCCCGGGCATGCAGCGGTATGAGGCCGTATCGGGTCGATTGACCGGGTCGCAAAAGGTATGGATGGGGGAGAGCCACGTCGCCGCCGGCATGCGTTCGTCCAACCACCATCACGGTGATTCGGAAACCGGCATCTATGTGGTCTCCGGCCACCCGGCGTTCATCTTCGCCGAAGGGCATGACGAAGTTCGGATCGAGGCCTCCCCGGGCGACTACATCTTCGTTCCCCCCTACGTACCGCACCGAGAAGAGAACCCGTCTTCGGAGGAGGAGGCGGTGGTGGTCCTGGCTCGCAGCAGCCAGGAATCGATCGTGGTCAATTTGTCGAGCCTCTGGGACACAGAAGGTCCAGCCCAATCACGTTGACGGTTTCGGCCGTCGAGCTCTGCACGGCTCCCTCCGAGCACGACGGGACGACGGCATGCGAGCAGGGCACGGGCCCGAGCGGCTCGATAGGCTGCCAGCGTGTCGCGGCGTCTGGGGTGGGAACGGGTCGCCGGCACGCTCTTACTGGCCGGGTGGGCGCTCTACATGACCGTGGTCACCGCCTCGAACGTGACCGACCTGATGCAGTCATTCGGGTGGGTGCACTGGACCTTCCGATCCGGGAATCTGGCCTATATCGCCATGACGACCAAGGTCTACTTTCACACGCGGGCGGTCAACCAGGTGCTGCTGGCCATCGCTATCGTCTGGGAAGGAACAGCGGCAGTGCTCCTCTGGTATGCCGCCTTGCGCTGGGCTCGTTCCCGGTCCGCTCTGGCCCAGGCGCGCCGTGGCCTGCTGCTCTTGAGCCTCCTCTGGTTCGCCTTTGCCATCTGCACGGAGATCTTCATCGCCTACGAGCGCGGGGTGAACGAATCGCAATATTGGACACTGGCCATCGCCGTCCTCGTCACGCTGGTGGTGATCGAAGTGATCGGGGGTGGGTCCCTGGTGCGGCACGGCGAACACGCCACCGACGCGGTCAGTCCCTCGGAGGCACATCGACCCTGAAACGACCTGCTCTGTGGGCTCATGCGGCGTTTCGACCCGGGCCCGGACGGCTGAGTCAAACATCCCTACAATGAGGGCAATAGCCCCAGGAGGAACGACATGAGCTTGACCGAAACCGCCACCATTTCCCTCAGTGCCCCTGACCACTTCTTTGTGGGCGGTGCATGGGTGAAGCCATCGAGCCCGGCCATGATCGACGTGATCAATGCCAGTACCGAAGATGTCATGTTCCAGGTGGCCGAAGCCAAAGCTGAGGACATGTCCAGGGCCGTCGGTGCCGCCAGGGAGGCCTTCGACCACGGTCCCTGGCCTCACCTGAGCCACGCCGAACGGGCCGACTACCTGCGGAAGATCGCCTCGGCACTGGAGGAGCGGCGGGTCGAGATCAGCGAGATATGGTCGGGCCAGATGGGCGTCCTTCATTCCATGGCCAAAGCCAGTGGCGCCGGGTTCGGGAACCCCTTCCGGACCTACGCCAGCCTGGCCGACGACTTCGAGTTCGAGGAGCGGCACCCGCCCACGGGCGGAGGAAAGGTCGGCCTCCTGGTTCGGGAGCCGGTGGGCGTGGTGGGCGCCATCATCCCGTGGAACGGCCCCATCGGCCTGATCGCCCACAAGGTGGCTCCGGCCCTGCTGGCCGGATGCACGGTGATCCTCAAGGCATCCCCCGAGGCGCCGGGCGAGGCCTACGTCTTTGCCGAGATCGCCGAGGCGATCGGGATCCCACCGGGGGTCATCAACGTGGTGACCGCCGATCGGGAAGTCTCCGAACTGCTGGTGACCGACCCTCGGGTGGACAAGATCACCTTCACCGGTTCCACCGCGGCCGGCCGACGCATCGCTTCCCTCTGTGGCGAGCGCATTGCCCGCGTCACCCTCGAGCTCGGTGGCAAGTCAGCGGCCGTGGTGCTCGACGACTACGACATCACCACCGCGGCCAAGGCCATCACCGGGCGGGCCTGCATGATGACCGGACAGGTGTGCTCGTCGCTGACCCGGATCGTGGTCGGACGGGATCGTCACGACGACATGGTCGATGCGCTGAGCGAGTCATTCGCCAACGTCAGGGTGGGCAGCGCTTTCGATCCGGAGAGCGGCATGGGACCCCTGGCCATGGAGCGCCAGCGCGATCGGGTCGAGGGCTACATCGCCAAGGGCATCGACGAGGGGGCGACCCTGGCTACCGGCGGCCATCGACCGGACAGCCTCAGCCGAGGCTGGTTCATCGAACCCACGGTCTTCGGCAATGTCGATAATGCCCACACCATCGCCCAAGAAGAGATCTTCGGGCCGGTGCTGAGCGTGATCCCCGCCGACGACGAGCAGCACGCCATCGACATCGCCAACGACACCATCTACGGCCTCAACAACTCGGTGTTCACCGATGATGTCGACCGCGCCTATGAAGTGGCTCGCCAGCTCCGGTCGGGCACCGTCGGCCAGAACTCGTTCCGGACCGACTTCGGCATCGCCTTCGGTGGCTTCAAGCAATCAGGCATCGGGCGGGAAGGTGGTCGTGATGGCCTCCTGCCCTTCCTCGAGGCGAAGACCATCATCCTCGACGGAGAGCCCACCCGGACTCACTCGTAAGGCGGCGCGACTTCGCCAGCCCGCTCCAGGACCTGCTCAGGCGATGGGGTGGGCCAGCGGGACGACGTTGAACTGTTTGCGCACCTGCTCGAGGGGCAACTCGGCCAAGGCCAGGTGGTCGACCTGGCTGAGGTCCACATTGCATTGCGAGCCGCGCTCGAGACCTTCGCCGAACAATTCGGGAACTCCCTGGCGGTCGAGCGTGGACACCTTGGCCCGGATAGCCCCGTGATTGAGGACTCCCGACTCGTGGATGGACATGGTGACCAGGAACTCGAGCCAGTTCCGGCGGCTGTCGTTGGCCGCCCACAGAAAGCCCGACCGGGCGATCTCACCAGGGGCGGTGGGTTCGTAGCCCGTGATCACGTGGTTCATGTCGTGGTTGACGTAGTGAGCCGGTAGATGAATGTCATCACCGGGCAGGGTGATGTCGTTTCGACGGTAGAACTCGACGTACGAATTGCCGAGCGTCCCTTCGGGTAGATCGTGAAGCGCCCGCAGCCGCGCGGCCAGCTCATGGTCGGGTTCGGTCAAGCGAAGATAGTTGTCCCGGAGGGAGACCTCTGAGATCTCGGGAAGGATCCCCCCGTAGAAACGCTCAAGATCTTTCGATGCCTCGTCTGCTCCCTTCTCCAGCGACTCTCGAATAACTTCGAGCTCGACCTCGTTCACCCCCAGGGCCGACACGTAGGCCTCGACCCTGTTCACCTGGTTCTCGGATTGAGGATGTCGACAGAGCTCCAGGGTCATGAGAATCTCGCAGAAGCGAAGTCGGGCGCCGGGTCGGTGGAGCGCGGCAGCGGCCTGGCCCGGGCCGAGGGGCGCAACCTCATCCAATCGGAGATCCGGTCGCTTCCACAGGTCTGACACGATCGACGCCAGCACAACCCCCTGCTCGTTGGTCGGCCCGCCGTCGACGTCGATGCCCCCAACCAGTCCGGCGACAAGATGTTCGATCTCATCCGCTTGGAATGAAGCACCCATGAGACTTCCTCCCAAGACACCTCACGGTGTCTGTCGCCTTGGTCCCAGCGATTCTAATGAGAGACTCGGGGCGCACCGCGCCGGCACCAGGACGCCTCGTCGGCTCCGGCTCGATCGGAGACGGCGCTGGATGACGGCAGTTGGACACGAACCCATATACGCTGAGCCGATTGCACCCGGCCATTTTCCGAGTACTCCTAGTTGGCGATGGGCCACCGTGAGCCAAGGCTCGAAATACCCGGACCACCGGGCCGGACGTGAGCCATGACCACCGTGGTCTCCGAGGCCCCAGCCGACGTCGAACCTGCCTCGGTCGCCCCTGCTCCCACCATCGGGGGATCGATGGGCCGACGACGGTTCGGCTGGGCTCTGACCGCCGTCGTGGCCGTGGGGCTGGCCGTCCGCGTTGGCTACGTCCTCATCTTCGCCCAGCATGTGAACAACAAGGTCTACGACTCGTTCTGGTACGGGGTCACGGCCAACGAGCTGAAGCTGGGGCACTTCTTCGCCCTGCCCTTCACCAACGCTCCTAGCGCGGCCCATCCACCCCTCACTTCGATCCTGGCCGGCTCGGTCAACTTCCTCATCGGGCTCCACGCCGGGACGACATTTCAGCGGCTGGTCATGGCCGTGCTGGGGACGGGTGCGGTCCTGTGCGTGGGCCTGGTGGGCCGTTCCGTGGCTGGTCCGTGGGTTGGCCTGGTGGCAGCAGGGCTGGCCGCGGTCGCTCCCAACTTCTGGATCCCGAGCGGCATCGTCATGTCGGAGGCGCCGGCCATGCTGTTCATGGCCCTGATCCTGTTGGCCGTGGTGCGCCTCATCCGATCTCCGACCGTGCTCATGGCCGCTCTACTGGGAGCGGCCTGTGGCGCCGAGGCGCTGGTCCGGGCAGAGCTGTTGTTGTTCGTGCCCTTCCTCCTGGTGCCGGCGGCGCTGTTGGCCCGATCGGTGTCCCTCCGTCGCCGGTTCGGCCTGATGGCCGTGGGCATCCTGTGCTCCCTGTTCGTGGTGGCGCCGTGGGTGGGACGGAACCTGGCCACCTTCACCGACGCGACCTACATCTCCACCGGAGACGGTTACGCGCTGCTCGGCGCCAACTGCCCCCAGACATATGCCGGGCCCCAGCTGGGCTCCTGGAGCCTGAGCTGCTCCTTTACCGCTCCGGCCCACGGCGATGAGTCGGTGGAAGCGGCGAAGGCCCAGCACGCGGCCGTCCAGTACGCCGAGCACCACACCGGCCGAATACCGGTGGTGGTCCTGGCCCGAGTCGGTCGGGTGTGGGACTTCTATCAACCCATCCAGATGGCCAACGCCGACGTCAACGAGGGCCGCCCCGTCCCGGCATCCTTGGCCGGACTGGGTTTCTACTACGCGCTGCTACCCCTGGGCGTCGCCGGCATCGTGCTGTTTCGCCGTCGCCGCATTCCCCAGTGGTTCCTGCTCGTTCCGGCCGGGATCATTACTGTTGTGGCCGCTGTGTTCTATGGAACGGTCCGTTTCCGGGCGCCGTTCGAGGTGTGCCTCGTCGTGCTGGCTGCCCCGCCCCTCGTGCTCGCCGGTCAGTGGATCGGAGGCGGGAGCCGTCGAGGCCACTACGCTGTGCACTCGCATGCGATCGGTGCCGGACGCACCGAGCCGGGGGACCCCGACCGAGCCATTGATGACGATGACAGCCGAGCGTTCACCCCATGACCCAAACCGCACGGACGTTCGCCAGCGACAACTGCGCCGGCATCCATCCTTTGGTCCTGGCCGCCATCTCCGACGCCAACGTCGGCCATGCCCCCTCCTACGGTGCCGACCCGGTGACCGCCGAGGCCACCGAGCTCTTCCGGCAGCATTTCGGGGAGGATGCAGAGGTCTTCTTCACCTTCAACGGAACAGGCGCCAACGTGGTGGGCCTCCAATCGCTCCTGCGCCCGTTCGAGGCCGTCATCTGCGCCGAGAGCGCCCACATCAACGTGGACGAGTGCGGGGCACCTGAGCGATTCCTGGGCAGCAAGCTCATCGCCGTCCCCACCGTGAACGGGAAGCTCACTCCGGACCTGGTGGACGCGGCCGTCATTGGGGTGGGGGACGAGCACCACGTCCAGCCGCGGGTGGTGTCGATCACCCAGTCCACCGAGCTCGGCACGTGCTACACCGAGGCCGAAGTGGCTGCGCTGGCCCGGCGGGTCCACCAGTTGGACATGTGGTTGCACGTCGATGGGGCACGACTGTCGAATGCGGCCGCCCATCTGGGGGTGGGGCTGGGGGCTTTCGGTTCGGGCAGTGGCGTCGACGTCCTGTCCTATGGGGCGACCAAGAACGGCGCCATGGGGGCCGAGGCCGTGGTCTCCTTTCACCCGGATGCCCACTCGTCCCTTCGCTTCATCCGCAAACAATCCATGCAGCTGGCGTCGAAGATGCGATTCGTGGCTGCTCAGTTCAGAGCGCTCCTGTCCGACGAGCTGTGGCGGGACAACGCCTCCCATGCCAACGAGATGGCTGGGCGGCTGGCCGCCGGTGTGGCCCCGATACCGGGAGTGACCATTACCTACCCGATCGAGGCCAACGGTGTCTTCGCCTCACTTCCCGGCGCCGTGACCGAGGAATTGCAGCGCCACTATCCGTTCTATGTCTGGGATCCGCCCTCAGGGGTGGTGCGGTGGATGACGTCGTTCGACACGACCGAGCAGGACGTCGATGAGTTCGTCGCCCTCGTCTCCCGGGTGATGGCCGACCACAAACCGTAGCGACGGGACCACTGACGTATTCGGTGATCGCAAAAGCACACAATGTGACCCGATCCGAATCATTCTGTGGCCCTTGACGCGCTCCGTGTGAACGGAGGGTAAACAACTTCTTTCCGGCAGTGATCTGAGCGAAACCAATCCGTTGCTTTCCGGTAACCGTGAGCGAGCGGAACGCAGGACGCGTCAGTTCCGCAGAGCCCGCGATAACCAGGAGGGTGGTCGGCATGGGACGATTCGGAGTGTTTGGACGCAGATTCCTGCGCCGAAGCGTACGCACCGGGCTCGGTGTCATGACGCTGTTGAGTCTGGCCGTTGTCGCTTCGCCCACGGCGGCCAACGCCACCTCGGGGGGGACGGCCACCTTCGCCGAGCAGTCACAGGCTCCGCCCGACTACATCTTTCCCTTCATGAGCCTGGCCTTCTTCAGCGTCTACAACATCAACCAATTCCAGTACCTGATGTACCGGCCGCTCTACTGGTTCGGCGAAGGCACGACTCCCAACCTGAACCTCTCCTTGTCGTTGGCTGACAAGCCCGTGTACAGCAACAACGGCACCACGATCACCATCAACCTCAAGGACTACAAATGGTCGAACGGAGAGACGGTGTCGGCCCAGGACGTGATGTTCTGGATGAACATGCTGCACTCGGAAAAAGCGAACTGGGCCGCATATGCCACCAACAGCATTCCTGACAACGTCCAGAACGTGGTCATCGATAGTCCGACCCAGCTCACCTTCACCCTCACGGGGCCGTACAACGACTACTGGTACACCTACAACCAGCTTTCGCAGCTGACCCCCATGCCGCTGGCCTGGGACAAGACGTCCGCATCGGCTGCACCTGGATCGGGGGGATGCTCCGGCGGCCAGTACGGAACCGTGGATACGCAGTGCGCGGCTGTCTACACGTTCCTGTCCCAACAGGCCGGCTACGACCCGAGCAACCCGAAGGCGTCCAACAACTCGCTACCCACGTACGCCACCAACCCGTTGTGGCAGGTGGTCGACGGGCCCTGGCACCTCACCCACTTCGATCCCACCGGCAATGTCACCATGGAGCCCAACCCCACGTACTCGGGCCCGACCAAGCCGACGCTCAGCAAGTTCGTCGAGGTGCCGTTCACGTCGGACACGGCTGAGTTCAATGCCCTGGCCGGGGGGAAGCTGACCTACGGGTATCTGCCATCTCAGGACATCACCGGCTCGACCAGCAACCCACAACAAGCGGGTCCCAACAACGGTCGGTTGTCCGACTTCAACCTGGTTCCGTTGAACGGCTGGGCCATCAACTACTTCCCGTACAACTACGACTCCACCGGTGACGACGGAAATGCGGGAACGATATTCAGCCAGCTCTACTTCCGACAAGCCATGCAGTACCTGGTGGACCAGTCGCTGTACATCAACAAGCTGAACCACGGTTATGGCGTCCCCACCTACGGTCCCGTCCCGGTGGATCCCCCCAACTCGTTCTCATCGAACGTGGAGAAGTCCGACCCCTATCCCTACAACGTGGACAAGGCCAAGACCGTGCTCACCGAACACGGCTGGAAGGTAGTGCCCAACGGCACCGACACCTGCGTGCGGCCGGGATCGGGCAGTAACGAGTGCGGTGCAGCCAACGGCAAGACCATTCCTGAGGGCGCCAAGCTGGCGTTCACCCTGCAGTACGCCACCGGTCAGACCATCGTGTCCGAAACCATGAACGCGGAGAAGTCGAGCTGGGCCCAGGCCGGCATCAATATCTCGCTCACGTCGGCTTCGTTCGACTCGGTGATCGGAACGGCCACGCCGTGCCCCAGTGGCTGCAGCTGGGAGCTCGAGAACTGGGGAGCGGGCTGGATCTTCGCCCCTGACTACTACCCCAGTGGGGAAGAGATCTTCCAGAGCGGAGCCGGCTCCAACTCGGGGAACTATTCGGACCCGACCAACGATGCCAACATCAAGGCGACCAATGTCACCAATGTGAGCCTGAGCGAGTACGAGAACTATTTGGCCAAGCAGCTGCCGGTGGTCTACCAGCCCAACTACACCAACCCCATCGACGAGATCAGCAAGAACCTCCACGGGGCGACGCCGGTCAATGTGCTCCAACAGATCACGCCCGAGGATTGGCGACTATCCCAGTAGTCGTCGACGTGGAATGGATGTTCAGGATTCGCCGCCTCCGTGAGGAGGGCCGTCCTCATGGAGTCGGCCAGCCCGCACCCGACCCGGCGACCAACCGATCCCGTCGAAACTGCGGGAGCCGGCTGCTGGCCGGTATGGCGACGTAGGCCGGTCGCCCCGTGTACGGATTCCTGCTCCGCCGTCTGTTCCAGGCCGTGATCGTAGTCGTCGGCGTCGTCCTGATCGTCTTCCTCCTGAGCCAGATCATTCCCGGCGGCGAGTGCAAGGCGGTATTGGGCCCCAAGGCGACCATCAGCAATTGCGTTCGTTTCAACCGGCTCAATGGGTTCAACGCCCCGGTGATCGTCCAGTTCGGCCACTATCTCAAGGGTCTGATCTGGCCCATCTGGCATCCCGACCTCGGGTACTCCTACAAGTTCAACGAGGGGGTCACCCAGGTCATAGCCCAACGCCTCCCCAAGACGTTGGTCCTGGTGGGCACGGCGACGGTCCTCTCCCTCCTCATCGCCGTGCCCTTGGGCATTCTCCAGGTGGTGCGCAGGAACCGCCCGAGCGACTACTCCCTGACCGGCTTGTCCTTCGTCCTCTACGCCATGCCCCCCTTCTTGCTCGGAACCCTGCTCATCATCTGGTTCGGCTTCGACCTGAAGTGGTTGCCGGTCTCGCCCCCGACCACCGCGTCAGCGTGGGCCGTCTTCACCGATCCCAGCGCGTTCGTGCTCCCGGTAATCACGCTGTCCGCCGTCACCGTGGCCTCATTCAGCCGATACATGCGATCGTCCATGATGGACGCGCTGACTGAGGACTACATCCGCACGGCCCGGGCCAAGGGAGCGTCCCAGCGGCGAGTGCTCTACGGGCACGCCCTCCGCAATGCCCTGATCCCCATTCTCACCCTGATCGGTCTGTCGTTGCCGGCCATCGTCAGTGGAGCGGTTATAACCGAGACGGTTTTCAACTATCCCGGCATGGGCCAGCTGACCGTCTACGCCGCGGGCAACAACGACGTTCCGCTGGTGCTGGGAACCACGTTGGTGGCCACCGTGGCCACGGTGGTCGGTTCACTGGTAGCGGACGTGCTCTATGCAGTGGCCGATCCCCGGATCAGGTTCGGGACCCTCTGACATGGCCACCCCCGAACCACTGGGCGCCGACCGGGTCTTCGGCGTCGACGCTCAGACCACCCCCATACCTCTCGGGTTCGAGGCCTTGTCCCCGGAGGAGGCACTGGCCGAAGGGGGCGAAGCCGGCGGTGGCGGAGGGCTCGGCATCCAGATTCTTCGGGTGTTCGTCGAGAACAAGCTGGCCGTGGTGGGCTTGTTCGTCATCGTGTTCATGATCCTCTTCTGCTTCATCGGCCCCCTCGTGTACCACACCAATCAGACGAACCAGCAGGCGCTGTTGCAGAGCGCCAACTCCGCTCTCAACGCGCCACCGGGACCAGGCCGACCATTGGGGACGGACGGCACCGGGTTCGACATCCTGGGCCGGCTGATGTACGGCGGCCAGACCTCGCTCATCGTGGGCTTTGCCTCCGCCGCGGTGGCCGCCATCGTGGGTGTGATCTATGGCGCCGTCTCGGGGTTCTTCGGCGGCTGGCTCGACTCGGTGTTCATGAGGATTGTCGACGTCTTCCTCTCCATTCCGGTGATCTTCCTGCTCATCTCGCTGGTGACCATCTTCCAGCACACGTCGACGACGCTCCTCATCATCGTGATTGCCTTTGTGAGCTGGCTCATACCGGCACGGCTCATCCGAGGGGAGACCCTGTCCTTGCGGACGCGCGAATACGTGCAGGCCGTGCGGGTGGCGGGTGGAAGCCGGAAGCGCATCGTGGGCCGGCACATCATTCCCAATGCCATCGGCACCATCGTCGTGTTCGCCACCTTCCAGGTGGCTGACTCGATTCTCCTGCTCGCCGCGCTGGGCTACCTCGGATTCGGCGTACCTTCTCCCCAGACCGACTGGGGCACCATGCTCTCCAACGGGGCCAATGCGGCCCCAAACGGGTGGTGGTGGCAGATCTATCCGGCCGGCCTGTGCATCGTGTTGGTGGTCGTCGCCTTCAACTTTGTGGGCGATGCCCTCCGGGACTCGCTCGAGGTGCGCCTACAGCGACGCTGAGCCGGCGATTGCGCCCGACATCGCCGCCGGAGCCTGCAAGGGATGGTGGCAGGCCGCCATCTGCCCATGCCCGAAGTCGGTGAGCGGCGGTTCGATCTCTGCACAGATCTCATCGGCCAGGGGGCAACGGGTGCGAAACCGACAGCCGGTGGGCGGCTCGATGGCCGATGGCAGTTCGCCTCGGACCTTCACCTCGCGTTCGACGGGAACGTCCGGCACCTCGGCCGCGGGAACGGCGTCGAGCAGTCCCTGGGTGTACGGATGAGCAGCATGGCCGTACACCCGTTCGGCCGGTCCGACCTCGACCAGCTTTCCCAGGTACATGACCCCGATGGTGTCGGCCATATAGCGGATCACGGCCAGATCGTGGGAGATCATGACCAGGGTCAGTCCCCGTCGCTGCTGCAGGTCCTTCATCAAGTTGAGAATCTGCGCCTGGATCGACACGTCGAGGGCCGACACGGGCTCGTCGGCCACGATGAGCTTGGGTTCCAAGGCCAGAGCGCGGGCCAGGCCGATCCGCTGGCGTTGGCCTCCGGAGAACTCATGGGGATAGCGACCGACCGCATCGGGGTTCAGACCGGCCTCGGCCAGCAGATCCCGGACTCGTTCCCGGCGAGCTGTCGCCGACCCGATCCCCTGGATGTCGAGGGGCTCCCTGATGATGGATCCGACCCGCATCCGAGGATCGAGGGAAGCGTAGGGATCCTGGAACATGAGCTGGAGGTCCCGGCGTGCCTTTCGGAGCTGGCCTCTGGGCATGGTGGCCAGGTCATGGCCTTCGAACCACACGCTCCCGGAGTTCGGGTGCTCGAGCGACACGATCGACCGCCCGATCGTGGTCTTGCCACACCCGGACTCACCGACCAGGCCGAACGTCTCGCCCTGGCCCACGGAGAACGTGACATCGGTCACGGCCTTGACGCTGCCGATGCTCCGCCGGAACGCACCCTTGCCCCGCACCGGGAATTCCTTGACCAGATGCTCGACCCGAAGAATCTCGGGACGAGAGCTCGGTGGGGGAGGGCCGCCATCGGGCTGCGAGCGGGATGGAGCTCTCGGGGCGGCCGGAGCGGCAGGCGGCGAGTCACTGACGGGATGGAAGCAGGCGAATCGCTGCCTCCGGGTGGCGCCCAGGTCGATCTCGACCAGCTCGGGCTCCTCCTCACGACACCGGTCGGTGGCGTATTGGCATCGGGGTGAGAACCGACAGTTGGAGTGGGGCACCGAGAGATCGGGTGGCAGCCCGGGGATGGTGAGCAGGCGCTCGTTGGGGTCCTGGTCGATCTTGGGCACCGAGGCCAGAAGCGCTTCGGTGTAGGGGTGTCGCATGCGTCGGAACAGCTGGCCGGTGTCGGCCTCTTCGGCCACCTTCCCCGCATACATGACGATGACCCGATCGGTACGGCCGGCGATCACGCCCATGTCGTGGGTGATGAGCACCACGCCCATCTTGAGCCGTTGCCGCAGATCGTCGAGCAGGTCGAGGATCTGGGCCTGGATGGTGACGTCGAGGGCCGTGGTCGGTTCATCGGCAATGAGCAGCTTCGGCTCACAGGCCAGGGCCATGGCGATCATGACCCGCTGGCGTAGACCCCCCGACAGTTCATGGGGATAGTGATCGAGCCGTTCCGCCGGTTGGGGCATGTCCACCAGGTCGAGCACTTCCAGCGCCCGGGCCCGGGCCTGCCGAGTGGTGACGTCGCGATGGAGACGGACTGCCTCGGCGATCTGCCGTCCGATGGTCATGGTCGGGTTGAGCGATGTCAGTGGGTCCTGGGGAATGAGCGCCACCTCGTTACCCCGTACGGAGCGCATGGCCCGTTCATCGAGGGTCGACAGGTCCCGGCCCAGCAGGGTCACCTGCCCACCGGTGACGTGGCCGTTCTCGGGCAGCAACCGCATGATCGAGAAGGCGGTCGTGCTCTTGCCGCAACCCGATTCCCCCACGATGCCGACGCACTCACCTTCGCCGACCTGGAAGGACACTCCCTCGACGGCCACCACCGTGGCGTGGCGCATTCGGAATTCGGTACGAAGGTCGGCCACCTCCAGCACGGGATTCATCCGAGAAGTTTACCGGGCCGGACAGGACAAAAACGGAGCGCCACCTCGCTCTTTGACCAGTTCGCCCGTTTCCCGGCGGGAGCCTGGGTGGATGGACACCGACAACGTCGGGCTGTTCACGATGAGCGGCCAACCTGGCGTGGCCTGGGCAAGGATCCGCTGCTCTTGTACCGTGAGGGCACGCCGACCGGCGCCACGAGGCCACAGGCAAGCACAGTGAGGGGGAGGGTTCATGACGGGGTTTGGCGTTCGATGCAGCCGTGGGGCCCGTTGGATGCGAGCCGGTGCCTCCGGGGCCTTCGCCCTGGCTGTGTCCCTGGTGGTCATGGCCGGAGTTGCACCGGCACTGGCCGGCGTGGCCGAGGCGTCGCAGCCGTCGAGCACGTCGATGCCCTCCTGGTACCAGCTGTTCCCGGCCGCCAGCCCAGCCCCACGAGATTCGGCCGCCATCGCCTACGACTCGGGCACCGGGCAGCTGCTGTTGTTCGGCGGACGGAGCGAGACCGGCAACTTCGCCGACACGTGGACGTGGGACGGCATCAACTGGAACCAGTCGGCCCCCAGCGCCAGCCCATCGGCCCGCAACTACGCGGCCATGGCCTATGACCAGTCGACCGGGCAGATGGTGCTGTTCGGCGGGTCGAGCACCGACGGTCCGCTCGGTGACACCTGGGTGTGGACCGGGACCACTTGGGTGCAACAAACGCCGTCCGCCAGTCCGGCGGCGCGGGCGTTTGCCTCGATGGCCTATGACCAGACCACCGGGCAGCTCGTGCTCTTCGGCGGCCTGGGCACGGACGGAAACCCGCTGGGCGATACGTGGACGTGGTCCGGCTCGACCTGGACCCAACTGTCGCCGGCGGCCAGTCCGTCGCCCCGAGCGTTCGCCTCATTGGCCTACGACCGCAGCCGGAGCAGCAGTGACCTGATCCTGTTCGGCGGATCGGACGGCTCGAGCTATCTCGGAGATACCTGGGAATGGACCGGCTCGACCTGGGCCCAGTTGTCACCGGCGGTAAGCCCGCCCATCCGCGATTCGGCATCGATGGCCGACGACCCGAACACGGGCCAGCTGATGCTGTTCGGGGGTTCCGATGGCGACAACCATCTGGGAGACACGTGGGAGTGGGACGGCTCGACCTGGGCGCAACTGTCACCCGCGGTGAGCCCGCCGGCCCGCTACTCCGCTCCGCTCACCTACGACGCGGCCACCAGCCAATTGCTCATGTTCGGCGGTGATCCATCGACCACCGGCAAGCTGGCCGATACCTGGTTGTGGGGCATCCAAGGCAGTCCGGCCCACAGCACCGTCGCCGGAGCCCGCCTGGCGGCCACACCCGATGGGACCGGCTACTGGATCAGTGGAGCCGACGGGTCGGTGGCGACCTACGGGAGTGCTGTCTTCCATGGCTCACTGGTGGGCCAGCCCCTGAACAAGCCGGTGGTGGGCATGGCGGCCACCCCCGACGGCCAGGGCTACTGGTTGGTGGCCTCCGACGGGGGCGTGTTCAGCTTCGGTGACGCCGGGTTCTTCGGGTCCCAGGGAGGCCAGCCCCTGAACAAGCCGGTGGTGGGCATGGCGGCCACCCCCGACGGCCAGGGCTACTGGTTGGTGGCCTCCGACGGGGGCGTGTTCAGCTTCGGTGACGCCGGGTTCTTCGGGTCCACCGGCGGTACCGGGTCGAAGGTCCCCACCGTGGGCCTGATCAGCTCACCCGACGGGAACGGCTACGGGATCGTCGACGCCAACGGGGCAATGACGCATTTCGGCCGGTGACCGGATCGTCGCCACCCGCCCCGCCATGTGGGCCGCCAATGAGGGGCTGAAGACCGGGATCATTGTTCGGCCAGGATGGCGGCCAGCTCGGCCAGCTGGTCGCGCACGATCGGTCCCGTGGTCTCCACCATGGCCTTGGTGATCAGCCCGGTGAACCGATAGGGCGCCTGGTAGCCCGGTCCCACCGCCGGTCCCCATTCATAGCCACAGGTGAGACCGACCCCGACGCCGTTGAAGCCCGACGGCGTGAACCGGGACAGTGTGCCTTCGGCCACCGTCTCGCCATCGCAGGCCAGCCGCACGTCCCCACCCAGTCCCTCGTCCTTGTGGAACTCGAAGGACAAGGAGTGATCGCCTGACGGGAGCGGGCTATCGGCCGCCACGATGTGGTGCTCCTTCCCGTACAGGTTGTGCACGTAGCGGAGCCGCCCTTCGAACACGTGGAACGACCAGCCGCCCAGGGCACACCCCAGGGCCAGCAGCACCCCTTCGGGGACGACACCGTCAGGAATGTTGACGTCGACGGTGGCGGCATGGGAACGGTTCCGGACATTGGCCGCCACCTGTTCGGGCACCGGGGCGCCACCGGGAAAGTACCGGAACCGATCGCGGGGCCGTCGGTGGTCGGGTTTGGGGTGGGCCAGGGTCCACAGCACCCGGTTGTCCAACGGGAGCACCTGGTTGCGACGCGCCTCGCCCCACCACAACGCCACCAGCTCGGCCACCCGGTCCGGCTCCTCACCGGCCAGGTCGCGTGACTCGGAGAGGTCCTCGGCCACGTGGTAGAGCTCCCACCCGTCGTCCTCGAAGGGGGCATTGGGATCCAGCCCGTCGCCGTAGAGGGGGCCCACGGGATGAAAGGTGACGGCCTTCCAGCCGCGGTGGTAGATGGCCCGGGACCCGAACATCTCGAAGTGCTGGGTGTGGTGTTGCTCGGGCGCGGTGGCGCCGTCGGCACCGAGCAGATAGCCGAAGCTGGTCCCGTCGATGTGCGACTGGGGCACAAAGTCGATCACTTCGGGCGCCGAGACGCCGGCCAGCTCCAGCACGGTCGGGAGCACGTCGACGGCATGGGCGAACTGGTGCCGGATCCCTCCGGCGGCGGCTGACAACCGGGCCGGCCAGCTGACGATGCAGGGATCGGCCACCCCGCCCTGATGGACCTCGCGCTTCCAGCGCTTGAACGGGGTGTTGCCGGCCATGGTCCAACCCCACGGGTAGTTGTTGTGGCTGGAGGGACCGCCGATCTCTCCAATGCGGTCGTACATCTCCGCCGTTCCCGCCGGGTCGAGGTTGGAGAGGCGCACGTCGTTGATGGAGCCCTCGGGACCGCCTTCGGCGCTGGCCCCGTTGTCCGACACCACCATGATCACGGTGTCGTCCAGCTCACCCAGGTCTTCGATCATGGCGATCACCCGACCGAGCTGGTGGTCGGCATGGGACAGGAAGCCGGCGAAGCACTCCATGAACCGAGCGGCCACAGCCCGTTCTGTGTCGTCGAGCGTCTCCCAGGCCGGCACCCACGGCGGCCGGGGACTGAGGACGGTTCCCGCAGGGACGATCCCGAGCTCCAGCTGGCGGTCCAGGGTGCGCTGGCGCCAGACGTCCCATCCCTGGTCGAAGGCTCCGGCGTACCGATCGATCCACTCGCTCGGCGCATGGTGGGGCGAATGACAGGCGCCGGTGGCGAAGTAGAGAAAGAAGGGCTGGTCGGCATCGACGGCCCGCAAGTCGGTGACGAACTCGATGGCCCGGTCGGCCAGGTCCTCGCTCAGGTGATAGCCGTCGGCCACCGACCGGGCCGGATGAACGGCGTGATTGTCGTGGTAGAGGGCGGGGACGAACTGGTGGGTCTCGCCCCCGTGGAACCCGTACCAGCGGTCGAAGCCCCGGCCCAACGGCCAGGTGGAACGGGGCGCGGCCATATGGGTCTCGTCTTCGGGCGTGAGGTGCCATTTGCCCACGGCGTAGCTGGCATAGCCCCGGTCCCGGAGGATCTCGCCCAGGAACCCGTTCTCCTTGGGTGGCCTACCCCAGTAGCCCGGGAAGCCGACGGCCAGATCGGCCACCCGCCCCATGCCGTTGCGATGGTGGTTGCGCCCGGTGAGCAGGCAGGCTCGGGTGGGCGAGCACAGCGCGGTGGTGTGGAAGTTGGCCAGCCGGATGCCCCGGTCGGCCAATCCGTCCATGACCGGTGTGGCCATGTCCGAGCCGTAGCAACCCAGTTGGGCGAAGCCGACGTCGTCCAGCACTACCAGCACCACATTGGGAGCACCCTCGGGAGGATGGGGGACCGGTGGCCACCAGGGCTCCGAATCATGCCAATCGTCTCCGATCCGGCCGCCGAATTCAGCACCAGTGGGCATGCATGACTCCTCCGTTGGGAAAATCTGTTTTAGGTTGGCCCCAGGGTCCATGATGTACTGCGGAGACGACGGTACCGCGGCCCTGGGCCGGCGTGCCGGGTATCGCTTGAAGAGGGGACATCCGCAGATGAGTGGTTCGACGCCAAGCCCGAGCAGCGCGCAGGTTGCGCAACTGGCCAGCATGGCCGAGCTCTACCCGGACGAGGTGGGCTATCGAGTCGTCGATGGCGGGCACTTGACGTTCGGCCAGTGGGAGGCCCAATCCAACCGCTTGGCCCGCGGCCTGGTCGCCGCGGGCGTGGGCCACGGCGATCGGGTGGCCATCCGCCTGAACGGTGTCAATGCCCTCCGCTGGGTCATCGCCTATGCCGCCACCCACAAGGTCGGAGCGGCTGCGGTACCCATCGACCCCCGCCTGGCCCCACCGGAAGTGGCGCACATGCTCGCTCACGCACGGGCCGTGGCCCTCGTGGCCGACG
>DASZLD010000101.1:0-13990 GCA_035552655.1 Acidimicrobiales bacterium
AGGCCCACCGGCGGTTCCGTTCGGTCCCGCCTTCTGGTTCGGTGTCACCCAACATGACCTCCAGTGTGGCGCAGCGGTGTGACCAAGGGGGCACGGGGACAGGTGCTGTCTCGGACCTTGTATCGTCGGTGGCAGCCGGCAGAGCTGCCGGCGTCCTTCTGAGAGGAGCGTGCCAGGTGGACGTGCGTATCGGGATTGTCCAGTCGGTCAAGGAACTCGACGTCGAGTTGGCCGAGGACACAGATCGTGACAAGGTCCTGGCCGACATCGAAGAGGTTCTGTCCGGCGAGGGCAGCATCCTGTGGCTGACCGACCGCAAGGGCCGCCGGGTGGGCGTGCCATCGGCCAAGGTGGCATACGTCGAAGTGGATGCTCCGTCGACCGAGCGACGGGTCGGTTTCGGGATCTCCTGAGACCTCAGGTGGTGCGCTCGATGGCCCCGATGCCCGAGCCGGCGGCCGAACCCGTCCCTGGTCGGCACACTCGGACATGAGCCTCCTCGACCTGAAGTTGCTGTTCGTCACGGGCAAAGGCGGCGTAGGCAAGACGACCGTCGCGTCCGCACTGGCCCTCCTGGCCTCGCAACGGGGTAAGCGCGTTCTCATCTGCGAGGTGGACGCCAAGGGCGACGTTGCCGGGTTCTACGAGGCGAAACCCACGCGGTTCAAAGAGAGGGAGCTCCTGCCCGGCCTGTTCGCCATGACCATGGACACCGAGGCGTCCCTCCGGGAGTACCTGAAGCTCCAGCTGCGGATCCCCGTGGTCGGACGGATCGGCCCGCTGGCCAAGGCATTCGACTTCGTGGCCACTGCCGCCCCCGGCGTCCGGGAGATCCTCACGGTGGGCAAGCTCTGTTACGAGGTCCGTGAGGGCCACTACGACCTGGTGGTGGTGGACGCACCCGCGTCGGGCCACATCGTGGGCCAGTTGGCCGCCCCCCAAGCCATCAACGAGCTGGTGAAGGTGGGCCTCATCCGTTCGCAGACCGACTGGATGCTGCAGATCCTCTCCGACCCGGTCCAGACGGGGTTGGTGGCGGTGTGCACGCCCGAGGAGATGCCGGTCAACGAGACCATCGAGCTGGCCGATCAGGTCCGGCTGCAGACGACCGTCCAGCTGTCGGCCGTGGTGGTGAACCGGGTGCTGCCCGAGCTCTTCGGCCGCCAAGAGGAGGCGGTGTTCGATGCGCTGTGCGCGACCAGCCCCACCGAGGAGCTGGGCCGGCTGGTGGGCGGTGACCCCGGGAAGGTGCTCAACGCGGCCACTCTGGCCGTGACCATGCGCCGCACCCGGGCCACCCATCTGGAGCGGTTGCGCGCCGGTATCGACCCATCGGTGCCCATGCTGTACCTGCCCTACCTGTTCACCCGATCGCATGGCTTGCGAACCACGAAGCAGGTGTCGGCCTCGCTGGGCGAGGAGCTGGGCTTCTGATGGACGAGGACGGGTTGATCGAAGAACCACACGGGGAACCCTCCCCGCCGACAACCACGACGGCAGTGTCATCGTCGGCCGCAGCACCGAAGAAGGCAGCCACGAAGAAGGCCGCCACCAACGCGGCGACCACCAAGAAGGCCGGGGCGAAGAAGGGTGCGCCCAAGAAGGCAGCGGCGACCAAGAAGGCGGCCACGAAGTCCGCTCCGGCGGGGAGGGCATCGGCCGGTCCCCGGATCGGGCCCGATCCCAGACGGGAGGAGGGGCTGTCCGGCGGGGCGGCGAAGTCCGGATCGATCGACGGGCTGCTGGCGGCCAAGGAGATCGTGATCGCCTGTGGTCCCGGCGGCGTGGGCAAGACCACCACGGCGGCGGCCGCCGGGGTCATGGCCGCGGTGCGACAGGGCGGGAAGGTCCTGGTCCTCACGGTCGACCCGGCCAAGCGCCTGGCCAATGCCCTGGGCCTGGAGGGGATCGGCAACGCCGAGCGTCGGGTACCCGACGAGACGTTCCGGGCGGCCGGGCTCAAGCCCCGGGGAGAACTGTGGGCGGCCATGCTCGACACCAAGGAGTCGTGGGACGCCTTGATCCGCCGCCACGCCCCTGACCCCCAGACCAGGGACGAGATCCTGGCCAATCCGCTGTACCAGAACATCTCCGGACGGTTCGTCCAGAGCCATGACTACATCGCCATGGAGCGGCTCTACGAGATCCATTCCGAGGGGGACTACGACCTGATCATCGTGGACACCCCGCCCACCCGCAACGCCCTCGATTTCCTGGACGCCCCGCAGCGGCTGGCCGATTTCTTCTCCTCCCGGCTGCTGCGGTGGCTGATCGTTCCCTACCGGTCCAAGCTGGTCAATGCGGCGACGAAGCCCTTTTACCAAATCGCCGACCGGATTCTGGGCACGCAGTTCCTGGCCGACATCTCCGAGTTCTTCATCCTCTTCCAGTCCATGTACGACGGGTTCGTGGATCGGGCCGAGGCAGTCGGCCGCCTCCTGTCCGACCGCCGCACCACGTTCATGGTGGTCTCCACCCTCGAGGCCGTGCCCCTCCGGGAGGCCGAGTTCTTCGCCCATGAGCTCACCGACCGCCGTCTCCATCTCGGGGCCATCGTCCTGAACAAGGTGCTGCCGGGCTATCTCCGGGACCCCGGGGCCGCCACCGCGGCCGAGACGATGAAAGAACGTGCCCCTGAGCTGGCCGCCGAGCTGGCTTCGGCCGCCGAGCCGGGCGACCAGGCGCTGGGCGACGAGGACAACCTCCGGCGGGTGCTGGTCGAGGTGGCCGAGAGCTTCCTCAACTTCCGGATCGTGGCCATCCGGGAGGGCGAGGAGCGGGCCCACCTGGCCACCGCGCCCGAGGTGCTGGCCACGGTCCCCTTCTTCGACACCGACATCTACGATCTGGCCGGCCTGGTGCGGCTGGGCGAGCAGATCTGGTCCTAGCTTGGGCCCGGTTCGGGCGGCCCCACCGATCGGCTGCCGTACGATGCACGCATGACCGACATCGTCGATCCAGCCATCGAGGCCTACGCCGCCGCCCACACCACCCCCACCCCGGCCTACCTGCACGAGGTGGCCGAGTACACCCGGTCCAACCTGTCCTCGCCGGGCATGATGGTGGGCAACCTGGAGGGTCGGTTCCTGGAACTGTTGGTGTTCGCCACCGGTGCCACCCGGATCCTGGAGATCGGCACGTTCACCGGGTATTCGTCACTGTCCATGGCCGCCGGGCTGGCCCCGGGGGGCAAGATCGTCACCTGTGAGCTCGATCCGACCCACGCCGAAGTGGCCCAACGGCACATCGCTGCCAGCCCCTACGCCGGCAGCATCGATGTGCTGGTGGGGCCGGCCATGGAGTCCATCGCCGATCTGCCCGGGCCCTTCGACCTGGTGTTCATCGACGCCGACAAGCCCGGGTACCTGGACTACTTCGAGGCCGTCCTGCCCAAGCTGGCCCCGCGTGGTCTGATCCTGGCCGACAACACCTTGTGGCACGGGCAGGTGGTCGACCCGAGCGACACCTCGGTGGCGACCGAAGCCCTTCGGGCCTTCAACGAGCGGGTGGCCGACGATCCCCGGGTCGTGGCCGTGCAGACCACGGTCCGCGACGGCGTGACCCTCATCCGCCGGGCCGACTGAGGTCTGTCGCCGGACCATGTCGCACCCGACTCAGACGGCGAACTGAAAGGACCCCTTGGTGCTCGATTACCACCTGCATCTCTGGCCCCACACCCAGCGTGAGGCCGAAGCCACCGTGGAGCAGGTGGCCAGCTACTGCGAGACCGCGGTTGCTGCCGGCGTGACCGAGATCGCCCTGACCGAGCACCTGTTCCGGTTCGTCCAGGCGGACAAATTGCTGCACGGGTTCTGGGATGACCTGCCCGGTGAGGCCCTCCGCCCGGGCATGGCCGCCTATTGGGACCATCACGCCCACGTCGACCTGGACACCTACGTCGAAGTGGTCGAGGCGGTGAAGGCCGAGGGGCTCCCGGTCGTTTTGGGCATGGAGGTCGACTACTACGAGGGTCGGATGGACGAGGTGGCCGGGCTCCTGGCCGACTACCCCTTTGACGTGCTGTTGGGTTCGGTGCACTGGCTCGGGGCGTGGCGGTTTGACGTGCTGAACGATCCGCTGGTCATGGCCGAATGGACGGTACGGGACATCGACCAGGTGTGGGACGAGTACACCCGAGCCATGGAGGAGCTGGGGGAATCGGGCGCCTGCGACGTGTACGCCCATCCAGACCTGGTGAAGGTGGCCGGGCATGTCCCCGCCGTGCCCGACGAGTTCTACGACCGGATCGCTGAAGCGGCGGCGGCGTCGGGCATGGCCGCAGAGGTGTCGTCGGCCGGCTGGCGCAAGCCGGTGGGGGAGGAGTACCCGGCCCCACCGCTGCTCCGGCGCTTCGTCGACCGGGGCGTCCCCCTCACCACCGCCTCGGATGCCCACAGCCTCCCCGACGTGGCCTATCGGGCCGGCGACCTTCGGGGGTTGTTGACCGATGTGGGGGTCACCGAGCTGCGGGGTTTCCGGGAACGCCGACCCCACGACGTCCCCGTGTCCGCGGCCGGGTCGGCCGAGGTTGCCGGGTCGGCCGAGGGGGCCGGGTCGGCCGACAGCTCAGGTTCGGCCAACAGAACCGGTTCGGCCAACATGCCAAAGGAGACCTGACCGTGGCCACTCCCGCCGAGCTGGCGCTGGAGCGGACCGACCTGGTCGACGAGCAGCTTGCCCACCTGCAGCGCTTGTTGGGCACGTGGGGGATCCTGGCCGACCTGGCCTTCTCGGACCTGGTCCTCCTGGCGCCGGTGGCGCCCACCGCACCCCACCATCGATCGACCGGCCCCCAGCTGGTGGTCCTGGGGCAGATGCGGCCTTCGAACAGCGCAACGGTCGTCCAGCACGACCTGGTCGGGCAGACGGTGGGAGCGGCGGATTGGCCCCTGGTCATGGCCACCTTCCACTCGGGTGAAGCCAACCGGGGTGAGATGCAGCTCGAGCCCGAGGAGGAACCGGTGCGGCTCCAGTGCATCCCCGTGCGGTGCGAGGGGACCACCGTCGCCGTCCTGGCCCGGCTCTCGTCGGGGGCGGGACGGCGTCCCGGGCACCTGGAGCGGACCTACCGGGACGTGTTCGACCGCTTCGCGGTGATGCTGGCCGAGTCGACGTTCCCGTTCCCGAGCGAGGAGGTGGGCACCGAGGAGGCCCCCCGGGTGGGCGACGGCATCGTGCTGGTCGACGAGGAGGGTCGCGTCCGGTACGCATCGCCCAACGCCACCAATGCCCTCCATCGGATGGGCATGTACTCCCAGGTCGAGGGGCGCAGGCTCTACGACTTGGGGGTCGAGGAGTCGGCCATCGAGTGGGCCCTGGCCTCTGCGCTCCCGGTGGTGGAGGAAGTGGAGCGACGGCCCGATGTCGTCGTCCTCCTCCACTGCATCCCCTTGCTGATTCAAGGCGATGTCACCGGCTGTCTGGTCTTGCTCCGTGACGTCACCGACGTCCGACGCCTCGACCGACTGCTGCTGTCCAAGGACGCGGCCATCCGCGAGGTGCATCATCGGGTGAAGAACAACCTCCAGACCATCTCCGCCTTGCTACGGCTGCAGGCCCGCCGGCTCGATCCGGGCGAAGGCCGGGTCGCTCTGTTCGAGGCGGAACGCCGGGTGCGGTCGATCAGCATCGTCCACGAGATCCTCTCTCGGGAGCCGACCGATCAGGTGCCCTTCGACGAGATCGTGACGTCGTTGATCCGCATGGCCGAGGATTCGGTCGTCCCGCCCCTGCAGGTGACCTTTGCCGTCCACGGTGAGCTGGGCGACGTGCCGGCCGACATCGCCACCCCGCTGGCCGTGGTCCTGGCCGAGCTGTTGCAGAACGCGGTGGAGCACGCCTTCTTGGGGGCCAAGGTGGGCGACGACACCGATACCGACAGCGATCGGGACCGGAAAACCGACCCAACCGATCGATCGGTCGCTTCGGTCGGACATATCGATGTCAACCTGGACTGCCGCCTGAACCGTCTCATCGTCGAGGTTCGGGATGACGGCGCCGGGCTTCCCGATCGGTTCGATATCGACCTGACGCAGAGCCTGGGCCTGTCAATCGTCCGAGACCTGGTGCGCAGCCAGCTGGGGGGCACCATCACCATGAGCAATCAGGGCCACGGCCTCTCGGGCACGGTGGTGGTCCTGGACGTGCCCTTGGAACACCCGCAGCCCGTTCGGTGATCCGGCTGAAGGTCGAAGATCCGGCTCAGCCCGGCCGCTGAGCGCCGTCCAGGACGATCATCACCTCAGCGGAGGCCCGAGGTCAGATCGGGGCCTGGCAGGAAAAAACCCTCGTACCGGAGCGAAAAGCCGCTGGTTCGAGGGTCAGGAAGCGCGGCGACGAGCCGCCAGCCACGCCTTTCGGAGCTTGCGTCGCTCCTCTTCGGAGGTCCCGCCCCAGACGCCGGACTCCTGGTTGGTGGCCAGGGCGAAGTCGAGACAGGGCTCGAGGGCGTCACAGCCTCGGCAGACCCGCTTGGCTGCCTCGATCTGGTCGATGGCCGGTCCGGTGGTACCGATAGGAAAGAAGAGGTCGGGCTCGGTGTTCCTGCATGCGGCGAGGTCGCGCCAATCGTCCTCGTCCCATTCGACAGTACGGTTCCAAACGAGGGCCACGTTGCTTCCTCCGCTCTCGGTCAATCCGAGCTTTCCCCATTGTGAACTGTTTCACATAGCTCGGCGCCGTCAGTCGCCGGCCATTTGGGGTTGTGCCTCCTAGAGTACCGACCAAAGATCATATTCGCAAGCAATTTTCAGGCGTCACCTGCACTCTTGGAACCCGGTTGCGAGCAGTGATGCCGGGGTCACCCGGTGAGGTCCACAGAGGTCGGCGGAGGGACCCGACGAGGTCCTGGCCGGGAGGGGCGTGGGCCCGGGCGCCGGGGACAAGAGGGGAGCAAGGGTGATCACCGACGACGTCGTCTCGGCTGCTGCCCTCGTGGCGGCCACTTGAACGGTCGGTCCATTCCTGATCCACCGGTCTCGCCCCGACCCGACCCCATCGGCCCAGACACCCCCGTCCTGACCTGCGGCCCCGCCGTCAATTGGTCCTGGGCAGCCATTATCGTCAACAATGCACGGCCATGAACGTCGTTGTGTGCGTGAAACAGATCCCTGACCCGGCGGCTCCGCCGTCACTTGATTCGGGGACGAACAACCTGTCCCGGACCGGAAAGCTCATCCTGGACGACTCCGACGCGTACGGGGTCGAGATGGGCTTGCAGCTGGCCGATTCGGCCGGCGGTGGCGAGGTCACCCTGGTGTCGATGGCCCCAAACGGTGAGACGTCGGGCCTGCGGACCGGCCTGGCCATGGGCGCGGCCAAGGCCATCCTGGTCAGTGACGACACCCTGGCCGGCACCGATGCCCTGGGGACGGCGAAGGTCCTGGCTGCCGCGATCAAGCGGGCCGAGCCCGACCTGATCCTGGCCGCCACCGAGTCCTCGGACGGCTACACCGGTACCACCCCGGTCCAGGTGGCCGAGATCCTCGGGCTACCCTCGGTCACCTTTGCCAAGAAGGTCGAGGTCACCGGCGAGTCCGTGAAGGTCGAGCGCCAGACCGAGTCGGGGTACGACGAGGTCGAGTGCCCGCTCCCCGCCCTGGTCACCGTGACCGCCGGCGTGGTCGAGCCCCGGTATCCCTCGTTCAAGGGCATCATGGCGGCCAAGTCCAAGCCCGTCGAGACCTTGACCGTGGCTGATCTGGGTCTGGACGCCGGACAGGTCGGGGCAGCAGGTTCCCGCCAGGAGATCACCGACGTCTCTGCCGCTGACGCCCGTCAAGCCGGTGAGATCGTGGTCGACGAGGGCGACGGCGCCGACAGAATCGTCCAATTCCTTGAGCAGCTGAAGGTCCTGTAGGGATCGGTAGGAGAACACAAACAATGGCAATCGACAAGATCTGGGTGCTGGCCGAAGTAGCGGACGGCAAGCCCATTACCGCCAGCCTCGAGCTCATCTCCCACGCCCGGTCCCTGGCCGAGACGGTGGAAGCCGTCGCCTGGGGCGAGGACACCGCCGCCGTAGCCGGCACGCTGGGCGAGTACGGAGCCACCGTCGTACATGACGTCGGCGATCTCTCCGGCGCCCTTCCCGGCGCCCCGGTGGCTGCTGCGCTCGCCGCAGCCGTCGAAGCCGGTGGAGGCCCTGACGCCATCCTGTTCCCCGCCACTTACGACGGGCGGGACATCGCCGGGCGGCTGTCGGCCAAGCTCGATCGACCGGTGCTGACCAACGTGGTCGGCCTGAGCGCCGATGACGGTGGTCTCTCCACCCAGCACGCCATCTTCGGTGGCCAGCAGAATGTGACGGCACACTTCACCGGCGAGGGGCCGGGCCTCTTCGTGATCCGGGCCAAGTCCTTCCCGGCCGAGCCGTCCGGCGGCGGCGCAGCCGAAGTGTCGGCCCTGGAGGCCCCCGATACGGGCGCCACCAACGCGGCACGCATCGTGGCCCGCCACGTCGAGGAGCGGACCGGACCCAAGCTCGACGAGGCCGACGTGGTGGTCTCCGGCGGTCGCGGCCTGGGCCAGGCCGACCAGTACGCCCTGATCGAAGAGCTGGCCACCCTGTTGAAGGGTGCCCCCGGTGCCAGCCGGGCCATCGTGGACGCCGGGTGGGTGCCCTACTCCCACCAGGTGGGCCAGACCGGCAAGACGGTGAAGCCCACCGTCTACCTGGCCTGCGGCATCTCCGGTGCCACCCAGCACCTGGTGGGCATGAAGAACTCGAAGAACATCGTGGCCATCAACAAGGACCAGGACGCCCCCATCTTCACGGTGGCCGATCTGGGCATCGTGGGCGACGTCCACAAGGTGGTCCCCAAGCTCATCGAGACCCTCAAAGCCCGGGGCTGACCAGCACCGCCTCGGTCAACACGTGCGGCCCGGACCTCGGGCCGGGTCGGCAGGCGCTCGAATGTCGCGCTGGTGAATCAGACCAGGGGCCAGGGGTAGGCGTGGCGGTTGGGATCAGGCTCGGGGTAGACCCCCCGGCCCACGATGGTGTCCACCCGGTCGACGAAAGCCTCGATCTCCTCGTGACCGAGGGCGTGGACCAGGTCATCGGGTAGATCGCCGGCCACCCGATCCAGGTCGGCCAGCAGTTCGGCGGGAATGGGCTCCTCGGCGAAGTCCCAGATAACGGTGCGCAGCTTGGGCTCAGCGTTGAAGCAGACGCCGTGGTCGATGGCCCAGATGTCGCCGAAGGTGCCCAACAGCACGTGCCCGCTCTTGCGGTCGGTGTTGTTGGCGGCCAGGTCGAAGGCACACACCGACTTCAAGGCGGCATGGTGGGCACCCCCCTCGTACAGGGTGAAGTAGTGCTGCTCGAAGTTGGCATCCACGAAGAGCTGGAAGGACCCGATGCCGAATGGTCCGCTCTCCCGCTCGACGGTGGGGGGCACCAGGCCCCAGCCCAACGCCTCGGACAGGAGGTAGGCCGCCACTTCGCGACGGAAGAGGCCGTCGGGAAAGTCCCACAACGGCCGCTCGCCCTGGAAGGGCTTGTAGACCGCTCGCACCTCGTGGGTGCCGTCGCCCACGGTGACCAGGAAGGTCTGATTGGAGCTCCACGGGAGGCGGCCCTCCACCGAGACCTCCCCGTGGAGCATCAGATCGGTGGCCTCGACGATGCCCACGGCATCGTCAGGACGCCACCCGATCAGGCGATCGGGGGCCGGTGGCCGTTTGTTCTCGGGCATTCGTGACCGGATGGGTCGAGGGGGGCTCCGCACAGCGGGCAGGGGGGACGTCCCGACTCCACCAGCTGGGTGGCATGGATGGCGAATGCCCCTGCTTGCTCCCGGGTCACCGCGATCCGGGCCATGGCCCCGGTCTCGTTCTCCTCCACCAGTTCTTCGATGACGATGACCACGCGGTCCTCGCCCTCGTCGTAGGACACGCCGACGGTGCCCACGGCCCACGCCGGCTCGGAGGGCTCTTCCAGGGCGACATCTTCGGGGAGGTGGCCGGGACGATCCTGATCCCGGACGATCCTGGCCAGGTACTCGGCCAAGGCGGCGACCTGTTGCTTTTCGATCTTCAGGGTCAGTCGCACGGGGCCCTGTCGGCACTGCAGCAGAAAGAGCCGCTGCCCCGGCTCGCCGATGGCCCCCACGGTGAAGCGATCCGGCGTCGAGAGGTCGTAGCCCTCGCTCACGAGATGGCCAGTTCGGTGAGCGACGCGGTTCCGTTGATGCTGAGCACGTATGGCCCTCCCTCGCTGTAGGCGAGGGCGGTCACCGAGCACGGCGAGACGACCAGGCGTTGGAACAGGTCGAGGTGGGTGCCGGCGGCGGCGGCCGCTGCCGCTTTGATCGGGTCGGCATGGGACACGGCCACGATGGTCTCGCCGGGGTGGAGCCCGACCAGTCGGCTCAGGGCCGAGGTCATCCGCACCTGCATCTCGGCGAACGACTCACCGCCGGGGAAGCGGAAGCCGCTGGGAAACCGCTGTACCTGGTTCCATTCCGGCTTCTTGGCCAGCACGCTGAGTCGTTGGCCGGTCCAGGACCCGAAGTCGCACTCCAGGAGCCCCCGGTCCGACCGCACGCGTAGGCCCAGCCGACGGGCGATGGGCTTGGCCGTCTCGAAGGTCCGCTCCAGGGGCGAGGCATAGACGGCCGTGGGTCCGGTGCGGTCGCCTTCGGCCAGCGCCCCGATGCGCTCGGCCACCGCCTCGGCCTGGGCCAGCCCCTCGTCGGACAGGTGGAGATCCGGAGCCCGACCGGGCAGGACCGATCCGGTGGTCGGCGTCCGCCCGTGCCGCACCAACAGGACCACGGTGGGTCGTGGTGCGCCGCGACCCGATCGCGAGGCACGGCCCCCCGATCGCGCCCGTGATCCGGTAGCGGATCGTGGCGTCTTGGGCGTGGTCATCGGCATGTTCGTTCCTGATACCGAAAAAGGGCGGGTTTGAAATGTCCGTCGGCTCGGCACGCCCGTTCACCGTAGTCTGCCCGCATGCCGCCTCAGACGCCCGCTCCAGTTAGCCAGCTCGCGGCCTTGGCCCGCGAGATCGAATCCTGTCGGGCCTGCCCGCGCCTGGTGTCGTGGCGAGAATCCGTGGCTGCGGACAAGCGTGCGTCCTTCGCCGACGAGACCTACTGGGGGCGCCCGGTGGCCGGATTCGGGGATCCCAGCGCTCGGCTGGCCATCGTCGGACTGGCGCCCGCCGCCCATGGTGCCAACCGCACCGGTCGGGTGTTCACCGGGGACCGTTCGGCCGACTGGCTGGTCGCCGCCCTGTGGCGGGCCGGGTACGCCAACCAGCCCACCAGCACGGCGATCGATGACGGGCTCCAGTTCACCGGCGCGTGGATGACCGCGGCCGTTCGATGCGCCCCGCCGGCCAACAAGCCGACGCCTGATGAGCGCGACCGGTGTCTTCCCTACCTGGTTCGGGAACTGGCCCTGTTGGAGAACCTGTCGGTGATCGTGGCCCTGGGTGGATTCGCCTACCAGGTGGTGGCCGGTCTGTTCGGGCTCAAGCCCCGGCCCAAGTTCGGTCATCTGACCGAGGCCCGGCTGCCGGACGGGCCCACGCTGGTGTGCTCGTATCACCCCAGCCAGCAGAACACCTTCACCGGGGTGCTGACCGAGCCGATGTTCGATGCCGTCTTCGAGCGCACCCGCCAGCTGGGCGCCTGAGCTCCGCCGGCTGCCGGGTCTGTAGCCAAGGCTGCCGGGTCAGGAGGGCGTTACCGCAGGCAGGCGGCGGGGCATGGGCACGGCCGTCTCCGGCCACCGCCGGCGGCTCACCTTGGCCAACTTCCGCAACAGGGCGATGGCGCCGGGATCCTCGTCACCGGGTCGGGTCTCGACGGCACCGTCGGCGATCATGCCGTCGAGCAGTTCCCGCCCCTTGTCGGTGCGCACGATGGTCAGGGTCCAGTCGTTGAACTCTCCGATGCCGCCGGTGGAGATGTCGGCGTGCTCGGCGGCGAAGTCCGGGCAGCTGGTGCAGCCCTCGCGGGTCCAGGCGTGGGCTTCCTTGAGCGGGATCTCGTGATAGCCGCCGTCTTTGGTCCAGACCTGGAAGACGCCCTTGATGTTCATCTTGGTGATGTTGTGCCGCATGATTCCGTACTTCGCCTCGAAGAGCTCGGGGAAGATGGCATCGTCGAAGGTCTTCGAGCACATGAGGCCGATGGTCAGTGACAAGCGGCGGGCGATCTTCCCGGCCTTACGCGCCGCCATTACCGGCGGGGCCGAAGACTGGCAGCCCATGCCGATCAGCGCGATCCGCTCCGCTCCCCCTTCGACCGCCTTGGGGTAGGCCAGGGGGTTGGCCGAGTAGGTATAGCGGGAACCGGCGGCGGCCAGCACTTCGGCCCGGGTGGTGGCCACGGCGGGAACCGCCTTCCAGCTCGATCCGTCGCCCTCCAGGTCCGACACCAGGGCGGCGTCGATCACGTCGTGCTCGAGGGCCCAGATCAACAGGGCCGACACCAACCCGCCGTCCTGTCCGACCGCTTGGACCTCGGGGTCGGTGGCCCGGACCAGAAGGATGTCCGAGGAGATGCCCTCGACCTCCTCGGCCGTGCGCTCCCGTCCGAACAGATGGGTCTCGATCTCCGGTTCCCACAGGCGGAACCGGGGGCAGGCCCGGGTGCACATGGTGCACCCCTTGACCCCCCAGGTGCAGTCCTCGCGACCACCGTCGGCGTCGATGTGAAACGGCTTGTACCGGCCGCCGGTGTCGTCGTAGGACAGAACGTCGTGGGGGCAGGCCACGATGCAGCCGGCGCAGCCGGTGCACAGGCCCGAGGTCACGACCTCGCGGTAGAGCTCAGCCCATTGAGGCTTTTCGGGAGGCATGGGACAACCATAGCGACGAGGGCTCCGGGGTTCGGAACTTTGGCCCGGCAGGCAGTGGCCCGTACTGCCCGGATACCGTCTGGTCCGTGCCCGAGCTTCCCGAGGTGGAGTCCTACCGCCGGCTGGCCTTGTCGGTCCGGGGCCGGATGGTGACGTCCATCGCCACCCCGGACAGCTGGTTCCTGAAAGAGGGGGCCACGGGGTCCGTGCTCCGCCGTGCCCTGGTGGGCCACCGGGTGGTCGAGGCCAGGCGGATCGGCAAGATCGTCCTGTTGGACATGGAGGACGGCGATGTCCTCGGGCTCCGGTTCGGCATGACCGGGACCCTCCTGGTCGACGGCCAGGCCGGCGTGGATCGCCTGATCTACTCGTCACAGCAGTTCCAGCGGAAATGGGATCGGTTCACCATGCGCTTCGAGCAGGGCTCGCTCGTGGTCCACGATCCCCGACGCCTGGGGGGCGTGTCCCTCAACCCCGATCTGTCCCGACTGGGTCCCGACGCCGTCTCCATCAGCGCGGGTCAGCTGGGCGCAGCCCTGCGGGGATCGAGCGCACCGTTGAAGGCTCGGCTCCTGGATCAGGCCAAGGTGGCCGGCATCGGCAACCTGATGGGCGACGAGATCCTGTGGCGGGCGGCGCTCTCACCCCTCCGCCCGGCCGGGTCGCTCTCGGCTACCGAGGTCCGGCGGTTGCACCGGAACCTGCACCGGACCCTGACCCAGCTACTCGAGCGGGGCGGGTCCCACCTGGGCGACCTCATGGAGGAACGCCATCGCGACGGCCGGTGTCCCAAGGACGGGACGCTGCTCTCTCGGGCCACCGTCGGCGGCCGGACCACCTATTGGTGCCCGCTCCACCAGCAGTGACCGTGCCGTCATCCCAGTTCCGGCGCTCTCGGTGGGGTGACGCGGGCTTGTCACCGGGGTGGCTTCGTCATGTGGTGCCCGGTCGGTGGGTGTAGATAGCGTGTTCGAATGCTGAATCGAGCGGGGCGAGCGGCGGCGGTCCTGGTCACCCTGATGGTCGTCGGCGCAGCCTGTGCCGCCTGCTCCACTTCATCGTCGCCTCCGGCGTCGGAAGCCCAGCAACTCACGAGCGAGCTGCACCAGCTGGTGGCCATGCCTGGCGGCCCTCCGGGGGCGATCGCCCTGGTCCAGACCAAAGCCGGTGTCCG
>DASZLD010000102.1:0-35649 GCA_035552655.1 Acidimicrobiales bacterium
TGCCCGACCAGACCCAGGAGATGCCGTGCCAGCAGAGACCCACGTGGAGAAGGGTCCGCTCGACCGTCAGCAGGTATTCGAGATGATCAGGGACCTGCTCGCCGACATCTTGGAGATCGACCCCGCCGGCATCTCGGAGTCCTCGTCGTTCGCCGAGGACCTGAATGCCGACTCGCTGGCCTTGATCGAGCTGGTGGAGGCACTCGAGGAAGAACTAGGTGAGCGCTCCGTCGGGTTCCGCATCGATGATGAGGACCTCGAAGAGCTTCGTTCCGTTCGTGACGCCGTCGACTACGTCCACACCAAGCTCGAAGGGGCCTGAGCCCGGACGGTGACCCACGTCGCCGAACCGGCCCAGCCGTTGGTTGGGCACCTTGTCGAGCGCATCGGGTACCGATTTACCGATGCCCGGCTCTTGGACCAGGCCCTCTCGCACCGATCGTGGTGTGCCGAACAAGGCGGTCTGCCCTCCAACGAGCGCCTGGAGTTCCTGGGCGACGCCGTGCTCGGCCTGGTCGTGGCCGACCATACCTATGGCAACTACCCCGACCTGGCCGAAGGTGGCATGGCCAAGGTGCGGGCCTCGGTGGTGAACACCCGGGTGCTGGCCGAGGTGGCCGCCGAGATCGATCTGGGTCCCCACCTGCGGTTGGGGCGCGGGGAGGACAGCTCGGGGGGTCGGGGAAAGGAATCCATCCTGGCCGACGCCATCGAGGCGGTCATCGGCGCCGTCTACTTGGACGGCGGGTTTGAGGAGGCCCGACGGCTCATCGACGACCTGTTGGCTTCCAGGATCGAGCTGGCCTTCGCCGGGCCCGGAGCGTTCGACTTCAAGAGCCGGCTGCAAGAGGAGTCGGTGGCATCGGGCCGCGGCGTTCCCCGCTATCAGATCGAGTCCAAGGGCCCTGATCACGCCCGGCGGTACGTGGCGACGGTGTACGTTGCTGACCAGCACCTCGGCGTGGGGGAGGGGCGATCTAAAAAGGATGCCGAGCAGGCTGCCGCTCAGGCCGCTGTCGGCGCCATGGGGGATGAGAGAGGCGGAAGGGATGCCTGAGCTTCCCGAGGTAGAGACTATTCGGCGCGACCTGCAGGGCGAGGTCGTAGGCCGGAAGATCAAGGGGGTCGAAGTACGGAACGGCCGGACCGTTCGGCGCCATCCGAGCGCCAAGCACTTCCGCGCCCGTCTCGAGGGCCACACCATCAAGTCGATCGACCGGGCCGGGAAGTACCTACTCCTGGGGCTGGATGACGGCGAGACCCTGGTCGTGCACCTGGGGATGAGTGGCCAGCTGCAACGGGCCAAGGTGGTCAAGGAGCCCAAGGCCCCCCACACCCACGTGGTCATCACCTTCACCCAGGGCGGCCAGCTCCGCTTCGTCGACCCGCGCACCTTCGGCGAGCTCTTCGTGGCCGCCGCCCCCGAGGACGGCCAGGGCATCGTCGAGCTGGCCCACCTGGGCTTCGACCCGCTCGAGGAGGTCATGAGCTGGGAGAAGTTCTGGGTGATGCTGGCCTCCAAGAAGGCCGGGCTGAAGGCCCTGCTCATGGACCAGGAATTCGTGGCCGGCATCGGCAACATCTACGCCGACGAGATCCTGTTCGCCGCCGGGCTCCGCTACGACCGCCTGTCCAACTCGCTCTCCTCTCAGGAGGTACGCCGCCTGTACCGGGCCATGGTCGAGACCCTGAGCGAGGCGGTGAAGCACCGCGGCTCCTCGTTGGCCGACGAGCAGTACCGCGACCTGTTCGGCGAGGTGGGGGACTATCAGGGCCAGCACCAGGTCTACGACCGCGAGGGCCAGGCCTGCCGACGCTGCCGGGCCACCATCATCAAGGTGAAGTCGGGCGGGCGGTCGACCTATCTGTGCGAGCATTGCCAGGTGTGACCGGCGACCTCTCCGCCACGACCTCTCCGCCACGACCTCTCCGCCCCCTCCCTCCTGCCCTTTCTGCTCGACCTCCCGTCCCCCGCGTCAGTGCCGATAGGGTGAGCGCCCGGTGTTCCTGAAGTCCCTCTCCCTCAAAGGTTTCAAGTCTTTTGCCGATGCCGCCGTGCTCGAATTCGAGCCGGGCATCACCGTCGTCGTTGGCCCCAACGGCAGTGGCAAGTCCAACGTGGTGGACGCCGTGGCCTGGGTGCTGGGGGCCCAGGGCCCGAGAACGGTGCGCTCCTCCAAGATGGAGGACGTCATCTTCGTGGGCACGGCCTCCCGGCCGGCGCTGGGCCGGGCCGAGGTCACCCTGACCATCGACAACAGCGCGGGGAAGCTGGCCACCGACCTGGCCGAGATCACCATCACCCGTACCCTGTTCCGCTCGGGTGACAGCGAGTACGCCATCAACGGAGCCCCGTGCCGGCTCCTCGACGTCCAAGAGCTGCTGTCCGACACCGGCGTGGGCCGCCAGCAGCACGTCATCATCAGTCAGGGTCAGCTCGACGCAATCTTGAACGCCCGCCCCGAGGACCGTCGCGGGGTCATCGAGGAAGCGGCCGGGGTGCTCAAGTTCCGTCGCCGCCGGGAGCGGTCCGAGCGCCGGCTGGCTTCCACCGACGAGAACCTGGAGCGGCTGTTTGATCTGGTGAGGGAGGTGAAGCGCCAGATCCGTCCCCTGGAACGGCAGGCGGCGGCGGCCCGGTCCCACACCGAGTTGGTCGACGAGCTGCGCGCCGTCCGGCTGCACGAGGCGGGGATGGAGATCGCCGCCCTCGACCGTCGTCGCACCGACGGAGCTCGGACCCAGGGCGAGCTGCGGGAGGCGGAGGAGCGGCTGCGGGTCTCGCTGTCCGACCTCGACGATGCCACCAGCCGAACCACCGACGAGCTGTCGGCCCAGCGTGAGGCCGACCTGGCCTCGTCGCTCGGCCGGGTGGAGGGCCTGGTCGAGCGGGCCCGAGGCCTGACCGGTGTGCTCCGGGAGCGCCAGCGCTCCCTGGCCCAGGCGCTCGATGCCGCCGCCGATGCCGACGTGGTCTCCACCCTGGAAGCAGAGGGGGCCCGGCTGGGCCACGAGCTCGAGGCGACCGAGGCCGAGTCCGAGACGCTGGGCCCCGACGAGGACGAGCTGACCGTGACCGAGGCGGCCCTGGCCGTCGAGCTGCAGGCCCACCTGGACCAACGAGGCGACGGCTCGGCGCTGCGCGAGGCGGAGGAAGCGGTCACCGTGGCCCGGGGCCAGCTCGGCTCCACCGAGCGGGGCCTGGAGCGGGACCGGCGGGCACTGGAGCAGGTCACCTCGCGGCTGGCCGGATTCGAGCGCCGAGCGGCCACCCTCGGGCGCGAGGAAGAAGAGCTGACCGAGCGGCTGGCCGAGACCGAGGAGGCCCGACAGCGCCTGCAGGTGGTGGTGGCCGAGACCGAGGCGGCCCATGCCGCTGCGTCCCAGCGACTGGAGACGGCCGAGGAATCGCTCCGGCAAGCCGAACAGGAGCACCACCGCTCGGCGGCCCGGGCCGACGCCCTGGCCAAGGCGCTGGACGAGGCTCGGGGGGCGGCCGGCGCCGAGCTGTTGGCCGGCGTGTCCGGCGTGGTCGGCACCCTGTTGGACCTGGTCGAGGTGGACTCGGGCTGGGAGGACGCCTTCGAGGCGGCGGCGGGTGCCTCCCTGGCTGCCGTGGTGGTGTCGGGAAGCGACTCGGCCCGCGCCGCGCTCTCCCGGCTGCGCCAGGGCGAGGCCACGGGGGCCGTCCTGGCCCTGCACACCGCGGTAGGTGGGTCGAGTCCGGCCGGCGCGGTGGCTAGTGCTGCGGCCGTGCCCGGCGAACCGGTACGAGCGCACGTACGGGTTCGGCGGGGACGGGATGTGCCCGGGCTCGACCGCCTGCTCGACACCCTGTTGTCGCACGCCGTCTGCCCCCTCGGCGGGTGGACCGGGGCCATCGACCTGGCCCTCGACCGTCCCGACCTGGTGGTGGTGACCCGAGAGGGCGACCGGTTCTCGGCATCGGGCTGGCGAGTTCGGGCCGGGGGTGGCGTGGTCACCGCCGCCGTGGTCGACGAGGCTCGGGAGCGGGCCGAGCGGGCCCAGGGCGAGGCGGAGCGGGCCGTCGAGGAGCGCCGGCTGGCTCGAGTGGCTGTGGAGCAGACGCGGTCCGCCGCGGCCGAGGCGGTGCGAAGCGACGACCGCAACGAGGGAGCCCACCTCAGCGCGCGCAATGCCCTCGGACGGGTGACCAACGAGCGGTCGGGCATGACCTCGGAGATCGAGGAGACCAGCCGGCAGTACACCGAGCTCGACGAACGCATCGAGCGCGACGCGGCCCGGGTGGCCGACCTCCAAGCGGAGATCCCCGTCCTCGACGCGGCCCGGGTGGCTGCGGCCGACCAGGCCCAGGCGGCGCGAGCGGAGCGGGTGCGCATCGACGAGCGGATCGCCGCCGCCGCCACCCAGCGCAAGGCCTGGGAGGTACGCGCCGCCGCCTTGGTCGAGCGTCGACGGGTCCTGTCCGAGCGCTTGATGGAGGTGGAGCGCCGGCTCACCGGCCATGCCGACGAACGGCAGCAGGCGGCCGAGCGCCGGCGCCGCCTCGAGGCCGACGCGGTGGCGGTCGAGCGGTTGCTGGGCGTGGTCAGTGGGGCGCAGCTCGAGCTGGACCAGGCCCTCCGGGAGCTCCGGGATCGCCACCGCCTCCAGATCGAGGCGGTCCGGGCCGGAGGCGAGCGCCTGGAGACACTGCGCCGGGAGCGATCGGCGGCCGAGCACGAGCTGGCCGCACACCGCAGCCGGCTGCAGAAGATCGAGTTGGAGCTGGCCGAGGCGTCGATCCGTCGGGATGCCGTGGTCGAGTCATTGCACCGAGAGCTCAACTGCGAGCCCGAGGAGGCGTTGGCCTCGCCCGAGCCCGAGCTGCCCGAAGGGGTGGACCCTGCCACCCGGGTGGCCCAGTTGGAGGCCGAGCTGGCCAAGCTGGGCCCGGTCAACCCGCTGGCCCTCGAAGAGCTCTCGGCGTTGGGCGAACGGCACCAGTTCCTCGAGGCTCAGGTGGAAGACGTTCGGAAGGCCAGGCGCGAGCTCCAGCAGATCATCCGAACGCTCGACGAGGAGATCATGGTCGTCTTCGACTCGGCCTTCTCCGACGTCAGGGAGCACTTCTCCGATCTGGTCGACACGTTGTTCCCCGGTGGGACCGGGCGCCTGTCGTTGACCGATCCTGAGAACCTGCTCGAGACCGGCGTCGAGGTGGAGGTCCGGCCGGCCGGCCGGAACGTGCGCAAGCTCTCGCTGCTGTCGGGCGGCGAGCGCTCGCTGGTGGCACTGGCCTTCCTGTTCGCGGTGTTCAAGAGCCGGCCGTCGCCCTTCTACCTGATGGACGAGGTGGAGGCGGCGCTCGATGACGTGAACCTCCACCGTTTCTTGGGACTGGTCCACGAGTTTCGTGAGGACGCCCAGCTGATCATCGTGAGCCACCAGAAGCGGACCATGGAGGCCGGCGATGCGCTCTACGGTGTGACGATGGCACCGGGAGGCTCGTCGAAAGTGGTGAGCCAGAAGGTTCCACGGCGTGAGGATGATCCCGGCTCGCTGGAGCTGCCCGATCAGGTTGCCGCTCCGCCGGCGCCCGCACCTGCGCCCCCGCAGGCCGCCGCGCCCTCGTCCTCGCAGCCCGTCGCCCCCCCGCCCCCATCGGCACCGGCGCCCGCGGCTGCGCCCCCGCCCCCGTCGGCACCGGCGCCCGCCGCTGCGCCCCCGCAGGCCGGGTTGTCGTCGAGCGAGGAGACCGTGTCCCATCGGGATCACGACGAAGCCGGCCCTGAGGAACCGAACCATCAGGACTTGGGCGCTCAGGAGCCGAGCCAACAGGAATCGGGCCAACGGGAGTCGGGCTATCAGGAACCGAGCCATCAGGACGTGTTCCGGGCGAGCGATCAATGATCAGTTCCGTGCTGGCGGTCAGTGCCATGTTGATGGGGAGCAGTTCCGACGTAGTCATCGGTCTGGCCGTCGGCATCCCCGTGGTGGTGATCGGCGGTGGAACCCTGGTCGCCCTGCGCCTGCGTGGTCGTGGGGGCAAGTCGGTCGTGCCACCGGGCGAGGTGGTCTCCGACGCCCCGACGGACGTCGAGCTGGCCACGGGCGCAAAAGTTGTCGAGGTTGAAGAGGCACCCGAGGCAGAGGTTGTCGTCCCCACCCCGGCGGAGCCCGAACCCGTCGAGGTCGCCGAGCCCGCGACCTACCGGGGTCGGTTGGGCAAGGCGCGAGGGCTCCTGGCCGGGTACCTGGGCTCGGTCCGGTCCAAGGGCAAGATCGACGCCTCCACCTGGGACGACCTCGAAGAGGCACTGATCCGGGCCGATGTGGGGGTCGGGGCCACCGACCTACTGCTCGACGACCTGCGGGCCAGGGTCAAGTCCGGGTCGATCACCGGGACCGAGGACCTGGTCGACGCGCTCAAGGCGGATCTGGTCGAGGCCTTGACCACGGCCGATGCCAGCCTGGCCATCCCGGGGGCGAATGGTGATCGAGCTTCCGGTGACGACGGCGGGGCCGGCGGTGATGCAGCCGAGCGTGGACTGGTCGACGTGTGGTTGTTCGTCGGCGTCAACGGTGTGGGCAAGACCACGACCGTGGGCAAAGTGGCCAAACGGCTGGCCGGGTCGGGTGAGCGCGTCCTGCTGGCGGCGGGGGACACGTTCCGGGCCGCCGCCGGGGAGCAGCTGGCCCAGTGGGCCTCCCGCGCCGACGCCGACATCGTCCAGGGTGCCGAGGGCAGCGATCCCAGCTCGGTCGTTTTCGATGCCGTGCAGCGGGCCGAGGCCAAGGGCCACACGTTGGTGCTTGCCGACACCGCCGGTCGCCTTCACAACAAGGTCAATCTGGTCGAGGAGTTGAAGAAGATCCGCAGGGTGGCGGACCGCCCACCGGGACATGTGACCGAGGTACTCCTGGTCCTCGATGCCACCACCGGTCAGAACGGTCTGGCCCAGGCCAAGGTGTTCACCGAAGCGGTAGAGGTGTCCGGCGTGGTGTTGACCAAGCTGGATGGCACGGCCAAGGGCGGCATCGTGGTGGCCATCCAGCGCGAGCTCGGACTTCCGGTGAAGCTGGTGGGACTGGGCGAGGGCATCGCCGACCTGGTCGACTTCGACCCGGTGGCCTTCGTGGACGCCCTCTTCTGATCCGCTGGTCCTGATCCGCCCGTCTTGCCCTGATCCGCCCGCCGGTTCCTGATCCGACCCCGTGGGCTTCAGCTAAGCCGGGCCGCTCGCGGACCTGAGTTCCGCCCACCGGACGCAGGACCCGACCTCGATCCAGACAGCGCTCCTGTAGCGTGGGCAGTCGCATGTTCGAAAGCCTGACCGACCGATTCGAGGGCATCCTCTCGCGCATCCGCAGCCGCGGACGCCTCACTGAGGACGACGTCGACGAGATCCTCCGGGAGATCCGGACGGCGCTGCTCGAGGCCGACGTCGAGCTGGGGGTGGTCCGGGGGTTCACCAGGGCCGTCCGCGAGCGCTGTGTGGGCCTGGAGACGTCTCAGAGCCTCAGTCCGGGCCAGCAGGTCATCAAGATCGTCAACGAGGAGCTCACCCGGATTCTGGGTGGCGAGACGCTCAAGGTCACCTACGCGGGACGGCCTCCGACGGTGATCCTGCTGGCCGGTCTCCAGGGGTCGGGTAAGACGACCGCGGCGGCCAAGCTGGCCCGTTGGTTCAAGCAACAGGGTCGAAATCCGCTGTTGGTCGGGGCTGACCTGCAGCGGCCGGCCGCCGTCGACCAGCTGCGGGTGCTCGCTTCCCAGATCGGGGTCACTGTCTTCAGCGAGGCTACCGATCCGGTCGCTGTCGCCCGGGCCGGCCTGGAGGAGGCGCGGCGCCTCGGTCGGGACGTCCTCATCGTGGACACCGCCGGCCGGCTGTCCATCGACGAGGCATTGATGGAAGAAGTGCGCCAGATCGCGGGCGCCACCGAGCCGCACTACACGTTCCTGGTCATCGACGCCATGACCGGTCAGGATGCCGTGTCCACCGCTGTGGCCTTCCACGACGCTCTCTCCCTCGACGGGGTCATCCTGACCAAGCTCGACGGTGACGCACGCGGCGGCGCCGCCCTGTCGGTGAAAGAAGTGGTGGGACGACCGATCGCCTTCGCCTCCACCGGTGAGAAGCTCGATGACTTCGATCTGTTCCACCCCGATCGCATGGCTGACCGGATCCTGGGGATGGGCGATGTCCTCACCCTGATCGAGCAGGCGGAACGGACCTTCGACCAGGGGGTGGCCGAAAAGGCCGCGTCGGCCATGATCGAGGGCCGCTTCACCCTGGAGGACTTTCTCGAGCAGCTCCAGCAGGTCAAGAAGATGGGTTCCTTCTCCGGGATGCTGTCCATGCTTCCCGGGGTACCGAAGGACCTGAAGCAGGCGTCGTCGGCCATTGACGACGGCCAAATCGCCCAGGTGGAGGCCATCATTCGCTCGATGACCCCGGCGGAGCGAAACGAGCCCTCGGCCATCGACGGATCACGGCGGCTGCGGATCGCCAACGGCAGCGGCACGGCCACGGCCGACGTAAACGCACTCCTGAAACAGTTCAAAGAGATGCAGAAGATGATGAAGGGCATGGGCAAGGGCGGCATGGGGGGCATGGGCGGTGCCCTGGGCGGCCTGTTCGGCCGGGGCGGGAAGATGCCTCCGGGCGGTATGGCCGGGTTGGAGGACATGGCCGGGTCCCTGGGCGCACCGGGTGGACTGGGCGCACCGGGTGGACTGGGCGAGGCCGGTGCCCCCGCCGGACTGGGCGCAGGTGGATTCGCAGGTGCCGGGGCCGGAGCATCGGGTGGCGGTGGATCGAGAAGCTCGTCGAAAAAGGGCGGTAAGGGCAAAAAGGGCAAGGGCGGGGGTCGCGTCACCCCCAAGTCGCGCTGAGCGGGCCGACCTTCCGCGCCGCTGAGCGGTCCGGCTTCCGAGCCCCGGTCCAGACCGACTTCCGAGCCTCGGTCCAGGCGCTTCGAGCCTCAGGCCCGGGAGTTCGAGCCTCAGTCCCGGGAGTTCGAGCCTCTGTCCAGGCACTTCGAAGCCCGGGGCCCGGGAGTTCGAGCCGCTGTCCAGGCACTTCGAAGCCCTGTCCAGGCAGGGCCCAGGGGGGCTTTGCACGGGACCCCCTCGGTTGGTGCGAGAATGTCTGGCGCACTCGTTAGAAACGCAGAGGAGTTCACCGTGGCAGTAAAGCTCCGCCTTGTGCGGATCGGGAAAAAGAAGCAACCGACGTACCGGTTGGTAGCGGCGGACAGCCGCTCGCCTCGCAACGGGCGCTTCATCGAGATCGTGGGCACCTATGCGCCCCGTGGGCGCTCCCTGGCCGAGCCGGACGCCATCTTCGAGATCGACAACGCCAAGGCGGTCAAGTGGCTGTCCCAGGGCGCGCAACCGACTGAGCGGGTGGGCAAGCTTCTCAAGAAGTCGGGTGCGCTCGACGAGTTCGACGCGCTCAAGGCGGCAAGGTGACAGACGAGCTCGCGGTCGACTCGGCCGACGACGTCAACCAGGCCGACGACGGCAACGACGCTGATGACGGCAACCAAGCCGACAACAACTACAACGACGACAACGCCGGCAACCGCGTCTCCGGTGGCACCCCGCTGGCCGTGGTGACCTACCTGGTCAACTCCATTGCCTCTGAGCCCGATTCGGTGGTCATCAATACCGAGGAGCGCGATGGCTCCGTTCGCTTCCGCATCCACGTCGCTCCCGATGACATGGGCCGGGTCATCGGTCGTCGTGGACGTGTAGCCCAGGCCATCCGTACCCTGGTGGCTGCGGCCGGAGCCCGGGACGGCATCCAGACGAACGTCGACATCGTCGACGACTGAGGCCATCTCCCTCGTGTCCGAGACGGGCACGTCCGGAACGCCCGCCGATCACGACCGGGACGCACCCGTTCGACCGTTGCTCCACGTGGGTACCATCGTCAAGCCCCACGCGCTTCGTGGCGATGTCATCGTCTCCCTTTCCACCAACCGGGATGAACGGGTGGCTGCCGGATCGATCCTGGCCGGCGAGGACGGAACCGAGTATCAGGTGGTGCGGTCCTCTGCACACCAGGGCCGGTGGATCGTGCAGTTCGAGGGATGCAACAGCATCGACGCCGCCGAAGCCCTCCGAGGAACCGAGCTCTTCGCCCCTCCGCTGGAGGATCCCGACGTGCTGTGGGTCCACGACCTGGTCGGGTCAGAGGCAGTGGACACCGACGGCGCGGTGCTCGGCACCGTCGAGAGCGTGCAGGCCAATCCGGCCAGCGATCTCCTGGTGTTGTCGAGCGGCGCGCTCGTGCCCCTCCGTTTCGTGGTGGCCAACGAGCCGGGCGTTCGGGTGACCATCGACGCTCCCGACGGCCTCTTCGACCTCGACTGAGGCCAGGCCGGAACCGTGCGCATCGACGTCTTCACCATCTTTCCCGAGATCATCGACGACTATGCCGGCGCGTCCATCCTGGGTCGGGCTCGGGCCCAGGGGGACCTCGATCTGCGGGTCCACGATCTCCGGTCCGCGGCCCAGGACCCCCGCCGCTCGGTGGACGACTCGCCCTTCGGCGGGGGAGCAGGGATGGTCCTCGCCCCCGGACCGGTGTTCGGCAGCGTGGAGTCGGTGGCATCGAGCCCCGAGGGCCTGCCCCGGCCACTCGTCCTGTTGACTCCGTCGGGCCGTCGCTTCGATCAGGCCGTGGCCACCGAGCTGGCCGGATCCCCCGAGGGCTTCTCGTTGCTGTGCGGCCGCTACGAGGGAGTCGACCAGCGGGTGGCCGACCATCTGGTCGACGACGAGATCTCGGTGGGGGACTTCGTGTTAGCCGGCGGCGAGTTGGCCGCCCTAGTCGTGGTGGAGGCGGTGGCCCGTCTCCTGCCTGGCGTGCTCGGGAATGACGAGTCGGCCGGGGAGGAGAGCTTCACCGACGGTCTCCTCGAATATCCGCACTACACCCGACCGGCCGATTTCCGGGGTTGGGAGGTTCCCGCCGTCCTCCGGTCCGGAGACCACGGACGAGTTCGTCGCTGGCGGCTGGCGAATGCCCTGGCCAGGACGTTGAACCGGCGCCCCGATCTGATCGCGGCCCGAGGCGGACTGACGGCTGCCGAGATCAAGCTGCTGGTCGAACACGATGAGGTGCACCTCCTCGCCGAACACGGCTACGATTGAGGAGCCTCGTCGGGGCCGGTACCAGCCGGTTTCGCCAGAATGCCCAGGTCAATTCCGCATAGGCGGCGCTGTCCGGGGTCCCGGCAGGCAGTGACGCACAGCTATCCGTGGAGAAACGCGCCCCATGAACCCGACCGACATCATCGACCGCGACAGTCTGCGCGACGACATTCCCGATTTCCGCCCCGGCGACTCGGTGAAGGTCCACGTGCGGGTGGTGGAAGGCACTCGAGAGCGAGTCCAGGTATTCCAGGGAGCTGTCATTCGTCGACAGGGCACCGGGGTCCGGGAGACGTTCACCGTCCGCAAGGTGAGCTTCGGCGTCGGCGTCGAGCGCACCTTTCCCGTGCACTCCCCGATCATCGCCAAGACCGAGGTGGTATCGCTGGGCGATGTCCGCCGGGCCAAGCTCTATTACCTGCGGGAACGGCACGGGAAGTCGGCCAAGATCAAGGAGCGCCGCACTGTCCGTCCCTGATCGGGATCCTTCCTCCTGGGCGAGGTATTCTGCTGTGGCGATGGCTGTGGCCCGATGAACACGCTGTGATGAGCACGCTCCGATGAGCGAAGAGGATCTCGAACGATACGAATCGGAGATCGAGCTCGCGCTGGTCCAGGAGTACCGGGCCGTCCTGCCCCTGTTCTCCTACGTGGTCGAGACCGAGCGCCGCTTCTATCTAGCCAATGAGGTGGACGTCTCGGTGAAGGCCGGCACCAACCCGGCCTGCGTCGAGGTCACCCTGAACGATGCCTGGGTCTGGGATATGTACCGCCCGGCCCGATTCGTACCCTCGGTCCGCATTCTGACCTTCCGGGACGTCAACATCGAGCGGCTCCCCGAGAAGGAGCTGTGACCCCGGGCGCCGAGTGGCGCCCGGATCCCCGCAAGGCCCTCGGCTCCGAGGGCGAGGCTCTGGCCGCGCAGTGGTACGAGGCCGAAGGCTACGAGGTCCTTGAGCGCAACTGGCGCCGGCGAGAAGGAGAGGTCGACCTCATTGTCCGCCGCGGCCGGACGGTGGTGTTCTGCGAGGTGAAGACCAGGACCACCGACCGGTTCGGGACAGGAGCAGAAGCGGTGCTCCCGGCCAAGCAGCGCCGGATCCGGCAGCTGGCCCGGCGATGGTTGTCCGAGCTGACCCCGGCCTCGGGTCGCTCGCTGGTGGACGTTCGTTTCGACGTCGTCTCCATCACCGCCGGGCAGGTCGACGTGATCGAAGAGGCGTTCTAAGGGCCTGTCCGCCAGGCCGGGGGCCCTGGCCGGCCAGTTCTGATGTCCTGGCTGGCCAGTTCTGAAGTACTGCTGGCCAGACTGACGTCCTACTGGCTTCCTACCCGTCAGTCGGAGTTGCCTTTATCGCCGCCGATTTCGACGCCGATAGGGTGTACCTCCATGTCGACCGACCTCGAAACCCTGATCGTGGAACGCTCCGAGGGCGTCGTCACGGTGACCATGAACCGACCGGCCCGCAAGAACGCGGCCAACGGCGTGATGTGGAGGGAGCTCCTGGCCACGTTCGACGATGTGGCCACCGACCGCAACGACCGGGTCATGGTGATGACCGGTGCCGGTGACGCCTTTTGCTCGGGCGCTGATCTCGGGGCCACCAGCGAGGTGGCCGGGCAGCCCGGTGACCCGTATCTGGTCCAGATGCGGGCCCTCGGGGACGTAGCCCTGCGTCTCCATCGATTTCCCAAGCCCACCATCGCCAAGGTCGGCGGGGTGGCGGCCGGGGCCGGCATGAGCCTGGCTCTGGGCTGCGATCTGGTGGTGGCCTCCGACACCGCCCGATTCTCGGAGATCTTTTCCAAGCGCGGGCTGTCGGTCGACTTCGGGTCCTCGTGGTTGCTTCCCCGAATGATCGGGCTCCACCGGGCCAAGGAGCTGGCCTACTTCGCCGACATCATCAGCGCGGCCGAAGCAGCCGAGTTCGGGATCGTCAACCGGGTGGTTCCGGCCGCCGAGCTCGACGCCTTCGTCGATGATTGGGCCCGACGTCTGGCCGCCGGCCCGCCGCTTGCCCTCTCCATGACCAAGACGATGCTCAACAACTCATTTGCTGTCTCCATGGACCAGGCATTGGAGGACGAGGCCCGATCGCAGTCGGTGAACTTTGCCTCGGAGGACACGTGGGAGGCACTGAAGGCGTTCACCGAGAAGCGAGACCCCACCTTCCACGGGAAGTAGCGGATAGGCAGCACGCCAGGGAAAACCGGATAGGGATCGCCACGGAGTTCCGGGGGTTCTGTTTGCCCCTGGGCCCGCTGGACCCTCGGTCTGTCAGACCCCCTCGGTAGGGTGCTGGCAGTGCCTCGAGCGGCCGGCATCCAGCTGGGTTCTGCCCAGTTCGGCCCTCCATCACAGGGATCCGATCCCCACCCCCGGCTGTGCCGAGGTATGGCGGGATCGGACTGTTCGGATGGGAGGCGCCATGATCGCCACCATTCCCTCTGCCGTCCTGGTCGGGGTGAACGGAACCCTCATCTCGGTCGAGGTGCACGTGTCCAACGGCCTGCCCGGCTTCACCGTTGTCGGTCTGCCCGATGCCGCCGTCCGTGAGTCGCGCGATCGGGTCCGAGCGGCGTTGCTGTCCAGCGGACTGACCTGGCCGCTGCGGCGAGTCACCGTCAACCTGGCCCCATCTGGCGTCCGCAAGGGAGGGGCCGGTCTCGATCTCCCCATCGCCATCGGTTTGCTGGTCGCCTCGGGTGAGCTCGATCGAGATGCCGTCGAAGGTCTGGCCTTCGTCGGCGAGCTGGGCCTGGACGGGTCGCTGCGCGGGATCACTGGCATGGTCGTGCTGGCCGAGGCTCTCGACCGCCACACCTTGGTGGTACCCGAGGCCTGCGCCCACGAGGCGCAGCTGCCACACGGTGATGTGCGCGCCACCAGGTGTCTTCGGCTCCTGGTCGACTGCCTGGCCGGACGCCGGCCGTGGCCACGATTGCGTTCGCATCCGGCGGCCGCACCCCACTCCGGGCCGGGATCCTCCGACCCCGGTGATGGGCGTGATCTGGCCGATGTGACCGGTCAACCCTTCGCCCGCCGAGCGCTCGAGGTGGCGGCCGCCGGCGGTCACCATCTGCTCCTGGTCGGACCACCCGGATCGGGCAAGACCATGCTGGCCACGCGCCTTCCCGGCCTCCTGCCCGATCTGGATCGAACGACTGGCCTCGAGGTCAGCCGCATCCACTCGGTAGCCGGAATCCCGCTTCCCGGTGACGGCCTCATCGAGCGTCCCCCCTTCCGTGCTCCTCACCACGGAGCCTCGCCCGTGTCGATGATCGGCGGAGGCACGGCATGGATGCGACCCGGTGAGATCAGCCTGGCCCACGGTGGCGTGCTCTTCCTCGACGAGATGGGGGAGTTCTCGACCATCGTCCTCGACGCATTGCGCCAGCCCCTCGAGGAGGGGGAGGTCCGGGTCAGCCGGGCTCGAGGGACGGCCACCTTCCCGGCCCGATTGCTCCTGGTGGGGGCCATGAACCCGTGTCCGTGCGGCGAGGGCGGCCTCCCTGGGACATGCCGGTGCTCGAACGGGGCCAAGGAACGCTACGCCCGTCGTCTGTCGGCGCCGCTGCTCGATCGGTTCGACCTCGCTGTTCGGGTCGACCGGCCATCGGTGGACGACCTGATCAGCGGCCGACCCGGTGAAGCCAGCGCGGCCGTGGCCATACGGGTGGCTGGGGCCAGAGCGCAGGCGGCTCGTCGCGGGGTTCGGTCGAACGCCGAGCTTCCCGGCCCCAAGCTGGACGAGTCGGTCCCGATGACCGACGGAGCCGCCGCCCTCTTGGAGTTGTGCCTGCGAGACGGCACCCTGAGTGCTCGCGGACTCCACCGGGTTCGACGGATCGCCCGAACGGTGGCCGACCTCGACCGGGCCGGCGACACGGTCCATGCCTCCCATGTCCATGAGGCCCTCGTCCTGCGGTCATGCCGGGGGGCGTTGCTGGGGATCGACGCATGATCGCGTCCTCCGGCATCCAGACCACGGCTGACCGGCAGGAGGTGCGCGACGTGCCGGTCAGGCAGCAAGGCCCCGGGCCAGGCGATTCCGGGTCGGACATGGCCTGTGGCGCTGCCTTGGCCGGCCTACCGGGCATGACCCCCGTGCGGTTGGCCAAGATCCTGGCCGACGTGATCCCGGCCCGGGCGTGGGAGGCACTGGCTCAAGGCCGACACCCAGCTGACGAGCAACGTCGGTTCATGACGGCGGTGAGGGAGATCGATCCCGAAGTCGTGGCCGAGGCATACGAACGCGCCGGGGTCTCGGTCCATCTGCGCTCGGCTTCGAGCTACCCCGCTGTCCTGCGGAGCGATCCCGGGGCACCGGCGGTCCTGTTCTCTCGCGGTGCACCTTCGGCGGTCGACGGCGGCTCACGCGTGGCCATCGTGGGTACCCGCTCAGCTACCACCTACGGCCTGCAGACCGCCTCGGAGCTGGCCCGCGACCTGGCCTCGGCCGGGGTGGTCGTGGTGTCGGGACTGGCTCTGGGCATTGATGGGGCCGCCCACACCGGCGCCCTCCGGACCGGCCGGGACGATGCCGCCCCTCCTGTCGCCGTCGTGGGCACCGGACTCGACGTTGTCTATCCGAAGGGCAACGCCTCGCTGTGGCGCGAGGTCGAAGACCACGGAGTGGTGTTCTCGGAGGCGGCCCTGGGAACCACCCCGCGGGCTCGGGTCTTCCCGGCTCGTAATCGGATCATTGCTGCCCTGTCCGACGTGGTGGTCGTGGTCGAGTGCCAGCTCGGTGGGGGAGCCCTGTACACGGCCGAAGCGGCAGCCCGCCGGTCCATACCGGTCTGCGCCGTCCCGGGATCGGTGCGGAGTCCCGCATCGGCCGGCACCAACGGATTGCTGGTGGACGGGTGCACCCCGGTCCGCGATGTCGACGATGTCCTGACCGCGGTGGCTTTGTCCCGATGCGGACGAGACAGCCCGGCGCCGGCCGTCCAGTCGTCCACGTTCGTGGCGGCCAAAGGGCGAGACCGTCCTTCCCAACGATCGACGCCGACTCGATCGACCCGGTCGGCTGGATCGACCCAGTCGGCGGAATCGGGCAGATCAGACAGATCGGCTGGATCGGGCACCGGGGCCACCTCAGGCCGACGCCAAAGCCAGGGCAGGCCTTCGCCGCCCCGCCCGGCCAGTATCCAGCCCTCCTTCGATCTCGGCGGGCTGGGCGACGATGCCCGCACAGTCCTGACCGCCCTGGAGGGTTCGCCCACGACGATGGACGCCATCCTGCGCCGTACCGGCTTCAGTCTGGCTCGTGCTGCGGCCGCCTGCGATGCCCTCACTCGGGCCGGAGCCGTGGATGCGGGTCCGGGATGGTGGGCCACCCGGTAAGGCGGACCTACTTCGCAGTCGTCGTCGTGGTCGGACTGGGCACGGTTCCCGAGGTCCCTGCCCCCGAAGTGGTGGTCGTGGTGCTCGGTGGTGCAGTCGTCGTAGTCGAGGCCGGCGTGCTGGTGGTGGGCGATGGACGAGTGGTGGTCTGGGTCGTCCCGGTGGGCGATGTAGTACTCGTTGTCGTTGTGGTCGTCGTCGGGGACTTGGTGCCGCTGCCACCGCCGAAGAAGGTCTGTCCCGTGCCGGACTGGCCCCGCACCACAGCAGACAGTGGCTTTTGTGCCACGAGCTCGATGATGGTCAGCGAGACAATGGCGATCACCAGGACGGCGATGATGGCGCCCAGGACGGGCACCCGCATGTTGCGCCAATTTCGCCGCTGCGGCCGGCGCCGCATGGCTCGGCCGCCCTGTTCCGTATCGCCGAGGTTGGCCAGGCCGGCCAGCCCGGCGGGAACTTCTTTGTTACCGCGTGGCGGTGGATACGGTCGGGCCTGTGTGGAGGGCAGGAGCGGACGCTGTTTGGCCGCCTGACGAATTCGGGCGTGGGCCCGTCGTATCGACGCGCTGTAGACCGCGGCGCCCAGGGTGGCGATCACGCTGACCAACACCGTTCCGACGATCGTGCCGGCCACGTTGAACAGCGAGGCCACGATGGCCGCCGATACCGAGGCCAGGGCGCTGGCGATGACCTGGATGGGGCTTACGGTCAGCTTGGGGGCATCGTCCGACGTCGACGATGTCGTCCGCGCGGGGTCAGGGGGTGACTGGGTCATGGGCTCCCGAAGTAGGCGATCGGAATCTCCCAGGCTACTGGCCGGTCCACCGACGGCGGGCGCGCCCGGCATCGCCGGCTCGATCTCGACGACCCCATGATCCTCTACGCTCAGCGGGAATGGCCGAGCCCCGCATGTACCGACAGATGCGATTCCAGCCGCCGCCGGGCGCCACGGAGGTGCTGCTCGTGCGCCATGGGGAATCCGAGCCCGCCATCGAAGGCCAAAACTTCGAACTGGTCGACGGGCAGGGGAACCCGGCGCTGTCACCCGAGGGTCGAGAACAGGCCGAGCTGGTCGGCCAGCGCCTGGCCGGCGAGCGAATCGACGCCATCTACGTCAGCTCGCTTCGACGAACGGCTCAGACGGCCGAGCCCTTGGCGCACCGGCTCTCCCTGACGCCAACAGTCGACCCGGATCTGCGGGAGGTGTTCCTCGGCGACTGGGAGGGCGGTCTTTTCCGGCAGAAGCTGGTCGAGCAGGATCCCATTGCCGTTCGGATGCACCAAGAGCAGCGTTGGGACGTCATCCCCGGAGCCGAACCGTCGGCCGCGTTCGCTCGGCGAGTCCGGGCGGCGATCGAGCGGATAGCCGCTGCTCATCCCGACCAACGGGTCGTGGCCGTCTCCCATGGCGGCACGATCGGCGAAGTGCTGGCCCAAGCCGCGCATTCCCAACCCTTTGCCTTCGCCGGCGCCGACAACGCCTCGATCTCGCAGGTGGTGATCAGCAAGGAGCGGTGGGCCATCCGCCGGTTCAACGATACGGCTCACCTGGGAGCAGGGATGAGCACCAGCGCCGCCCCTCTGACCTGAGGCCCTGTGCCTGAGGCCGCGTGACCTGAGGCCGCGTGACCTGGGCCGAGTCCATGAGGCCGAGCCGCTGACGGCCGAGGCCGAGCGCCTGAGGCCGAGCCAATGAAGTCAGCCCCAGAGGTCAGCTGAAGTGGGTGTGAGGCCTCTCTTGTCGGACACCGTCCAGGGAGATGTCCACCTTCTCGTTGTAAAGGCAGGCCAGGCCAGCGATCTTTTGGCTTTCGGGGATCGGCGAGCGGTAGATCCACACCACGTCCTCGTGCACGGCACCGTCTACCACCAGCGACCAGTAGGTGGCCGTGCCCTTGTAGGGGCACTGTGTCTGGGTTGCCGACGGTCGCAAGAGGTCCATGCGGACATCGGTGAGGGGAATGTAATAGCGAGGAGGTAGTCCCGTCTCGAACAGGATGCGCGGTTGGCTGGAGTCCGCGACCACTTGGCCGTCGACCTCGACCACGACGCGTCGGGTGCTGGCCAGTATGTCGACGCGCGTGTACGGGTCCCGTGGGTGGACGTAGATGGGCTCGTCCTCTTCGAACCATTCGTCCATGGCGGCGAAGTCCAACCGGACGGCGGTTCGGAGCTCCTCGATGGGCGAGTCGGGGAACGTCAGTGCCGCTCCCTTGGCCGTGGCGTCGCTGATGGTGACGTCGTGGGTGAGTCCATCACCGCGGCTGGGCGAGTGCTGGACCTCCCCGGTCGGGATGAGCTCGGCGCGCACGTCTTCGACCGGCACGTAATACGTGGGGTAGTAGGGGAACTCCCACACCAGAAGGGGTCGCAGCGTGTCGACGACCAGCTGCCCCTGGAGGTAGGCACGGATCCGCTTGCTCCCCGGTTCAACGCGCACCGAGCCTCGTTGTTGGCTGTCCATCGCTGTCGCTCCTTCCCGGAGCTCCGTGGAGCTCCACCGAGAACCTTGCTCAGCGTAGGGCCCTCGTCGTGCTGGCCATCCCTCAGCGTGCAGGCCAACCCTCGTCGTGCTGGCCAACCTTGGTTAGCGTGTCCGGGTGGAAAGCTCTGAGGCGGGCCGCCATGTCATCGACACCGAGCGACCCGTGCCTACTGGTCCGACGTCTACTGGCCCCACGCCCACTCGGCCCGGTCCAGGCGCGGCGCTCACCAACTGGTTCGCCGCCCGGCCCGTCCTCTCCCACCTACCCGTGGCGGTGCTGATCGTCGGCTACGTGGTCCGCTTCAGCGAGCTGAGCCTGCAGATGTACAACGGCTACGGGGACTCCGCCTTCGACCTGGGCATCTTCGATCAGGGACTCTGGCTCCTCAGTCGGTTCCACGCCCCGTTCGTGACGGTCATGGGCCGCAACCTCTTCGGCGACCATGCCTCGTTCATCTTGCTGCCGATCGTGCCCCTGTACTGGCTCTTCCCCGAACCCCAGGGTGTCTTGGTCCTTCAGACGTGCGTGCTGGCTGCGGGGGCGGTGCCCGTCTACCTCCTGGCTCGAAACCGGCTGCACAGCACCGCCCTGGCCACCCTGTTCGCTGCGGCATATCTGCTCAACCCGGCGCTACAGCAAGGGAACCTGGATCAGTTCCACCCCGAGGCCTTCCTGGTGCTGAGCATCGCCGTGGCCCTCTACGCCGCGCTCGAACGGAAGCCGGGTCTCCTGGTCGTCGCCGTGGTGGCGTCCCTGCTGGTCAAGGAAGACACAGCCCTGCTCATCGTGCCGCTCGGGCTGTGGGTGCTGCTCCGGCGCGACCGCCGGTGGGGGATCCGGATCATCATCGCCGGGCTGGCCTGGGCTCTGTTCGCATACGGCGTGGTCATCGCCACCATCTTGGGAACGGCCACTTTCTATGCCGATCGGATCCCCTTTGGCGGTCTGGGTGGTTTCTTCTCCAGCCTGTTCGGTCACCCTGCCCGGATGTGGAGCTATGTGCGCTCGGGCGGACGCCTGTTCTACCTGTGGCAGTTGGGCTTCTCCGTGGGCTGGGGATTCGTGCTGGCTCCCGAGGTAGTGGCCATCGCCCTGCTGTCGGTGGCCGAGAACGTCCTGAGCACGGACCCCTACATGCACCAGCTCGTCTACCACTACTCGATGTCCCTGGTCCCCGTGCTTGTCCTCGGGACGGTGATCGCCGTGGCCACCTTGAAGACCAATGGGGCCCGCCTCATCGCCACCGGAGTGGTGGCCGTCTGTGCCTTGTGGTCGTGCACGCTGTGGGGCCTGGCCCCGTTCTCGGTCCAAAGGGTCAGCTACTGGGACCCGTCGGGTGCGTACGTCAGGAGCATCAACGCCGTCGAGGCCGCGCTTCCGGCCAACGCCGTGGTCTCCGCCTGGTACCCCTACGTGGCCCACATCGACCACCGCACCGGCATCTACTTGTGGCCCACGCCGTTCAAGGCCGAGTACTGGGGCGCCACCAAGCAAAGTGGCGAGCATCTGCCCGTTGCCGACCAGGTGCAGTTCGTCATGTTGCCGACTCACCTGGCCCCGACCGACGATCCGACCGTGCTTGCCCACATCAAGAGTCAGTACCGGGTGGTCAAGGAGGTGGGCGGGGTGGTGCTCTACCAGAGGATCGACACCTGACGGGCCGCCGACGGGGCCGTCAACGGGGCCATCAACCGCGGTCGCACGATGTCGAGCACAGGGCCACAGCGAGCTTGTCGGTGGGGTTGCTAGCGTACCGACGCATGCTTCCGGACGTAGACCTCCTGCTCGAGTATCCGTACACTCGCACGACGGGACCCGTGCTCGGTCAGTTCTTGACCGGGCTTCGGGATGGGCAACTGTTGGGCATCCGAAACGGGGATGAAGTCTTGTGCCCGCCGCTCGAATACGACCCCACCACGGCCCAAGCCCTCGACCCGCTGCTGGTCGAGGTGGCCACCGAGGGCACGGTGCAGTCGTGGAGCTGGGTAACCGATCCCACCTCCACCCACCCCTTCGATCATCCCTTCGCCTTCGCCCTCGTGCTGTTGGACGGCACCGACCACGCCATGGCCCACGCCGTGGACGCCGGTTCGATCGACGAGATGTCCACCGGCATGCGGGTGGCCATCCAGTTCCATGAGGAACGGACGGGGTCGATTACCGACTTCCATTTCGTTCCCCTGGACCGCGCTCATGCTGTCGACATCGTTGAGGGAGCTGAGCCGGTGACCACCATCGTCCAGCTGATCTCGCTCAACTATCACGAGCCGCTCCATGCCCACCGGGCCCGCTTCGCTCAGGGTCTGCTCGACGGCCGGTTCATCGGTCAGCGCTCGCCGGCCTCGGGCAAGGTCTACGTGCCCGGCCGGGGATACGACCCGCTGGAACGGGTCGAGATGGGCGAGGACGACGAGCTGACGGTGACCGACCGGGGCACGGTGACCTCGTTCACCGTCATCACCCCGGTTGACTACTACGGCCAAAAGGAGACCAAGCCCTACATCCGGGCATCGATCCTCTTGGACGGCAGCGACTCGCCCCTCATCAGCGTGGACATTCGCAATCTGGAAGAAGAGGACATCCGGGTCGGCCTTCGGCTCCAGGCGATATGGCGACCGGAGGGGGAGCGTGATCTGACCGGCATCGATAACCGCTCGGTTCCCCTCGAGGGCGTCATCGAGCGATGGGATCCGACCGGCGAGCCAGATGCCGACGCCAACAAACTTCGGGAGTTCACCCAGTGACCGATCATTCCCGCGACGTAGCCGTTGTGGCCGTCTCGCAGACCCCCGCCTATGAAGCATTCGCCGGGCCAGAGCCCGTGCTCATCATGCGCTGCGTCAATGACCTGCTCTCCCGGACGGGACTGGAGCGCCACGACATCGACTTCACCCTGGCCGGGAGCTGCGACTATCTCTCCGGCGCTCCGTTCGCCTTCGTCAGTAACATCGACGGGGTGGGGGCCTGGCCCCCCGTGTACGAGAGCCACGTGGAGATGGACGGCGCCTGGGCGCTGTTCGAGGCCTGGATCCGACTGCAGCTGGGGGACATCGACGTGGCCCTGGTCATCGGATCGGGCCGATCCTCGCCGGGTAACAACCGGGAGATCTTCTCCCTCCAGGGCGACCCCTACCTGGCCGCCCCCCTCGGCCTCGACCCCGCATCGCTGGCCGGCATCCAGGCCCGGTCCCTGCTCGACGCCAAGATCGCCACCGAGGCCGACTTCGCCGCCGTGGTCGAGCGGAGTTGGAAGGCGGCCGCCGACAATCCCAATGCCATGGTCCGGCGGTCCGATACCGCCGACCAGTTGCTGGACCAGCCGTACTACGCCGCCCCGCTCCGGGCCCACGACGTGGCGCCGGTGGCCGATGGCGCCGCCGCCCTGTTGTTGGTGGCCGGCGACCGGGCCCGCGAGCTGTGCGAGCGCCCGGCCTGGATCCAGGGGATCGAGCACCGCATCGAGTCCCACCACCCCGGCTATCGCGACCTGACCGACTCGCCGTCGACCCGATCGGCGGCCGAGAAGGTGGGCGGCAGCGGCACGTTCGATGTGGCCGAGCTCATGATCACCCACAGCCACGAGGAAATCATCGTGCGCCACGCGCTGGGACTGGGCGACGACACCGTGGTGAACCCGTCGGGGGGGCCGCTCGGCGGCCACCCGGTGATGGCCACCGGCCTGGTCCGGGTCATCGAGGTGGCCAGCCGGATCGCCGATGGCTCGGCTCAGCGGGGTCTTGCTCATGCGTCGAGTGGCGCATGCCTCCAACAGAACTTGATCTGTGTCCTCCAGGGAGATGACTGATGGCGCGCCCATGTGCAGTGATCGGTACCGGTCAGACCGACTACCGGAAGAAGCTCGACCTCACGCTCGACGGACTGGTCCGGTGGGCCGCCATCGAGGCCCTCGAGGATGCCGGCCTGACCTTTGCCGACATCGATGCCATCGTGATCGGCAAGGCCCCTGACGCCCTCGAGGGCGTGGTCATGCCCGAGCTGTCCCTGGCCGATGCCCTGGGTGCGGTGGGCAAGCCCATCCATCGGGTCCACACCGCCGGCTCGGTGGGGGCGGCCACCGCCATCACCGGTACCACCATGGTCGAGTCGGGTCGCTACGACCGGGTCCTGGTCGTCTGTTACGAGAAGCAGTCCGAGGGCAACGCCACCTGGGCGCTGTCGGGTGGGAAGTCCGGCGGCCAGGGGGCCGGTGGCACCTTCGCCCCCTGGATCCGCAGCTACATCGAACGCTCCGGGGCACCCGAGGACATCGGCTGGAAGGTGGCGGTCAAGGACCGGCAAAACGCCCTCCGCAACCCTCATGCCCACTTGCGGATCCAGGACATCTCCATCGAGAAGGTGCGGGACTCCCCGATGCTGTGGGATCCGCTCCATTTCCTCGAGTCCTGCCCCTCTTCCGACGGCGCGGCGGCGATCGTCCTGGCCAGCGAGGACGTGGCTCGCAAGAGTCCGGGGAAGCCGGCTTGGGTCATCGCCCACGCCAAGCGCACCGAGTTCGGTCAGTTCCCCGGGCGAGACGCCGTCCGTCCCCAGGCTGGTGTCGACTGTTCCGCCGCCCTCTATAAAGAGGCCGGCATCACCGATCCTCTCGGCCAGATCGACTGCGCCGAGATCTACGTGCCCTTCTCCTGGTACGAGCCCATGTGGCTCGAGGGCCTGTTGCTGACCCCCATCAACGAGGGCTGGCACATGACCGACAACGGGGACACCGAGATCACCGGGTCGTTCCCCGTCAACCCCTCGGGCGGCGTGTTGTCCTCGAACCCGATCGGCGCCTCGGGCCTGATCCGGTGCCTCGAAGCGGCCAATCAGGTGCGCGAGCGCGCCGGCGACTACCAGGTCGATGGAGCCCGGGTGGCTCTCGGCCATGCCTACGGCGGTGCCGCCCAGTACTTCGCCATGTGGATCGTCAGCTCCGATCTGCAGCCTACGTACCGATGACGGCCGCACAGGGCGCATCCTCCGATCCGGCGGTCCGGGCTGCACGGGGCGCACCCGCCGAACCGGCCGCACCGGCCGAACCGGCGGTGCTCGTCGAGCAGAGCGGCCACGTCGTCACCGTTACCCTCAATCGCCCGGCCAAACGCAACGCCTTCAACGCCGAGGTCCTGTGCCGCTTGTCCGATGCCTGGGACCTCATCGACGGTGACGACAACGTCCGGGTGGCCATCCTGACCGGCGCCGCAGGCGGGTTCTCTGCTGGAGCCGACCTGGATCGGCTGGTCGGGGCCATGGCCCGCGGCGAGCCGCCCGCTGACGAGTTCGAGGAACGGATCCGGACCGACGGGTCCATCATCTTCAAGGGGTTCTTGAAGCAGTACCGCACCAAGAAGCCGCTTCTGGCTGCGGTGGAGGGCTACTGCTACGCCGGTGGGACCGAGATCCTCCAAGCCACCGACATCCGGGTGGCCGGAGAGAGCGCCAAGATCGCCATCTCGGAAGTACAGCGGGGACTGTTCCCCATGTCGGCCTCCACCATCCGGCTGCCTCGCCAGATCCCCTGGACCGAGGCGATGGAGATCCTCTTGGTGGGAGAGCCGATCACCGCGGCCAAGGCCAAGGAAATCGGCCTGATCGGCCACGTGGTACCCGACGGCGAAGCCCTGACCAAAGCCCGCTCGATCGCCGACAAGATCGCGGCCAACGGCCCGCTGGCCGTCCAGGCCATCAAGGCGTCGGTGCTGGCCGCCGACGGGATCCCCGAGGGCGACGCCTTCGGCCCCGAGATGGCCATCGGGATGCCGGTGATGAGCAGCCATGACGCCCGGGAGGGGCCCCGAGCGTTCCTGGAGAAGCGCAGTCCCAACTTCGAAGGGCGGTAGTCGGTGGTTCTGGTGGTGCCGGTGGTGGAGCCTTGAAGTTCGGGATCTTCTACGAGCACCAGCTGCCACGTCCCTGGGGCGAGGACGACGAGCACAGGCTGCTCACCGATGCCCTCGAGCAGATAGAGCTGGCCGACCGGCTGGGGATCGACTTCATGTGGGAGGTCGAGCACCACTTCCTCGAGGAGTACTCCCACTCCAGCGCGCCCGAGGTGTTTCTGGGCGCAGTCAGCCAACGGACGAGTCGGATCCGACTGGGCCATGGGATCGTCCAGCTGCCCCAGGGGTTCAATCACTCGGCTCGGGTGGCCGAGCGCGTGGCCACCCTCGATCTCGTCTCCGATGGGCGGGTGGAGTTCGGGACGGGCGAGTCCTCGTCCACCGCCGAGCTCGAGGGGTTCAACGTAGAACGGGCCACCAAGCGGGAGCAGTGGTCCGAAGCGCTCGATGTGGTCACCCGCATGATGGTCGAGACGCCATTCGCCGGCTGGGACAGCAAGTACCTCTCGATGCCGCCCCGCAACGTGGTGCCCAAGCCGCTGCAGAAGCCGCACCCGCCCCTATGGGTGGCCTGCAGCCGCAGGGAGACCATCCATCTGGCCGCTACCAAGGGCATCGGGGCCCTGTCCTTCTCGTTCATCGAGCCGGCCGAGGCCCGGGCCTGGGTGGACGATTACTACGCCACCATCGCCTCCGAGGAATGCGTGCCCGGGGGGTTCGCCGTCAACCCACAGGTGGCGTGCGTGGTGCCCTTCATGTGCCATGAGGACGAGGAGACGGCCATCGAGCGCGGCCTGGACGGAGGACACTTCTTCGGGTACTCCTTGGCCCACTACTACGTGTTCGGGCAACATACGCCGGCGGTGACCAACATCTGGGACGAGTTCGGCCGCAATCGGGCGCAGTGGGGCTTCGACCGCCAGGTCGCCGCCCGTACCGGCCAGCCCTTGGGTGCTCAACTGCTCGAGGGCGGGCTCGGGGCCCTGCGAGGCGCCATCGGCACCCCAGGCCAGATCCGCGACTTGTGTCGCAGCTACGCCGATGCCGGCATCGATCAGCTGATCCTGGTCAGCCAAGCCGGCCGCAACCAACATGAGCACATCTGCGAATCGCTCGAACTGTTCGCCCGGGAGGTCATGCCCGAGTTCCAGGAGGAAGAAGCGGATCGAGAGGCGGCCAAAGCTGAGCGCTTGGCCCCGGCCATCGCTGCTGCTCTGGACCGAAAAGCTCCGCCCCGACCCGCCCCCGAGCACGTCATTCCGGCTGCCGCTCAGGTATGACCGACCCGGGTCGCCGCGTCCTCACCCGAGTGGGACTGCGCATTCCGGGTTGGATCGCCTCCAAGTCGACCAACTCCAAGTCGACCGGCTCTGAGTCGACCAGCTCTCAGTCGACCGGCTCTGAGTCGAGTTCCGGGCGGGAAGGGGCAAGCGACCGGCCCGAGGGCGACGAATACGGGGCGGGTCATTCCCACGGCTTCGACTGGCTGGCCGACATCGCCACCACGGCCGAGCGCTCGGGTTTCGACTCGGTATGGGTGACCGACAATGCCGGCGAAGGACTGGGGCCGTCGGGTCGTGCCGCCGGATTCGAGCCCTATACGGTCCTCGGGGCACTGGCCACCCGCACCCGGACGGTCACCCTGGGGGCCATGGTGTCGCCGATCACCGCCCGTAATCCTGCGGTGTTGGCCAAAATCGTGACCGGTGTCGACGTCCTGTCGGCCGGGCGGGCCGTCCTCGGGGTGGGCATGGGGGCGTCGGGGAGCACGATCAGTGGGAAGGACAGCGCCAACGGGCAGGAGCTCGCTCCGCCGCACCCCCCGTCCGAAGTGCCCGCGGGTACCCAGCGCGTCGACGGCGCGTCCCGGCTGGACAGCCTGGCCGAGGGACTGCGTATCTGTCGGGCCCTGTTCACCGAGGAGGCCCCGACCTTCGAGGGCCACTACTACCGGATCGAAGACGCCCATAACCGCCCTCGACCGGTCCGTGCCGGTGGGATCCCCATCCTGGTGGGTGGGGGAGATGACGAGGGAGTGGAAGGCGTGCTCGACCTGGTCGCTCGTTACGCTGACGCCGTCACCCTGACGGGAGGCGTCGAGACGTTGCGGGTCAGCCTCAGAACCCTCGATCGTCTGTGTGATGAGGTGGGCCGCGATCCAGCAGCGATCTCCCGCATCAGCGCGGGGACACTGGTCATGGCGGGGTCTGCCCAGTCCGTCGCCGATCAGGTCGGCGAGCTGCTCGAGGTGGGAATCGACGGAGTGGTGTTCACCATGGCCGATGCCCAGGACCTCGAGTTGGTGGAGATGACGGGCACCACGCTGCGATCCCTGTTCGGCTGAGCCGCCCTCGGCCGCTCGGCCGCTCGATCCCTGGTCCCGCCGGAGTCGGCGGCGCCTGTCCGGCTAGCTCTCGTCTGCAGGTTGCATGACGATGTGCTCCGTTCGAACCCGGTACTTCAAACGCACCTCGCCGGGCTGGCGCATGGGGTATTCGTCCACGCCCAGGTATTTCTTGGCTAACGCGTCGATGTGCTGGTCGGCACCCTCTTCGGTGGACTCGGCCACGCCTCGCACCACAACGACGTTGTAGGCGTTGTCGGGATCGACCACCGAGACGGCCACGTTGGGATTGCGCTCCAGGTTGGCCTGCTTGGCTCGACCCTTGGCCGTGTTGAAGACGAGGTCATTTCCGTCGATGTCGATCCAGACCGGGGTGAGCTGTGGCTTGTCGTCATGACTCACGGTGGCGACGCTGGCGATGATGGGCCGATTGATGAGGGCACGTGCCGCGTTGGTCAGGGTTTCTGCCATGAAGGGCTCCTTGGTCGTGGACTGCTGGCGGTGGGTAAATGGGCTGCTGGTGGCCGGCCAGTTGCTGGGCGCCGACAGTCGCCAGCCTAGTGGCCGATGGTGTTCGCATCGCCGTCGGCGGTTCCATCGGGGCGGGCGGGGGAGCGTGACAACCCATGCTGGTACCGTGCGCCGATGCGGATCGGAGCCCAGGTCAGAGCGGGGAAAGGCCTTGTTCCTGCTCTCGAACGCGGGGCAGCGATGGGCGCCGAGGTCGTCCAGATCTTCACCCAGAGCCCGAGGATGTGGAAGCCGACCCAGTACGGGCCCGAGGTACTTGGCGCCTTCCGAGCGGCCCGAGTGGATCATCCGTCGGTTACCGCCACCTTCTGTCATGCCACCTACCTCATCAACCTGGCCACACCCGACCCCGAGCTGGGGGCCAAGTCTCGAGCTTGTTTGGCCGCCAACCTGGCCACCGCCACGGGGATAGGAGCCGACGGGTTGGTGCTGCACATCGGCAGCCATCGCGGCAGTGGATTCGAGAGAGCGTTGCCCGGCATAGCCGCGTCGCTAATCGAAGTCCTGGACGGCGGCGCTGGCTCGGGAGACCTGGATGGCTCGGGAGACAACCCTCCCTGCCCGATCCTGCTCGAGAACGCCGCCGGGACGGGGGACACGGTCGGTCGGACCTTTGAAGAGCTGGCCCTGGTCATCGAGGCCGCGGGCCATGACCAGCGCCTCGGGGTGTGCTTGGACACGCAACATCTGTGGGCGTCGGGGGTGCCCTTCGGCACCGTTGTCGACGCGGATGCAGTGGTGAGGACCATCGAAGCCACCGTCGGGCTCGACCGGCTCCGCTGCCTCCACCTGAACGACTCGAAGGTGCCCTTCGGGGCCAACCGCGACCGCCACGAGAACATCGGTGAGGGCACCATCGGGACCAAAGCCCTCGGCGCCCTCCTGGGCCACCCCGCTCTCCAGGGGTTACCAGCCATCCTCGAAGTGCCAGGGGCAGGGGAGGGACCTCGAGCCGAGGACATCGAAACGGCCAGACAGATATGGCGGGCCGGGACAGCGCTCCGCTCCTGATCAGCCCGGCTTCACGGCCAGCGCCGCCAGACGGAATCCGGCCAGAACCCAGCCGGAAACCCAATCAGTGGCCGGGCAGTGTAGGGTCGGCGCCCGGCACCGTTGGGGGGTTCCATCAACGAGAGGAGCTGGCCGTGGCCATGCGCAAAGAAACCGACAGCATGGGCGAGATCGAGGTGCCGTCCGATCGCTACTACGGCGCCCAGACGGCCCGCTCGCTCGTTCATTTCCCCATCGGCGATGATCGGATGCCCGAGCCCCTGATCAGGGCCATCGGCATTCTGAAAGAGGCCTCGGCCCGAGTCAATGCCGACCTGGGAAAGCTCCCGGCCGAGAAGGCGGAGCTCATCGTGGCCGCCGCCCACGAAGTGTCGGAGGGCAAGCTCGACGAGCACTTCCCGCTGAGCGTGTGGCAGACGGGCAGCGGCACCCAGAGCAACATGAACGCCAACGAGGTCATCTCCAACCGGGCCATCGAGATGGCCGGCGGCGTGCAGGGGTCCAAGGATCCGATCCACCCCAATGACGACGTCAACATGTCCCAGTCCTCGAACGACACCTTTCCCACGGCCATGCACATCGCCGCGGTCGAAGAGATGACCCACCGACTGCTGCCGGCCATTCGCCATCTGCGCGACGCCTTGGCCGCCAAGTCGGCGGCATTCGCCGACATCACCAAGATCGGCCGTACCCACCTGATGGACGCCGTGCCCTTGACGCTGGGCCAGGAGTTCTCGGGTTACGTGGCCCAGCTCGATGCCGATCTGAGGCGCATCGAGCATTCCCTGGGCGACCTGTACGAGCTGGCTGCTGGAGGGACGGCCGTGGGCACCGGGCTGAACACCCACCCCGAGTTCGGCGACCGGGTCGCTCGGGCCATCGCCGAGATCACCGGCCTTCCCTTCGTGTCCGCCCCTAACAAGTTCGCCGCACTGGCTGCCCACGACGCCTTCGTGTCGGCCAGCGGCGTACTGCGCACCCTGGCCGTCTCCCTGATCAAGATCGCCGACGACATCCGGTGGTTGGGCTCAGGCCCTCGATCCGGTCTGGGCGAGCTCCGCTTGCCCGAGAACGAGCCGGGTTCGTCCATCATGCCCGGGAAGGTCAATCCGACTCAGAGCGAGGCCATGATCATGGTCTGCATCCAGGTGCACGGAAACGACGCAGCTATCGCCATGGCCGGCGGCCGGGGCAACCTGGAGCTGAACGTGGCCAAGCCGGTGATCATCCACAATTTCCTCCATTCGGTGGACCTGTTGACCGAGGCGTCGGATGCCTTCACCAAGTTCTGCGTGGTCGGTCTGGAGCCCAATGAGGATCGCATCCGCATGAATCTGAACAACTCGCTCATGCTGGTCACCGCGCTCAACCCGCTGATCGGCTACGACAATGCGGCCAAGGTGGCCAAGAAGGCGCACCAGGAGGGCACCACCTTGCGCGAGGCCGCCGTCGAGCTCGGGCTCCTGACCGGGGAGCAATTCGATAAAGCGGTTCGTCCCGAATCGATGACCCACCCCTGAGGCTGTGAGCGGAAGGCCCGGAAGTCTGGGGGCCCGGAGCGGAAGGGCCCACAGCGGAAGGGCCCGAAGTCTGAGGGCCGGGCGCGGAAGGGATCGAGCCCCGTGGTTGCACTGAGCGCCGGACTCCTGGTCTTTCGTCGTGGTGTCGCAGGGACTCCCGAAGTGCTGTTGGTCCATCCCGGCGGTCCCTTCTGGTCCCGGAAGGATGCAGGGGCGTGGTCGATCCCCAAAGGTGAGGTCGAGGCGGGTGAAGAGCTGGCGGCCGTGGCCGAGAGGGAATTCGCCGAGGAGCTGGGCCGTCCAGCGCCCGACGGGACCCGGACCGATCTGGGCGAGGTAACCCAGGCCGGGGGAAAGCGGGTCCGGGCCTGGGCGGTCGAGGGCGACTTCGACGCCACCGACATCGCGTCCAACCAATTCGAGATGGAGTGGCCGCCCCGCTCGGGCCGACGCCAATCGTTCCCGGAAGTGGATCGGGCGGCCTGGTTCTCACTCGACGAGGCCCGTCAGAAGCTCATAGCCGCCCAAGTGGACCTGCTCGATCGGCTCCCGGACCTCGGCGATCTGGGACCGGGTCGTATGTGACACTCAGGCCCATGGCCTTTCGCCTTCGAGACGACATAGGGTGAACGTGTTCTAATTCACCCTGGATCGTCACCCGGGATCCTGACCCCGAATCGTCACCCGGGATCGTGACCCCGGACCCGTCCCCGACATCGAGGAGCATCGTGACCCGACCACCTGCTGACATCGAGATCAACCTGGTCGATGGTCAGTTCTATGGCGGCAACCCCTTCCCGGCCTTTGCCTGGATGCGCGAGAACGCGCCGGCCTACTTCGACGAGGAGTCGAACATCTGGGGCATCACCCGCCACGCCGACATCAAGGAGATCTCCAAGGATCCCGAGACGTTCTCGAACGCCGGTGGCATCCGGCCCGACTCCGGTCCGCTGCCCATGATGATCGACATGGACGCGCCCGAGCACTTTCGTCGCCGCCGGCTGGTCAGTGAGGGATTCACCCCCAAGCGCATCAAGGAAGGCGAGGAGGCCATCGGGACGATCTGCGACCAGATCATCGACGGCGTGTGCGAGCGGGGTAGTGCCGACTTCGTCCGGGACATCGCCGCTCCCTTGCCCATGATCGTCATCGGCAACATGCTCGGGGTGGCACCCAAGGACCGGGACGACCTGCTGCGATGGTCCGACGACATGCTCAAGTCCTTGGGATCGCCCGATCCCAAGGCCATAGAGAAATCAGCCAATGCCTTCGTCGACTACACGAGCTATTGCACCCACGTCATCGAGGACCGCCGTCAAAGCGGTCGGGACGACGACCTGATCGGCACGCTGGTACATGCCGACATCGAAGGGGACCATCTGGATGACCCGTCCGTGATCCATGAGTCGCTCCTCATCCTCATCGGCGGGGACGAGACCACGCGCCACGTGATCAGCGGGGGTATGTACGAGCTCCTTCGTCATCCCGAGCAGTTCGAGGCTCTCCGGACCGACCGCTCCAAGATGCAGCTGGCCGTCGAGGAGATGCTCCGGTGGGTCTCGCCCATCAAGAACATGGCCCGGACCGCCACCCACGACGTGGAGCTGCACGGTGAGACCGTGGAGAAGGGCCAGAAACTGCTGTTGCTGTACCCGGCAGCCAACCGGGACGAGGCCGTGTTCGAGAACCCCGACAACTTCGACATCGAGCGGCAGCCCAACGACCATGTGGCCTTCGGGTTCGGGGCCCACTTCTGTCTGGGCAACCGCCTGGCCCGCTTGGAGCTGTCGGTCATGTTCGACCGCCTGCTGACCCGACTGCCCGACCTGACCCTGTCCGTCGACACCGACACCGAACTGCCCCGACGGGCGGCCAACTTCGTGTCGGGGTACGACGAGATGCCGGTGACCTTCACACCCACCCAACCAGTGGGGGCGTGACGTGCGCGACCCGGTACTCACTCCAGAGGAGATCACCCAGGCGCTCGATCAGCTCCAGGGCACGGGCTGGACCCTCCGCGACGACCTGCTGGTGCGGACGACCAAGTGTCAGGGGTTTGCCGGTGCACTGGCCTATGTGAACGCAGTGGGTGCGCTGGCCGAAGCAGCTGACCACCATCCCGACATCGACATCCGCTGGAACACCGTCACCCTGGCCCTGACCACCCACGACTCGGGTGGGATCACCCGGCGGGATATCGAGCTGGCCAGCCAGATCGCCGCCCTCCGAGACGGCCAGTAGAACGACGGCCAGTCAGCCGACGGGTAGGCCGCCCGACGAGCCTCTCAGCCGACGGGTAGGTCCCACAGCGGGAACCAGCGATCGAGATCCTGCTCGATGACCAGGTCGTTGGCCAGCAGGCTCTTCAGCTTGAACTCCTTGTCCGTGCTGCGGTGCTCTTTGCCGTCGGGCACGAACGGATAGAACGTTCCCCGCTTGAACAGATAGACCAGGTACTCGGTCGACGGGATGATGATGGCCGGGGGGCCGTCGGTCGGATCGGCGTTCTCGGGCGCCGGTCCGATCCCGAACACCGAGCACAGGAGCTGTGGGCCCCAGCCGGCGTCGCTCAACGAGGAATTGACCAGGTGCACCTGGGTGACCAGGGCTTGAGTGTCGGCGTTCTCCACCACCACCCAGTGATAGCCGTAGGAGTCCTCGGACGAGCTGAGCGTGCCGCCGCCCTCCATGGCCAACAGCTTCATCACTTCGGCCTGCATGTCGTCGAAGGACTGGCCGGTGGGCGGCTTGTAACAGACACCGGCCCGGCCCGATGCGGTCAGGCCCGCAGCGCTCTGCAGGGTGATAGCCGCCGAGGGCAGGGCGAACAGGGCATCCAGATTGGCTTGGATGGGCTTGGTCCGGCCCATCAAGGCGTCGAGACGCTTTCCCATGCCTAACGCCCAACCATCCAGCCGGAAACCGCAGTCGCTCCCTGATCCACGGTCGGGCTCAGGCCGGTCGGCCCAGCTCGGCCTCGATCTTGGCCAGCTGGTCGAGTCGCGTTTGCAGCGAGGGGTGCGTGGAGAACAGGGACGAGATGCTGAGGCCGCTGCCGCCGTTCTTGTTGTTGCTGGACAGGGCGGGGGTGAAATAGAAGGCGTTGAACGTCTCGGCCGAGCGCAGGTCCCGGGTGGGAATGCGGCTCATCTCGCCCGTCACCTTGACCAGGGCCGAGGCCAGCACCGACGGCTGCCCGGTGAGCAACGCCCCCGACCGGTCGGCGGCCAGCTCCCGGTAGCGAGACAGGGCCCGGGTCAGCAAGAAGCTGATGGCGTATACGGCTACCGACACCAGCAGCACCATCATCTCCACCATGGCCGCGTTGTCGCCGCTGTTGTTGTTGCCGCCGCCCCGGTCGTTGCCGCCGAAGCCGCCCATCATCCCCGTCCAGAACATGATCCTGGTGACCAGCCCGGCGACCACGCCGAGAAAGCTGGCGATGGTCATCACGGCCACGTCGCGGTGGGCCACGTGAGAGAGCTCATGAGCGAGCACGGCCTCGAGCTCGGGCTCGTCCAGCCGGCGCATGAGGCCGGCGGTGGCGCAGACCACGGCGTTGTTGGGGCTCCGCCCGGTAGCAAAGGCGTTGGGCACGTCGGTGTCGGCCACCGCCACCCTGGGCTTCTTCATGTCAGCCAGGGCGCAGAGCCGGTCGATCACCCCGTGGAGCTCGGGCGCCTGCTCGGGGGTCACGATGTGACCGCCCATGCCGAAGAGGGCGATCTTGTCCGAGAACCAGTACTGGCAGAACAGGAGGGCAGCCGCGATGACCAGGACGACCACGTACGAGATGCCCACGGCTATGAGGATGCCCACCACCGCTCCGTAGAGGAGGACCAGCAGGAGGCCGGTGGTGAACATGCGGATGGTCAGCCCACGGTCGGACTTGATGTTGCGAGCGGTGCTCATTGGTCACCATCACCAGCGGACCCGCCGGCCAGGAGCTCCTTGGTTTCGCTCAGCGTGGCATCCTCGAACGGCAGCACCAGGTCGGAGGGATAGAACTCGTCGTCAGGGAGGTCCGTGCCCACCCGGCGGACCTCGGCCACCGCTGCGCCCAAGGCCACTTCGAATGCTGCTTCCTCGCCGGCTTCGACCGCCTCGAGGAGGGTGTTGTCGAGCGCCTCCATCTCAGATCGGTGCTTGTCGGGGACCGAGAACTGCCCTTCGCCCAGGATGCGGACGATCATGAAGGCGTTCCCTCCGATCCCCCGGTGGAGCCTGACTGGTCGGCGGCCGGCTGTGCCGCAGCGGCGGGCGCGGCGGCTGGAGCGGCCGGAGCAGCGGGAGCGCCCGAGGACAACTCGCCGGCCGGCCCACCGGCACCGACCTCAGCCTTGAGCGCAGCCAACTCGTTGTCGACGGCCGAGGTGGTGGAGAGCTGGTCCAGTTGAGCCTGGATATCGTCCACCGGCTGGGTCAGGTCGGTCAGCGCCCCTGAGGCCAGGAGCTCGTCCATGGCCCCGGCCCGGGCCTGCATGCTGTCGATCTTGTCCTGGGCCCGCTGCATCGACATCCCGGCGTCGCCCATCGACTCGGAAATGCCCGAGACGGCCTCGCCGATCTTGGTCTGGGCCTCGGCCGCGGTGTACGTGGCCTTCATGGTCTCCTTCTTGGTGCGGAAGGAGTCGACCTGGGACTGCAGCTTCTGGGCCGTGGCGATGAGCTTCGTTTCCTGGTCGGCCACCTGCTGATGCTGGGCGGACAGATCGGTGAGCTGCTCGGCCAGCGCGGCACGGCGACCCAGTGCCTCACGGGCCAGATCCTCGTTGTCCTGGGTCAGCGCCGCCTTGGCCTGCTGCTGGAGCTTGTCGGCCTGCTGTTGCAGCTGGCCGGCCTGGAGCTCGATTCGTTTCTTGGCCGTCGTGACATCAGCCACGCTCCTCCGGACCTTCTGCAGGCTTTCCAGTTGCTTCTGGTAGGAGAGATCAAGGGATTCCCGTGGATCTTCCGCCTTGTCCAAAAGCTTGTTCGTCTTGGCCTGCACGATGCCGGACAGACGTTTCATGACACCCATGGTGACCGTTCCTTACCTAGTCCTACCTGTATGGAGCTTATGTGCTCGGGGCCCGGTAGCGTGATCAGCGTGACCGAGCCGCTCTGCCTGATGACCGTTCACGCCCATCCCGACGATGAGTCGTCCAAGGGCCCCGGAACCGTCGCCCGCTATCACGCTCAGGGCGTGCACACCGTTCTGGTGTGCTGCACCGGAGGTGAGGAGGGCGAAATCCTCAATCCGGCCATGGACACGCCCGAGAACCGAGGCCGGATCATCCAGCTCCGGAAGGAAGAGCTGGCCCGGGCGGCGGTGATCATCGGGTACGACGAGGTCGTCCAGCTGGGCTATCGGGACTCAGGCATGCCTGACACCGAGGCCAACGCCAACCCGGCCTCGTTCGCCCAGGCCCCCCTGGACGAAGCGGTGGGGCG
>DASZLD010000103.1:0-2877 GCA_035552655.1 Acidimicrobiales bacterium
CATGCCCACCATGAAGTGGACCATGACCACATAGGGATTGAGCTTGGAGTAGACGACGATCCCACCCAGGACCGCCTCGCCGATGACCCCGAGGATCAGGCCGCCGGCCAGCCAGGTCAGGTCCTTCCGGAAGGGGCTCCGGCGCCAGGCTCCGATCAGGGCGGCGGCACAGGCCACCACCAGGACGAAGACCACCACCCGGTTCCCGAACTCGACCACCGGGTGGAGCGAGAGGGGCGGCGTGAGCTCGTGCTTGGAGCAGGTGGGCCAGTCGGGGCACCCCAGCCCGGAGTCGGAGAGACGCACAGCCGCCCCGGTCACGACGTTCAAGACGACGATGACCAGGGTGAACTGGCAGAGCCGGCGGAAGGCCCGGGGGCTGAGACGGACGTGGGACACCGTTCCTCGATGGTATCGGTGGGGCCGGTCCCCCCGCCTACCGGTGGGGCTCGGGCACCGCATTGTCGAGAGACGCCCCTGGGCCGTAGTGTTTAACCCGATGTCAACGCCCGCTCTCGCCATTCCGGCTCACCGGGCTCGTGGATCTCGCATCGGTTCCTATGTGGCGCTCACCAAGCCACGCATCATCGAATTGCTGCTGGTCACCACGCTGCCCACCATGATCGTGGCCAAGCGCGGATTCCCGTCGATCTGGCTGATGGTGGCCACCCTGGCCGGTGGGGCGCTGGCCGCCGGGGGGGCCAACGCCATCAACATGGTGGTCGACCGGGACATCGACGCGGTCATGCACCGGACCCGCAAGCGTCCCCTGGTCACCGGGGCCATGACTCCGCGGGCGGCACTGGTCTTCGCCATCACCTTGGAAGTGGCGGCCTTCGTAGAGCTGTGGCTGGCCGTCAACCTGTTGTCGGCCATCCTGGCCGTCTCGGCCACCTTGTTCTATGTGTTCGTGTACACCCTGTGGCTGAAGCGGACCTCGAGCCAGAACATCGTCATCGGCGGCGCCGCCGGCGCCGTGCCCGTGCTGGTGGGCTGGGCCGCGGTGACCAACAGCCTGTCGTGGACGCCGGTGGTCATGTTCGCCATCATCTTCGTGTGGACCCCGCCCCACTTCTGGGCGCTGGCCGTCAAGTACAAGGACGACTACCAGGCGGCCAACGTGCCCATGCTCCCGGTGGTGTCGACCTTCACCCGGACCGCTCGGCAGATTTTCTTCTACACCGTGCTGTTGGTGGCGACCACGCTGGTCTTGGCCAGCGTGGGCCATCTGGGCTGGCTGTACGTGGTGGCCGCCGTCGGGTTGGGTACCGTGTTCCTGCTCATGGCGGCGGGCCTGTGGCGCCGGGCTACGCCCAAGGCGGCCATGCGGCTGTTCAGCTACTCGATCACCTACCTCACCCTGCTCTTCGTGGTGATGGCCGTGGACGTCTTCGTCCAGCACCGATGACCGACGTGGTCGACGTTTCCCCCTCCGAGGCGGCGACCCCACAGCCGGGCGAGGACAACCCACCTCCTGGCGGCAACGACTCACCACCGGGGGGCGACGGCTCTCCTCCACCGCCCAACGCCCGGCCCCAGAGCCCGCGAAGGCTCCGGTCGCTGATCATCGGTCTGGTCATTGCCGGTCTCCTGGCCGTCCTGCTCTTCGTGGTCCTGCGGCCCGTGAGCAACCAGGCCAACCCGGCACTGGGCGTAGGCGACACGGCGCCCAACTTCTCCCTTCCCCGCCTGGGTGGCGGCGCGCCGGTGAAGCTTGACGCCCTCGGGGTGGACCGGCACAAGCCGGTCATCCTGAACTTCTTCGCTTCGTGGTGCATCCCCTGTCAGGAGGAGACGCCGTTGCTGGGGCAGGCCGCCACCGCGGCCAAAGCGGATGGCTCACCGGTCCAGTTCGTCGGCGTGGACGTGAACGACCCCTCGAGCAATGCCCTGGCCTTCGTGCGGCAGTCGGGGGTGACTTATCCGGTGGGCTCCGACCTCACCCTGAAGGTGACCTCGGTCGACTACGCGCTGAACGCCCAGCCCAACACGTTCTTCATCGACGGTTCGGGAAAGATCATCGGTCAGCATCAGGGAGCGCTGACCAAGGCCGAGCTGGCGCAGTGGATGAAGCGCCTGACCGGCGGGGGCTCCTGAGCGGTTCGGTCACTCCCAGCGGAAGGTGAGCGAGGCCAGAACCGGGGCGCCCACGGCCCACAGGGCCAGCACCAACCAGTCCTCGCCGGATACGCCCACCCCGGACCCCAACGAGCTGTGCAGGGCGTCGGCCAACGCCGCAGCGGGCAGAACCTTGGCCACGTCGGCCAGCCAGCCCGGCAGCTTGGCCAGCGGGATGAGCATGCCCCCCAGTAACAACAGCACCACGAAGAGGCTGTTGACCACGGCCAGGTTGACCAGGGCCTTGAGCGACCCGGCCAGGAACAGGCCGATCCCGCCGAAGGCGACGGTGCCGAGGACCATGACGGCCACGGCCACGCCGGCGCAGCTCCAGCCGCCATTGGGGCTCCAGCCCAGGGCCCAGCCCACCAGCACGAGCACGACGACCTGCACCAGCTCCACGCCGATGACGCTGATGATCTTGGCCCCCAGCAGCCGGGGCCGACCCAGGGGGGTGGCGGCCAGGCGCTTCAGCACCCCGTAGCCACGGTCGAATCCGGTGCCGATGCCCAGGGCGACCATGGCGGTGGACATGACGGCCAGGGCCAGGATGCCGGGGACCAGGAAATCGACGGGGTGCTTGGTGCTGGTGGGGAGCACGTGCACGGCGGAGAAGAACAAGAGGAACAACACGGGGATGCCCAAGGTGAGGAACAGGGTCTCCCCGTTGGTGCTGATCATGATGAGCTCGGCCCGGAGCTGAGCAGCCAGCGCCCTCATGCTCGTGTCCGGCGACCACGCCGGCCCTGCCTGCCGCCG
>DASZLD010000104.1:0-22710 GCA_035552655.1 Acidimicrobiales bacterium
TGTCGCTCGCCTTCCTCGTCCTGCTCGAGAGCCTGTCGCCCGAGCAGCGCGCCGCCTTCCTGCTGCACGAGGTGTTCGACGAGCCCTATGGTCAGATAGCCGAGATCATCGGCACCAGCGAGCAGAACGCCCGCCAGCTCGTTAGCCGGGCCCGTCGGCACGTCGGGGAGCGGCGACCCCGGTTCGAGGCCTCGCGCCAGCAACAGGAGCAGCTGGCCACCCGCTTCTTCGCGGCCGCCCAGGAGGGTGATCTCGAAGCGCTCGAGGAACTGCTGGCCCACGACGTGGTCCTTCACGGCGACGGTGGCGGCAAAGCGCCCGCTATCGCACGAGCAATCCACGGCCGCACCAGAGTGGCCCGGACGCTCATCAGAGGCCTGGGTACCGCCAGGCGCGCCTTCACTTTGCGCCCCGAGGAGGTCAACGGCCAACCGGGTGCGCTCTTCTTCGACCGGGAGGGCAAGATTGCCGGCGTGATAGTCCTCGACGTGGTCAACGGCCAGATCCAGGGCGTGAGCTCCATCGTCAACCCCGACAAGCTGCAGCACCTGGGGCCGGTGTCCAACCTCCGTGCGCTGCTGCACGCGCGGAGCTAGTGGTCGCCGCTTACATGTGATCTGTCGTAGTGCGGGTGGGATGGTGGCTGCGTAGTCCTCAGTGCTGCGGACTCGGCGGGGCCAGAACGAAAAATTCAGGTCACATGTTCGGAATTGGCAGTTGACGAACGATGATGTGTTGTGGGCACTCTTGAACAGCCCCTCGAAGTCGATCCGGTTGTGGCCATCTACCGCCGGACGTTACCCCAGGTCTATGGGTACCTCTTGACGCGCTGTGGCAGTGCCGCGATCGCTGAAGATCTCACCGCCGAGACCTTCATGGCTGCGATCACCGCCAGCCGGAATGGGAGCGTGACGGAGGTGAACATGGCCTGGCTGGTGGGCGTGGCACGGCACAAGCTGATTGATCATTGGCGGCGGGTCGCCCGAGAGCAGCGCAATCTGTCCGTCGCCGAGCAGATGACTCACGGCATCGACGACCCGTGGGACGAACAGCTGTTCGAACCTATCCGACCGGAGGCTCGCCTGGCCGAGTCATGAGCCCACCCCCGACGCGCCCCGGGCCACCGACACCCGAACAGTCGCGGCATCGTTCCCTGCCGAGACAGTAGTGGTTACGGTCTGACCGCGTACCTCTGGAAGACGATTCCGCTGTCGAAGCGCCGGCTGTCGAGGAGGTCCAGATCAGCGCGCACATTGTCAGGTAGCGCCCGTTTGCCTCCACCGACAATGACCGGCACCGAGAAGAGCTGCAACTCGTCGACGAGGCCGGCGGCCATGGCCTGACCAGCGAGGTCTGCGCCGCCCACCGTCAGGTCGTGCTCGGCGGTCGCCTTGAGGCGTCGTATGGCTGAGGGGTCGAAGTCCGCTTCGATGCGCGTCCTCGCGCTGGAGACCGACTCCAGCGTCTTGGAGAAGACGATCTTTTCCGCTGCCTGCCAGATGTCGGTGAAGTCTCGAGCGGCGGGTGAGGGGTCAGATTGCCTGTTCGTGGTCTCCCAGTAGACCATCGTCTCGTACATCCGCCGCCCGTACAGGTAGGTGCCGATCGGCCGCTCCAGGTCGTTGACGAAAGCGTGCACTTCCTCATCGGGGGCGCCCCATTCGAAGGCTCCCGTCTGGTCTTCGACGAAGCCGTCGAGCGACGCGATGGCCGAGTAGACCAACTTCATGTGACCACTCGATAGTCGATGGACGGGGCGAACGGCAACTGGCGCGCTCCACAGTGCTCGAGCTCAACCGAATGGGTGAGCCCCTCAAAGAAACCAGAACCTCTGGTCCGTGCCGATACCTATCAGAAATCGGTAATCGATATCGGAAACCGATATTAGCTAGAGTGGCTACCGATGCGGGAGTTCCTACGAGGGGCCGTGCGCCTGCACATCCTTCACCACGCCGCTCGTCATGAGGTGCACGGTGCCTGGATGGCCAAGGAGCTGGCCCAACACGGCTATCGGATCAGTCCGGGGTCCCTCTATCCCACGCTGCACAAGATGGAGACCGAGGGGCTCCTCCGCTCGGGCCAGCAGGTCGTTGGCGGTCGGGTTCGGCGTTCCTACGCGGCCACAGCCAAGGGCCGTAGGACCCTTGAGTCGATCAAGCACCAGCTCAGAGAGTTGGCTACCGAGGTGCTGGGCGACGAGATCCCATGACCAATGGCGAGGGTGAGGTGGAGCACCGACCGGTGCCGCGGGTGTCCCTCGGCACTATCGGCAAGGAGTGGCTGGTTCTCGGGTGCATCGGATTCGGGGGTCCCCCGACCCACATCCTCTTGCTGCGTCGGATGTGCGTCGAGCAGCGGCAATGGATCGAGGCGAATGAATTCGAAGACGCCATCGCCACCACCAACCTCCTCCCCGGCCCGGCCTCGACCCAGCTGGCCATCTACTGCGCCTGGCGCCTGAGGGGAGCAGTCGGGGCCGTCCTCGGCGGGCTGTGCTTCATCGTCCCGGGGCTGGTCCTCATCCTGGCGCTGTCGGCCGTCTTCTTGGCCAGCCACCCGCCGATTTGGATTCTGGGAGCGGCGGCGGGCGCCGGAGCGGCGGTGCCCGCGGTGGCACTGAACACCTCCTGGAGGCTGGTCCCGGCCAGCTGGAAGCGGATGGGCACCGATCGCCCTGAGCAGGTCCGCTGGATCATCTATTCACTGTTCGGAGCTGCGGGTGCGGCCACGATTGGTCCGTTCCTGGTGCTGGTGCTCGTTGCCTGCGGCGTGACCGAGATCCTCATTCGCCGGCAGGGCCGACGGCCCTTGCCTGGTTCGGCCCGGGGGTTCGTGCCTGCCCTCGTTCTCCACGGGGCTGCGGTCGGTGGCTTCGGAGCGCTGGCCTTGGTGGCGCTCAAGGTCGGCGCCCTTTCCTACGGCGGCGGATTCGTGATCGTCCCGCTGATGCAGCACGACGCCGTCACCACCTATCACTGGATGACCGGCGCCCAGTTCCTCAACGCCGTCGCCCTGGGCCAAATCACCCCCGGTCCAGTCGTCCACACCGTGGCCGTGGTCGGCTACGCCGCCGGGGGAGTACGCGGCGGTCTGCTGGCGGCCCTGATCGCTTTCGCTCCCTCCTTCGTGTTCGTCTTGATTGGTGGTCGGCACTTCGACCAGATCCGAGCGAATAACGGGGTGGAATCGTTTCTCACCGGGGCTGGGCCGGCGGTCATCGGCGCCATCGCCGGATCAGCCATCCCCCTCGGCCTCGCTCTTGGTCACCTCTGGCAGATCCCGGTGCTCGCCGGAGCGCTGGCATGGCTCTTCGTCGCCCGACGGAATGTGGTGAGCGCGTTACTCATTGCCGCGGCGATCGGCGTGGTCGTGGCTCTGGCCGGGGTTCCTATCTGACGAGGCTCACATCCAGCGCGATCGCATGTCTGGAAGCCTCAACCGCGGGCCCCTGGAGGATTCAGCCGCCAAGGGCGGTTCGTACCGAGGCGAGCCGGGTCGGCTCGACCCGCCACCACATCCACCGCCCGCGCTTCTCGCCGACCATGAGACCGGCGTGGGCCAGGACCTTGGTGTGGTGAGAAATGGTGGGCTGGCTCTTGCCCAGGGGAGCTTCCAGGTCACAGGAGCAGATCTCAATCTGGGAGGCGACCAGGGAGAGCAGCCGGAGGCGGACCGGGTCGGCCAGTGCGCCGAGGACCCGAGCCAGTTCCGTGGCCTCGGTCTCGTTGAGCGGGGCATCGACGACCGAAGAACAGCACAGGCCGTCGTCGGCCACTGGCGTGCTCGTCGTGGCTTTGGTCTTCGTCATCAGCTCACCCCAGATATTGACAGAGGTCGATATGCAACTCATACTGAACATCGACACCCATAAATGTATCAGGAGGATGCCCCGTGTCCCGCATACAGCTTGCCCTCAACGTGGCCGACTTGGACGAGGCCATCACCTTCTACTCCAGGCTGTTCGCCGCCGAGCCGGCCAAGGTTCGTCCCGGCTACGCCAACTTCGCCGTGGCCGACCCTCCGCTCAAGCTGGTGCTGATCGAAGACGCCACCCAGGAATCGGGCTCGCTCAACCACCTGGGTGTCGAGGTCGAGAGCGCCGACGAGGTGGCTGCGGCTCGGATCCGTTTGGCTGCAGCGGAGCTGGCCACTGTGGTTGAGGACCAGGTGTCGTGTTGCTTCGCCGTCCAGGACAAGGTGTGGGTGGACGGTCCTGGCGGTGAGCCGTGGGAGATCTACACCGTCCTGGCCGACACTGAGATGCCCGCGGGTGAGCTTCGTTCTGCCGATCCGAGCGGCGCGGTCTGCTGCGACAGCAGGCCCGACCTGGCTGTGGCCGGGCCGACGTCGTCCTGTTGCTGAGTGTCGGACCGGGAATGTGGAACTGCTGGGCAGCGAAGGCACCAGCATGAACGAGCATCCCTTGTGGCGGCGCCTGGTGGCCGAGCTGCTCGGAAGCGCTTTTCTCGCCGCCGTCGTCATCGGCTCAGGGATCGCTGCTGAGCAGCTCTCGCCCGGGAACATCGGGCTGGAACTGTTCGAGAACGCAGCGGCAACGGCAGCAGGTCTGTTCGCGATCATTTTGATGGTCGGCCCTGTCTCGGGGGCGCACCTCAATCCGGTCGTGTCCTTCGTCGACGCAGCGTTCGGGGGACTGCGATGGCGCCACGCTCTCGCCTACCTACCCGCCCAGGTCGCGGGCTGTATTGGTGGAGCTGTCGTGGCGAACCTCATGTTCAGCCGGGCCGCCATCAGCATCTCGACCAAGCACCGTGCCTCGGGCGCCCACTTCCTGTCTGAGGTCGTGGCCACTCTCGGGCTGCTGTTGGTGATCTTTGCCCTAGCCCGGACGGGCCGGAGTCGGTCGGCCCCCGCCGCCGTGGGCGCCTACATCGGTGCTGCGTACTTCTTCACCAGTTCGACCAGCTTCGCCAACCCCGCCATCACGATCGGGCGCATGTTCTCCAACTCTTTTGCTGGCATCGCCCCCTCCTCCGTACCGAACTTCATCGCTGCCCAAGTGGTCGGGGGTGTGATCGCCCTGGTTGTCATCAAGGCCCTGTACCCAAGGCTGACGCCCGCCGAGGCCGCCGAGGTCGTTGTCCCGCATCCCGCGGCATCCGGACGTGCCTCCGGAACAGAACAAGGTCGACCCGAATCGGACCGGTCAACACCATCTGCCCTCTCGGAGGAGTCCCCGTGAGCGACAAGCCCACTGTGCTGTTTCTATGCGTCCACAACGCCGGGCGCAGTCTGGCTGCCCGTGTCCTACTCGACCACTACGCCGAGGGTCGGGTCGACGTCTTCTCCGCCGGCTCCGATCCCGTCGACCAGCTCAACCCTTCGGTCGTGGCAGTGCTCAGCGAACGAGGACTCGATCCCGGCCAGGAATTCCCCAAACCCCTCACCGACGAGACGGCCCGAGCCGCCGATGTCATCGTCACCATGGGCTGCGGTGACGCCTGCCCGGTGTATCCGGGCAAGCGGTACCTCGACTGGGACCTCGAGGATCCCGCCGGCAAGCCCGTCGAAGCGGTCCGCCCGATCATCGATGAAATCGACCGTCGGGTTCGCTCGTTGCTTACCGAACTGGCCGCGCCGACGATGGCCTGATTACGCCGACCCGCCGAAACCGGTACTGCCGGGCTCTGAGCCGGACTGGCCCTGGCACGTCCCGTAGTCTGGGACCCGTGGAAATGGCTCGTGGCCCCTCGGTTTGGTCCTGATGGCCGAGACCCGCACTGCCATCCTGACTGTCGATGACGATCCCGATGTCTCCCGGGCTATCGCACGTGACCTGCGCCGCGCCTATGGAAAGGACTACCGAATCGTCCGGGCCGAGTCGGGCGACCAGGGGTTGGAGGCGCTCAAAGAGCTGAAGCTGCGCGGGGACGTGGTTGCGCTGTTGTTGGCGGACTACCGGATGCCACAAATGAACGGCATCGAATTCCTGGAGCAGGCGATGGACATCTTTCCCACCGCCCGCCGTGTTCTCTTGACGGCATATGCCGACACCAGTGCCGCCATCGACGCCATCAACGTGGTCGATTTGGATCACTACCTGCTCAAGCCCTGGGATCCACCGGAGGAAAAGCTCTACCCGGTGCTGGACGAGCTCCTCGATGCCTGGCAGGCGATCGACCATCGACCCATACCGGACACCAAAGTCGTGGGTCACCGGTGGTCGGCTCGTTCGTCGGACGTGCGCGAGTTCCTTGGCCGCAATCAGGTTCCCTACCGCTGGTATCAGTCCGACGATCCGGAGGGAGAGCGACTTCTCGCCGCCGCAGGCGTCGATGGGCTGCGACTGCCCGTCGTCATTACCGCCGATGGCGACGTGCTCATCGAGCCCACGGACGCGCAATTGGCAGGGCGCGTCGGGCTCGAGACGACACCTTCCGAGCTCTTCTACGACCTGGTGGTGATCGGCGGCGGTCCCGCAGGTCTCGGCGCCGCGCTCTATGGAGCGTCAGAGGGATTGCGCACCATATTGATCGAGAGAACGGCGACGGGCGGGCAGGCCGGCCAGAGTTCACGGATCGAGAACTATCTCGGGTTTCCCGACGGCGTCTCGGGCGCACAACTGACCGAACGGGCCCGCCGTCAGGCAGCCAAGTTTGGTGCCGAGATCGTCACAGCCCGCGAAGTGGTGGCGATAGAGGTCAACGGATCGGCGCGCACCGTTCGATTCACCGACGGCTCCACCATCGACGCTCACGCCATCATCCTCGCTTCGGGCGTGTCGTACCGGCAACTGACGGCCCCCGGTCTGGCTGACTTCACCGGGCGGGGCGTGTATTACGGATCGACGATGAGTGAGGCCTCCAACGCTGCCGGCCAGCACGTCTTCATTGTCGGCGGTGCCAACTCCGCTGGCCAGGCGGCGGTGTACTTCGCCCGCCATGCGGAGTCGGTGACCGTCCTCGTTCGGGGCACTTCTTTGGCCGCGTCGATGTCCCACTACCTGGTCCAGCAGATCGAGACCATCTTGAATATTGAGGTGCGCACGTGCACCGAAGTGATCGCCGGAAGTGGAGACGATCATTTGGAGACTCTCACCCTGCGCGACAACACATCCGGTGCCACCGAGGTGGTCGACGCCGAGCTCTTGTTCGTGTTCATCGGTGCACTCCCTCGCACCGAATGGCTCGATGGGGTTGTGGTGCGGGACAGGCGCGGTTTCGTGATGACCGGTCCCGACCTGCCACTGATAGGGGACCGACCGGCTGGCTGGATTGAGGAGCGGGCGCCGTATCACCTCGAGAGCAGCATTCCTGGTGTGTTCGTGGCTGGTGATGCCCGGGCGGAGTCGGCCAAGCGGGTCGCGTCCGCGGTGGGCGAGGGGGCCATGGCGGTGATGCTCGTACACCGGTATCTCGAGATGGGGTGATGCGATGAGTGACGACCTCTCCTGTGATGTCGACGAAATTCGGACCCTCTTCCTGTTCGAAAAACTGAATGAGGAACAACTGGGCCGGCTGTGTCAGGAAGGGCACGTCGAGGTGGCCGAACCCGGCTGGGTCCTGCGCGAAGGGGAACCGGCCACATCGTTTTACGTCCTGTTGGAAGGCTCGGTCGCGTTGTTCCGCCGAGTCGGAACCGACGACGTCGAAATCAACCGCACTGATTCCCCCGGTGTGTACGCCGGAGCGTTTCAGGCCTACCTCGGTGACCGGATCCGGCAGCTGTACAACAACTCATTGCGCGCCAACGTGAGGTCGAGGTTCTTCGTTCTGAGTGCTGAACAGTTCGCTCAGCTGATGCGGGACTGGTTCCCGATGGCACTCCATCTCCTTGAGGGCCTCTTCTTCGGCACACAGAGCACGCAGCAGGCCCTTCAACAACGAGAGCACCTCCTTGCCCTCGGCTCCCTCTCGGCGGGCCTCACCCATGAGTTGAACAATCCGGCGGCTGCGGCGGTTCGGGCGACCTCGTCGCTACGGGACCGGCTGACCGACATGCGCCACACCCTGGACACCATCGCGTCCGGAATCGATCCCAGGACCTTGACGTCCCTGGTGCGGTTGGAGGAGGAGGCCGTCGAGGGCGTGCACACGGCTGAGCAGCTGAGCCCCATGGAGACGTCGGATCTCGAGGACCGTCTGGGCGAATGGCTCGGGGAGCACCGGATCACTGATGGTTGGGACTTGGCCCCGGTGTTCGTTCAGGCCGGCCTGGCCGAGTCTTACCTGGAACGAGTGGCCGAGGACGTCGGCCAGGCCAAGCTCGAGAGTGCCCTTCGTTGGCTCGCTCGTGCCGTCGAGGCCGAGATCCTCATGGACGAGATCCAGGATTCGACGACCAGGGTATCGACACTGATTGCGGCCTCAAAGCAGTATTCACAAATGGACCGTGCGCCCTACCAGATCGTCGATGTGCATGATCTTCTCGACAGCACGCTGACCATGCTGGCGCCCAAACTCGGCAGCGGCATTGAGGTAACGCGAGAATACGACCGATCCCTCCCTCCCATCCCCGCGTACGCCGCCGAACTCAATCAGGTATGGACCAATCTGATCGACAACGCCATCGGGGCCATGGGCGGAACGGGGAGGCTGACCATCCGGACGTCGCGGGATGAGGATTTTCTTGTCGTGCGGATCGGGGACACCGGGCCTGGCGTACCCGAAGAGATACGTTCCCGCATCTTCGAACCCTTCTTCACCACCAAGCCGTTCGGCGAGGGAACCGGTCTCGGCCTCGATATTTCGTGGCGCATAGTCGTCAACAAGCACCACGGCGACGTGAAGCTCGAGTCCACGCCAGGCAATACCTGGTTTGAAGTCCGGCTTCCCTTGGTCGAGCCGGAACCGGTCAAGATGCACGCATCGGGTGAGTTGGCGTCTCCCTGAGGGGAAGGTGGCTCTGTCTTGTGTGTCGGACGGGACACCAAGCGGGGAGGTGTTCCGATGAGGTCCGATCACAACAGCGGTCGGCCGATACCGTGATGGAGTCAACCCGGCGCTGTCACGCGTGCGACCCCTCGGGAAAGAGAATGCTCGTCAGCTTGTCGGCGCTGTGACCTATGCCGAACACCGGTCCGCCTGGCTGAAGGGCCACGCCGGCATGGAGTGGCCCGGCGTCAACCGGGTCGAACCCGAGCCGATTGATCAGGCGCATCACGACGGCGACGGCGTCGGGGTCATTGCCTGCCGCAGCCATGGCCAGACGATCCGGCGCCCCCGGCGGTCGCCGTGCTTGGTCGAACTTGAAGTATCCAAGGTGGTTGAGGCTCTTGACCACTCGAGCCGACCGGAAATGCTGCTGTACGACGCCGCTCGTGCCCATCGGGGCGGTCACGAGCTCTTCGTCAATGCCGTCTATCTCCTCCCAGTAGTTCATGGCATCGACGAGGATCTTGTCGGCAAACAGATCGTTTGGAAGCTCCCGAAAGCGGTGCATCGGCACCGCCAAGACAATGAGGTCGGCGTGATGGACGACGTCGTCGGTTGTGCGGGCGTGAGCGCCGGGGGCGAGCACCTCAACAATGAGTCCGATGCGCTCGACCGCACCCGACCCCGAGATGGCGACGTCATAGCCACCGGCAACTGCGGCGCGGGCGACCGCAGTACCGATCTTTCCCGATCCGACGACACCCAGGCGCAAGTCGACGGCCGCACGACTGGACACGGGACGATCCTTAGGTCCCAGCGTTCGCGTGCGCGACAGCAGGGCCCGGTTGAACAGAAGGTTCCCCCAGAAGTTCCCTCACTCGCGGAATCACCTCCCGTCCGTAGAGCTCGATGGTGGCCATTTTCTGTTCGTGCGGTACACCCCCCGTGGCGTAGGCCAGGTCGAATCGACTAAGTCCGAGCAGGCGAATGACCCATGCGATCTTGTTCGCAACTGTCTCCGGCGACCCGAGATAGAGCGACCCCTCTTCGATCTCGGCTTGGAATCGATCCATGGTGGGGCGGGCCCATCCTCGCTCGGCGGCAGCACCATCGTAGACATGAGCCCAATGTGGCCACTGGATGTCCACCGCTTCCTCGTCGGTCCTGGCCACATAGCCGTGCGAATGCATGCCGATAGGAAGCTGCGAATGTCCGTACTTGTCGAGCGCACGTTTGTAGAGGTCGACCAACGGTGCGAATCGGGCGGGCGGTCCGCCAATCACGGCCAGCATCAGGGGTAACCCGTAGCGGGCAGCCCGGATCACCGATTGCGGGCTCCCGCCGACGCCCACCCACGTGGGCAGATGTCCCTCTGGGAGCGGAGGGCTGAGCGACTGGTTGGTGAGCGGAGACCGGAACTTGCCCGACCAGGTCACGGGTTGGCTTCGCAGCAAGCGTGTGAGTAGCTCGAGCTTCTCCTCGAAGATGTCCTCATAGTCGGCGAGGTCGTACCCGAACAAAGGAAAAGATTCCGTCAGCGATCCCCGGCCGACGATGAGTTGTGCCCGGCCGTTGGACACGGCGTCGAGGGTGGCAAACTCGGTGTAGACCCGAACGGGGTCTTGCGTACTGAGGACGGTCACCGCTGTGCCCAGCCGGATGCGCTCGGTTCGGCCGGCAATCGCAGCCAAGATCACATGGCCGGCAGAGTCCATCATGTCAGAGCGGTAGTGCTCGGCGATATTGAACGAGTCGATCCCGACGGCATCGGCCAGGACCGCCTCCTCGACGGTGTTACGAATGACGACGTCGCCGCTGAGTTCGTGACCCGACATGTCGACGCTGAGGGGAACGAACGAGTCCAACCCGAACTCGATGTCTTGGGTGGTCTTCTCTGCATCAGGCCCCATTCGCTCCTGTCCTCTCGCTCGGTCCATGCGTGCGCAACTATATTCTAGACAGATCATCATGTAGACAGAACATCGGACGGGCGGGGACGGTTCTTTCCGGCCTGCGTCGAGGCGCCGGACGCATCAGCGCAATCCGGTCTTTCATCGAACCGGCACTGTTCGAGCTGTTCGGTCTGCCCAACCGCTTGAACCCAGCAAGCCGGCCAAGCGGTCAGTAGGCCGATCGAGCTATCAGTAGCACGATCGGAGAGGCACACCCTCGCCCGAAACCGGGCGTTAGATGCCGAGCCTGTCGCCCAGCAGCGCGGTCGGCGTGGTGCCGGCCAGGTCCCGCACCTCACGGGTCAGGTGGGCTTGGTCCGAGTAGCTGGCCAGCGCGGCCAGAACCCCCAGGCTCGTAGTCGGCCACTCCATTTCGGCCAGGCGTAGGAACCGCTGCAGACGTCCGACCCGCTGTATCGATCTCGGCCCCAGCCCGGTGTGCTCGAGCAGCAGTCTGCGTAGATGGCGTTGGGTCACTCCCACCTCCTCCGCCACTGATGCCACACTTTTCTCAGACGAACGCCAGAGGCATCGCACGGCATGTTGAACTCGAGGGTCCAGCTCCACCCGGAAGAGCGATCCCGGTGGCCGTTTCTCCCAGATTGCCTCCGTCATCTCCCGCGCCGCCGGTTCCTTTATGACCGCGTCAAGCGGCACCATCGAGTCTCTCAGCTCAGTTCCAGGGCAACCCAGTACGGCCGCAACGGACTCGGTGCGAAGCCGCACACCTCGCAGATGTGCACCCGGGTCCAATTTCGGCAGAGCCACCTCCATGGTCGGACCGACGATTACCGCCGGCCCAGCAGCGAAGACGATGACGTCGGCGCAACCATCAGGAATCACCCGTTGCTCAAGACCTTCAGCATCCGAGGGGACCTGTTGCTCCCACCGGCACCGCACCACCTGATCCAGGTCCGGGTCGGGCCACTCCCGGTATGACGAGTCGGTGTCCGTTTCGTTCAAGACGCTCCCGAACGATGCTGGCATGATCCCATCATGGAACCCAACGTTCACCTCATCACCCTGGGCGTGCTCGACCTCGAAGCCTCCCGTCGGTTCTACCTCGATGGTCTCGGTTGGCAAGCATCCTTCGAAGTACCGGGAGCGGTCACGTTCATTCAGGTCGGCCATGGCCTACTCCTCGGTCTCTTTGGGGCCGACGCCCTCGAAGCTGACATCGGTCAGCAGCTGGACCCAACGACCGGTCCTTCTCCGTTCACGCTCGCCCAGGTCGTAGACAGCGAGGAACAGGTGGTCGCTGTGATTGAAGCGGCCCGGGCCGCTGGCGGGACCGTCCTCAAGCCACCGCAGCATGCCGACTTCGGGGGATTCCATGGCTATTTCGCTGACCCTTCTGGGTTTCGCTGGGAAATTGCTACCAACCCAGGTTGGTCCGTGGACGCGGACGGAAGAGTCACGATTGGACCGGTCGAAGCCTGAGGTTTCGATCAAGCACGGCACAGTGCCAAATATAGATTCCAAGCAGCGATGTTCAGCCACGCACCGTGGATCAGATGCTGCAGACCACGAGGTATGGCGATCTCGCTACCCGGAGTGAGCGCAGAACCGAAGTCCGCGCGATGCTGCCCGTGTGGCTCTCGGAACGAAGCTTCAGCTCAAGCCAGGCCAGCACGTGGAGGGCGTGCAACTGCCCGACTCGGTGGCCTCGGCCCTGCTCCCGGACGCAGCTGACACCGTTGAACACGAGGCCGCCCTGCTCGTCTTCGTCGTCGATCGCGCCGCGCTGGAGGCCAACCGGGATCGGATCGTCGGTGCCGCGGCCAACGACCGACTGACCTGGGTCGCGTACCCGAAATCCGGACAGCTCGGCACTGACCTGAATCGCGATTCCCTGGCCGCTCTGCTTATCGACAGCGGCGTCCAGCCGGTACGCCAGATTGCGGTGGACGAAGTCTGGTCGGCACTGCGATTTCGACCAGGCTGACCACCCACCCCATGCCCGCATCGCGTCGATACTGCGGTGCCACCATCACGAGAACAGACAATCCGCCCAGCCGGCGATGGCAGTGAGAGCCACAAGGCTTCGGACAAGTCACACCTGCCTCACAGGCGGCCCCAAGCGATCTCTCACGAACGGCTGGCACTCTCGTACTACCTGGATAAGTAAGAGAGCGCCATCATGAACGAATACGAACCAACCATCCCCGATGAGACCCCTCCGGACGGCCCCGTGTCGAGCGCGACGGCACCGCCGTCGGTCGCCGGAAGTTCAGGCGGCACCGCCCCCGCTCCGCCCCCGCCGTCTTCGCCCGACCAATCGGCGCCCATGGCCAACGAAGTACGCCGGCCGAGGATACGGCGATTGTTGTGGAACCGAAGAAGCGGGCGAATCATGGCGGCTGCGGTGATGTTTTCGGTGACCGGACTGTCTGTTGGCCTGGCCGCGGCCCCCCCGGCGTCGGCCGCGTCCTCCTCGGCACCGGCAGGGCACTTCGGATCCGGCGGCGGGGGATCCAACGCTCGGTCCGGACCGGCCGCAGGAGGATCATCCGGCACGGTCGGCAGCGTGTCCAACTCGAGTTTCACATTGACGACGTCAGCGGGCCAGAAGGTGACCGTCGACGAGGCGTCCTCCACGAAATACCTGAAGGGGACGACCTCGTCCTCAGCGAGCGCGGTTAAGAAGGGCGAAACCGTCCTCGTACTGGGGACCGTCAGTTCAACGACCATCAAGGCCACCCAGGTGACAGTGCAGACGACCGGCAGCGGATCCACGACTTCCTCGGCGGCCCAGGTAGTTCCCTTCCAGCGTGGTGCACCGACTACGTCAAAGCAGGTGGGTCAGATCCCCGCCAACTACAAAGAGGGGTCAGGGACGATCGTCAGCGGAACCACTGCCAATAAGGCGACGAAAGCTGCGCTGGCCGCCTACCCGGGGGGCGTCGTTGACCGGGTCGTGAAGCTGAGCAACGGCGAGTATGAGGTCCACTACATCGGCGTGAACTGGCCGCATCACATCTTCGTCAACCAAGACTTCAAGGTCGTCGGCGCCGATTAGCCGCCGAGTCTCGCCGCCGCGCCGTCCGCTACCGTTCAGTTAGTTGACACTTACGCAAGTAAGAGCTAACATATTCACATGGATACGGCATTCAAGGCCCTCGCCGAGCCCCACCGCAGAGAGATCCTCCGCCTGGTGTGGACACAGGAGTGGCCGGCGACCGAGATCGCTGCCCAGTTTGCCGATGTCACGCGATCAGCCGTCTCACAGCACCTGGGTGTGCTTCGTGAAGCGGAGTTGGTGATCGAGCGGAGAGACGGAACCCGCCGCCTCTACCGAGCCAATCACGCCGAGATGGACCGGCTTCGACGGTTCCTCGACGAGTACTGGACCGGAAGCCTGCAGCGTCTGCAAGACCTGGCCGAATCGGCCCAACGAGCGAAAGGAAACAATCATGGCTGAACTCATGCGCGAGGTAGTGGTGGATGCCAGTCCCGCCACCATCTTCCCCTTCCTGATCGATCCGGCCCATCAGGTCCGGTGGATGGGTACCGAGGCCGAGCTCGATCCACGGGTCGGCGGCGACTATCGGGTGCTGGTCCAAGGGAAGCACCCGGGCGTCGGCAAGTTCCTGGAGGTTGTGCCCGACACCAGGGTGGTGTTCACATTCGGATGGGACGAGCCCGATCACCCGATCCCGGCCGGCTCGACGGAGGTGGAGATCACCCTGATCCCCGAAGGCGACAAGACGACGGTCCGCCTCGTGCACCGGGGGCTGCCCGACGACGCGGTGAGCGACCACACCTCAGGGTGGGGCCACTACCTCGACCGCCTGGCCATGGCCGTTTCCGGGAATGATGCCGGTCCTGACCAGGAACGGGAGCCACAGGCCGCGGAAGGGTGACGGCCTGCGCCCTCGTCAACCACAGCCTTTGGAGGCGATTGTCCTGCCCTGCCCTACTTGACCCGCACCTCGACCGGGCGGGCACCGACGTCCGCCCGGTCCGGCGACCGTAGGGCAGGACAATGGCTTACGACGAGGATTTGGCCGATCGGATCCGCGACCTCATCGGGGCTGAGCGGGGCCTTCAGGAGAAGAAGATGTTCGGCGGTCTGGCCTTCTTGGTCGGAGGAAACATGGCCATCGCCGCCAGTGGACAGGGCGGTGTCCTGGTGCGGGTTGGTCCCGAGGAGTCCGACCACCTGATCGACACCACGAAGGCGGAAGTAGCGGTCATGCGCGATCGCCCGATGACCGGGTGGCTCCGCGTGGCATCGCACGACATCGTCACCAAGCGGCAGCTGGCCAAGTGGGTCAACCTCGGCCTGGCCTACGCTCGGAGCCTGCCAGAAAAGAAGAAACGGTAGGCCGGCGCGCAGATCTGCACCGATGCCCCGTGGCCATAGGCGCCTGCCCGGATTCCGATCCCTGTCATGCTTGATCCTCAGTCGGGCGTCGACCCCATACCTGGTGCATACGCGCCTGGTGGAAGACGGTCCCTGGCCTTCGAGCGGCGCGGTCCACGCCTGCTCTGACCTGTTCGAGTTGCGCGGTCGTCGCCACTTCGGCTTGGAGGATCGCATCGCGCATGTTGTCCACCAGCTCCACCAGGAACAGTTTCTGATCGACGGTGGTCATGAGGTTGACCACCGTCTTCTCCTCGGCCACCTGAAGGCCGGCAGCCGAGAAGAGGGCGCGGAGACGAGGGCCGATCGTCGGATCTCCTCCATGGAAGCGGACAGTTGCGCTGTAGATGTCCTGCAGGCGATCCAGCGCGTGGTCGGGCGGATCGGAGTGCAAGGTGCCGGTGTACAGGTCCTCGGCGGCAACCACGCCTCCGGGATGCACCGACTGGCGCATGGCTCGAAGCACTGCGCTCGGATCGGGGAGATGGCTGAGCACGAGCCGGGCGAAGGCGAGATCGAAGGCATCGCGTTCTGCTGGAGCGGCGGCGTCTGCGCATACGAAGCGAACCTGAACGACCTGCCCAACCGCGGTCCGGCCTGCGATCGACAACGCCTCGGCGTCGGTGTCGATTCCCGTGACCCGTCCCGTTGGCCCGGTCACCCGAGCCATGTCGAATGACACCTGTCCGGTGCCACATCCGACGTCGAGGCACGCCCATCCCACTTGGAGCCCGGCGCGGGACAGGAAGGCCATGGTCGCTGCCCTCATAACCTCCGCCTGGCGCTCGAGCCGGTCCGCGTCGACGGTGCCCCCGTGAATGGTGTAGCTCGAACCACCTTCTGGGCCACCGTCCTCGCTCGCCATAGCGCTGGCTGCTCCTTTCGGACTCGGTCCTTCTGCCCGGGCCAAGTTAGTGGCCTGCGGTCGAAACCGGGGAGTGAGGCCCGGGACCGAAGATGGTGGCCAACGACCCGGTTAGCGCCCCGGTTGTATCGGGCGCGGGCCCACAGCCATGCCGTCGAACACGACCTTGTCGCCGAAGGACTTGGACAGGCCGGTGACCGACGCCGCCGATCGGACAGTTGAGCTGGTCATGCTGCGCCCTTCCAGTCGTCCGCCGAGGAGCGGTGGATGGTGATGTCGCCGAAAGCAGTGCGGGCGCGTACCTCTATGGTGTCCTCTCCTGTTGTCGGGCCCTCGGCTGTGTCCAGGTCGTTCTGGACGCTGCCGAAGCCGGTGACCAGATCCAGCCAGGCCACGACACCCTGACGGATTCCCACGTCCACCTGGCCGTAGGCCGTCTGGACGAGCGCTGTTCCATGGGCCAACTCGCCCAGACGCACGTCGCCGTTGGACGTTTTGGCCTCGACCCCGGCCTCTGCCTGGTCGACGGTGATGGTTCCGTTGGCCGCATTCACCCGAAGGTCACCGGTGACGCCGTCGATATGCGTATGGCCGTTGGAGTTCTTGATCACGGCTGGGCCGTCGATGGTGCCGATTCGCAAGACACCAGAGCTCGTGGTGATGGCGGCTCGGCCCACTGCGCGTTCCACCGAGATGTTGCCGCTGCCCGTCTTGAGCTCGACCGAGCCGGCATGCTCGATCCGGATATCACCGACACCGGTCTTGTACCGACATTCGCCCAGGCGCCCGGTGCCGCGCATGGTCACGATCCCTCCCTCGCCGTGCACCTGCGAGCCGGCGGGCACGTCGATGCGCACGTCGATCGCCTCGCGTCCTCCTCTGGGCGTGTACTGCTTCCATGCCCTCGTTGCCTTGACCAGCAGCCTCCCGTCCTCGTACTCGACCCGGACGCGCTCGGCCGCGACAACGTCGGCCGTCTTGGTCGGATCGCTGGGGCGCACGTCGACGACGGTGTCGGTGCGATCACCGGCCGCGATCAGGAGGTCACCGATACCGAGTTCCACGGTGACGGCGATGGGTGAGGGGGTTTCGAACGTAGTCATGGCGGTCCTTTGGTGAGTGAGCGGGCGCTTCCCGCTGCTGATAGTGGTGGTCGAGTTCTGTTCGGGCTGTGCTCGCTCAGCGAGCCCAACCCTGATAGCGCTGCTTGTCCCGCGAAGCCCTCCGTTCGCGTCGAGGGTCTGGTCCATTTCGTTCCAACGCGGCGCCGGCCGCTCGCACCAGCCAGGCGTTGACCGAGAGTCCTTCCCCGCTGGCGGCCTGCTCGACCCGTGTCTTCAAGTGGTCGGTCATACGAAGGTTGATGCGCGACATCGTGCTGTCGTCACCTTCGGTGGCACCGGCCAACACGTCGCCCGGCACCGGCGTCTGCCTCTGATGCGACGCCGTCTCACCAGTGCCGTCGGCCATCCCGTGGTCAGTGACATCGACCGGTGGTGGCGTGACCACCAGCTCGAGGTCCCGTCCTCGCAGGCGCAGTTCCACCGATCCCGGCGCCAGCTCGGTGGTGATCTCCTCTGCCGCCATGACCAGCACGTCCTGGAGGGCTAGCCGAAGCGCGGCGTCCAACGGCGTGAGCAGGCGCTGGGCCAGCGCGCCAGCCTCGTCACCCCCGGCTTCGGCGGCGTCCACCAGCTGCCGTTGGATGTTCTCGACGTACGGCTCCAGTTCCATGGCACCACTTTGGCACCATATGTGTGCCAAAGCAAGAAGAAATGAGCCAAAATGGCACAATCGTCCCTGACCTAGGTGTTTCCCGTTCGCCTGATGCCTATTGGCTGAGCTGCCTGCCCATCAGCTCGATGAGCTTCTCGAGCCCCCTGAAGGGGCGGATCATCACGATGAACTCGACCAGCCGGCCCTCGTCGTTCCATCGCAGCATGTCGATTCCCTGCACGAACGTCCCGTCGAGCTCGGCCTCGAACTCCAGCACCGCGCTGAGGTCGCTGTACCACTCCTCGACGTAGCGGAGCGTGGGTCCGAGCACGACCATCGCCGCCGCCAGGTAGGCGGTGGTCAGCCCTTTCCCCTCTTGGGCCGCATAGACGGCTGGCGAGCGGAAGACGACGTCCTCGGCCAGGAGGTCAGCGAGCCGGGCCGGATCGCCCGAATCGACCACCGCGTGCCACGAGGCGACCGCCACCGGTTTCGGTCCCGTCGGATTCACGATCCCCACGGTAGTAGCGAGCCGGCGAGGGACAGCGACCTGCGTGCACCACAGAAATCCGACCACCGATGTCCAGGTTGCGGCTACCGGGGTCGGGATGATGTTCTTGACCTGTGCGAGGTGGTCCTCGTGCGTTCTCAACTCGAAGCGGAGTACTGGTGACTGACTCGACCATCATCTATACGCATACTGACGAGGCGCCAGCCCTGGCTACTTATTCATTCCTGCCCGTGGTCGAGGCCTATGCGTCGACGGCAGGGGTCAGGGTGGAGACGCGCGATATCTCACTGGCCGGACGCATCCTGGCCGGCTTCCCCGATCGCCTCGAGGCCGGTCAGCGGGTCGATGACGCTCTAGCCGAGCTGGGTGAGCTGACCAAGGCTCCTGAGGCCAACATCATCAAGCTGCCCAACGTCTCGGCCTCCAGCCCACAGCTCAAAGCGGCCATTGCCGAGCTGCAGCAGCACGGCTACGCGCTGCCCGACTACCCCGATGACCCGAAGACGGACGAGGACCGAGACATCCGCGCTCGCTACGACAAGGTCATGGGCAGCGCCGTCAACCCCGTTCTGCGTCAGGGGAACTCCGATCGGCGAGCCCCCACTTCGGTGAAGAATTACGCCCGGGCCCATCCACATCGGATGGGAGCATGGTCGCAGGACTCGAAGACGAACGTCGCTCACATGGAGACCGGTGACTTCCGCTCCACAGAGCAGTCGGCGGTCATCGACGACGCGGGCTCGCTCCGCATCGAGCTGGTGGGCAGCGACGGGAACACGACGGTCCTGCGCGAATCGGTGCCCGTGCTTGACGGGGAGGTCGTGGATGCGTCGGTGATGCGGGCCTCATCGCTGGACGAGTTCCTCCAAGCCGAGATCGCCCGGGCCAAGTCCGAGGGCGTGCTGTTCTCGGTGCATCTCAAGGCCACCATGATGAAGATCTCCGATCCGATCATCTTCGGCCATGCGGTGCGGGCCTTCTTCCCGAGAACGTTCGCCCAGTACGGCGCGGTGCTGGCCGGTGCCGGCCTCAGCTCGAATGACGGTCTCGGCGCCATCTTCCATGGTCTGGACTCGTTGCCTGAGGGCAAGGAGATCAGGGCGTCTTTCAACGCCGAACTTGCTTCGGGTCCCACCCTGGCCATGGTCGACTCCGACCGTGGCATCACCAATCTGCACGTTCCGAGTGATGTCATCGTCGACGCTTCCATGCCGGCCATGATCCGGTCCTCCGGTCACATGTGGGGCCCGGACGGAAATGAGGGGGACACCCTGGCCGTGATCCCCGATAGCAGCTACGCCGGCGTCTATCAGGTCGTCATTGACGACTGCCGCGCCAACGGGGCCTTCGACCCGGCCACCATGGGCTCGGTGTCGAATGTGGGCCTGATGGCCCAAGCGGCCGAGGAGTACGGCAGCCACGACAAGACCTTCGAGATTCCCGCCGACGGCACTGTCCGGGTCGTCGACCAGGCCGGGACAGTTGTACTCGAGCAACCGGTGGGCGCCGGTGACGTGTTCCGTATGTGCCAGACCAAGGATGTGCCCATTCGGGACTGGGTCAAGCTTGCCGTCAAGCGCGCTCGCGCCACCGGTGATCCCGCGGTGTTCTGGCTGGACGAAGGTCGGGCCCACGATGCCAACCTCATGATCAAGGTCCGGACCTACCTGGCCGAGTCCGATACCGCCGGGCTGGACATCGAGATCATGTCGCCGGAGCAGGCGACGGCCTTCTCCCTGGAGCGCATCCGCCGTGGCCAGGACACCATTTCGGTAACCGGAAACGTGCTGCGGGATTACCTAACCGACCTCTTTCCCATCCTGGAGCTTGGCACCAGCGCCAAGATGCTGTCTGTGGTTCCGCTGATCTGCGGGGGCGGCCTGTTCGAGACGGGTGCCGGCGGCTCAGCGCCCAAGCACGTCCAGCAATTGCTGAAGGAGAACTATCTGCGCTGGGACAGCTTGGGCGAGTTCCTCGCTCTCGCCGTCAGCTTCGAGCAGCTGGCCCAGAGCACGGGCAACCAGCGGGCCCAGGTCCTGGCCGACACGCTCGACCGGGCCACCGGCACCTTCCTCGACCAGGACAAGTCGCCGACCCGGCGCGTGGGCGGCATCGACAATCGGGGCAGTCACTTCTACTTGTCGCTCTACTGGGCCCAAGAGCTGGCCCGGCAGGCCGACGACGCGCAGCTGGCCGAGGCATTCACCGGTCTGGCCACGATCTTGTCCGAACAGGAGCAGGCCATCGTCGACCAGCTGATTGCCGTCCAGGGCTCGCCCGTCGACATCGGCGGCTACTACCAGCCCGATCCTTCTCGGGCGTCAGCCGTCATGCGGCCTTCTGTGATCTTCAACGAGGCCATCGCCACCCTCGGCTGACCATGATGTTCAGCAGGGAGCTGCACGACGATGTCCTGTCCGGTGACATCACCGTTTCCTTTCGCCTCTGGCGTCGCCCGAAAGTGAAGGTGGGAGGTCGCTACCCGTTCGGACCGGTGTACATCGAAGTCGATTCGTTGGAGCTGCTGCCCTTCGCATCCATCACCCCCACCGACCTTCGGCGCTCTGGTGAGAAGGACCGGGAATCCCTTCGCCACCGGGCCGCTCACGCCGGCCCGATCGCCCAGGACACGCTGCTCTACCGTGTCGAGTTCCACATCGTCGGGCCGGAGGACAACTAACGGCCGATGAGAAGGGGGGACGACCATCGTGTCGGGGAGGGACGAGAAGGCTTAGCTCCGTCCTATGCCCTTTGGTTGACGTGCGCTCACTGGTAAAAGCCACAGGCTGTGATCTCCTGACGGTGACGGTGAGGCGGAGCCTGTTTCGCCGCCCACGGTGGGGACAACCTGACTAGTGTGTCTGCTACGGCGGGCCTGGGGGGCCGCTCCAGGTCCTGTGGCGATGTTCTGGTCGCTCGATCCGGCGCCGGAAAAGCAAGGGGGGAACACATGAAACGGTTTCAACGGTCTCGGGTAATAAGTGCCCTATTGGCCCTGACATTGGTCGGGTCCATGGGTGCGGTCACCGCAGTGGCAACGGGCGGCGCCGCGGCGTCGGCCGCCACGGTGAAGTTCGGCACCTTGACCTCGCCCTGTGGGCCGGGCAAAGCCACCGGAGCCACCGAACAGGGGGTGACCAACACCAGCATCCGCATCGCCTACGGCGACGACAAGGGCTACTCCGGTGACCCTGGTCTCGACCAGGAGATGGGCAACGCCGTCAAGGGCTTCATTGCCTGGTGCAACAAGCAGGGGGGTATCAACGGCCGCAAGATCATCGGCGACTACTACGACGCCGCGGTGCTGAACGTGAACACGGTGATGACCCAGGCCTGCAAGACCGATTTCATGCTGGTGGGCGAGGGATTCGCCCTCGATGAGTCCGGTGAGCAGACCAGGCTGGGTTGCAACCTGGTCCAGGTGCCGGGCTTCGCCGTGGGGCCCGACGTGGCCAATGCCTACGAGTCCTACCAGCCCACGCCGAACCCGGTGAACTACAGCCCGGTGTCCGACGCCTACCAGATCAAGGCGCTGTTCCCGTCCAAGGTGAAGAAGGCCGGCCAGTACATCGAGAACCTGTCCTCGGCCGAGGTGTCGATGACCAAGGCCAAGCAGGCGTTCCTGCAGACGGGATGGAAGTACGTCAACTGTCCCTTCGAGGTCAACTACACCGGTGAGCCCAGCTACGCACCTTTCGCCCAGAAGCTCCAGAGCTGCGGCGCCCAGGTGGTGTACACCGACACCTCGCCTGGCCCTGAGCTCTACGGGATCCTGCAGGCCGACAACCAGATCGGATACAACCCGGTCTGGCTGGGCGACACCAACCTCTACTCGCCCGAGTTCGCCGCCTGGAACACGAGCGGGCTGGCCAACAACTTCTACGTCCGCTCGGCCTACGCGCCGATCGAAGCGGCCAGCGCGGTGCCGGCGGTGAAGCAGTTCCTGTCCATCGTGAAGCCCTACGGTCCCACCGACCAGCTGGGCGAGCAGTCGGGTTCGGCCTTCCTGTTGTGGGCGACGGCGGCCAAGGCCTGCGGCTCGACCCTCACCCGACAGTGCATGGTCAACCAACTGTCCAAGGTGACCACGTGGACCGGTGGTGGGCTGCACGCCCCCGACAACCCGGCCAAGAACACGCCACCGTCGTGCGGGCTGCTCCTGCGCCTCCAGAACACCAAGTACGTCCAGGCCGTGCCCAAGAAGCTGGGCACCTTCCAGTGCTCCTCCAAGTACGTCGTGCCCAACTCGGGAGCGGTCCTGGGGACCACGCTGAACGCCCAGGGATACTCGACCAAGTACGTCACCCCGTCGACAATCAAGCCGCAAACCTAGAGCTCGATGCCTGTTTGGTTCAGGCGCCCTCGGGCGCCTGAACCAACGGGACGAGGGGGTCCGTGATGCACCTATTCCTCTCATACACCATCATCGGGTTGGTCACCGGCGCGGTCTACGGCATTGCCGCGTC
>DASZLD010000105.1:0-8381 GCA_035552655.1 Acidimicrobiales bacterium
TCTTTACTGCCATGGGTGCTCCCTCCTTGGGATTCAACGCCGATTTGAACGTCGAACCGGTGGCGAACCGGACGCCCTTCGACGCCGGAATCGGTACCACTGCTCCGGTCCGTGGATTCCTTCCGATCCGTGCCGCACGACGGATCGGGTTGAATGTCCCGAATCCGATGACTGACACTTTTCTTCCAGAACGAACCTCGGCGACGATCGTGTCGAACAAGACATCCACGACTTCTTCGACGACACGACGACTATGGGATGTCGACGTATTGACGGATCCGACGAGTTGTGACTTGTTCACAATCACCTCCTCAGCGATACGCAATCGTCAACAATCAAAATGGTTTTTGCGGCCCAGGTCAAGCATTTGCGCCGCCGTGACAAGGATGTACGCGCTCATGCGCACGCTCTGATCACGCCACGCGAGGACGTGCGCGACGCGCAATAGACGTCGCGCCAGCCAGGTTCTCGCCCACATCTTCAACAACCTATGGACGAAAAGCCCTTTATTTGCAAGGCTTTATTCCCTTGGCGGCAAGCAACGCCATTGTCGCGACATCAAACGGTTCGCATGAGCCGTTACGCGCCTTCCCGACAGGCTGAACGATGAAAACACCCCATCAAGAAAGTTTTGCGCAACGCGCCGCAAATGCCCATCGCGCGGCACAAAACGCGTCAATCGCGTCGGGTCACGGCGTGTACCTCGGACACCGCGGTGGCGACTGGATGTTCGCTCCACCGGAACAATCGGTGTTAGTTCTCGGTCCTCCGCGCTCGGGTAAGACGTCCTCATTGATAATTCCCAACCTCCTCGCCGCAGCCGGACCGGTAGTCAGCACGTCGACCAAACCGGACGTGATCACGGCCACGGCCACGGCGCGATCACGGGTTGGTGAGTGCCTCATCTTCGATCCCACGGGGACCACGCACGCGCCGAACGGGCTGCGTTCGATCCGGTGGTCGCCGATACAGGCTTGTCACACGTGGGACGGCGCGCTGAGCGTCGCTCGCTCGCTGGTCACCGTGGGCCTGGCTTCGGCGTCCGGGCCGACCGGCGCCATCCGCCGCGATCACTGGAGTGAGCGAGCCGAGGCGCTGATCGCTCCGCTCCTGTTCGCCGGCGCCCGCGACGGCGCCGACATGTCCACGGTGCTCTCGTGGATAGACCGTCGCCAGGCCCTTCCCGCCCAACAGATTCTCGCCGCCGCCCCGGGCGATGCCGCCCGCCTCGCCGCCGACCTCCTCGACGGTGTGACCAGCACCGATGAGAGAGAGCTGAGCGGAATATGGTCCACGGCCTCCGGCGTGGTCGGCGGATTCCGCTCCGACCGAGCCCTGGCGGCGACAGCCGATCCCGACTTCGATCCTGCCGCTTTCGTCCAGTCGTCGGACACCCTCTACATCTGTGCACCTGGTCGAGGGCAGGCCCTGATCGCCCCCATGGTGGTCGGCATCATCGAGGACGTCCGGACCGCGGCCTACGAGCGTGCCGCCCAACAGCAGCGGGTCGACGATCGCCGACCTCCGGTCCTGATCGCTCTGGACGAGGCAGCCAACATTGCGCCGCTACCCGACCTCCCGTCCATGGTGAGCGAGGGCGGCGGACAGGGGCTGACCACCCTGGCCTGTTTTCAAGACCTGTCGCAGGCCAAGCAGCGCTGGGGTCAGGCGGCCGATGGTTTCCTCTCGTTGTTCGGGACCACCGTGGTGCTGCCCGGCATCGGTGACGTGGCCACGCTCGACGCCCTTTCCGTGCTCGCCGGCGAGGAGGAGGTGGGGACACGATCGCTGTCGTCGGGTCGGGCCCCGACCGGACGCCTATTGACCGACGCGGTGACCGGCGGTGCGATGCGCCACACCCTCACGTCCTCCACCGTTCGAAGGCGCCGTCTGCCGCCGGACAGCATCACCCGGGGCACGCCTGAGCTCGCGCTGGCCTTCGACGACCGTAACCAGGTGGGGTGGGTGCCGTTGGCGCCCAGTCACAGCACTGAGCTGTGGCTGACCATCTCCGGTCCCGCGCGGAGCCGAGAACTAGGTCGAGACGCCGGGCGCTAACGCGCCCTCATCGCTCCATCCCGCGCCCAGGACTGCGCTCGGTGCGTTCGGGACTGCGCCGGTCGCGCTTGGGTCCGTCGGGGGCACGAGGACGCACGCTCCGGGTGCGATCCGGCTTTTCCCGGTCCTCAGGACCGACAGCGCGCTGCTCGGACCGACGGGTCAGCTCGCTTCCGCAGGCCCGGGCCGCACCCGAGACGGCGGGGAGGGGCCAGCGTTCGGTGCCCGACCCGGCCGGTTCATGGGCCCGAACCTCGGCGCAGAGCCGGTCGACCGCGCCCTCCACCTCGCACACCCGACCGCCGCCGACATGAGCGGTGGCTACGGCCGACACGATGTCTCGACGCGCCAGCGTGCCGTCCCGCCAAGCCCTTCGGGCAATGGCCGATTGGAGGAGCTCGGTGTCGAACCCCTCGGCGTCGCGACCCCGGCCCACCACGCGACTGAGGGTACCGACGTCGTAGCCCAGCTCATCGGCGCGTTGGCGCCACTCGGGAACCAATGCTTCCCAGCACGCGGTGCGATCCTTTTCCGGGCGTGTGGCATAGAACGCCCCTCGCACCGAGGCCCGACCCGAATGCTCGGCTAGATAGGCCTTCATGTCGGCCGAGCGTTGCGAGAAGAGGCCTCGGAGCCCGGGGTCGACCCCGACGACGTCACCCAGGCCGTTGGGTCGGACATCCCAGGCCACACCCAGCCGAGTCGTGAGCTCATGACGGAGCTGTGCGTGGTACAGCCGCCCGGCATCCACCGTGTGGGCAAACAGACCGCGACCGTCCACCGCCGACCAGCGACCGTCCACCCCTTGGGCCACGTTGGCCGCCACCACGTGGGTATGCAGGTGGGGGTCGAGGGCTCGACTGGTCCGGTGCACGAAGGCGCCACCCACCATCCCGGTGGTGGCCAGGGTCGAGCGGTGGCCGTGGTCCCTCCGTCGCACGCCCAGTGCGGACCGAGCCAGGTAGTCGGCCGTGGCCCGTACCGCGGCATCGTGGCCTTCCCCCACTGCCGATGCCAGCTCCGACGGCCCCAGGGCGTGGAGGAGGCTGACCGACTTCGGGGCACAGAACACCAGGTCGTATCCGGCCACTGTGACCCGGTCCCGCCTGACCGGCAGGGCCCGGTCCGAGAGCGGGTCTCGGCCGGCGAGCACGTCGGCGAAGGCCTGGGGCTCGACCCGCTGAGCCAAGCCGAGCGCCGATGCCCCCTCTCCCACCCACCGGCCCGGGCTCTCGGCCACCAGACCGTTGGCCTCTTCCCGGCCATACGGAAGGTCGTCGACGTAGTAGCCGTGCCCGCCCACCCGGACCGTGTGGATCTTCAGCACCGTGTGCGCCTCATACGGCTCACGGTACCCTTTCATGTTATTTCATTACAAGACCGGCGAGGCGGCCGACCGGGCCCACGGAGCCCTCAGCCCGGTGGAGACCGCCGGTAGCGATCGAGAATCTGGCCGGCGGCATCGCCCAACAGTGACGCAGCTTCGGGGGGCCCGACGACCCGGGCCGCCGTGCCCAAGCGAAGGAGCAGCCGCTTCAACCAGGCGTCGCCGCCCACGGCGACATCCACCTCGATCCGGTCCCCGGACTGCTCGGGTGGAGTCACGGCCGGAATGGATTCCACCACCCAGGCCACCGAGGGATCGAGGGCCAGCCGCACGGTGCGGATGTCGGGCCCGGGCACGAACGGCTCGTATTCCACCTCGGCTGCCCCGGCTGCCCCCTCTGCCTCCTCGGCCGCATCCCGGGGCTCGCTGACCACGCCGTCCAGGATCTCTGCCCCCTGGATCCGGTCTACCCGGAAACGGCGCTCGTCGCCGGCCTTGTAGCAGTGGGCGTCCACATACCAATGGCCGTCCCCGGCGAACAGGCGCAGGGGGTCGACTCGTCGCGAGCTGACCTCGTCGCTCGAGGCCGAGTAATACTCGATCTGCAGCTGGTTGCCGATCTCCAGGGCGCGGCGCACCACCCCCAGCATGGGAGGGTCATCGAGCTCGATGACCATGGACTTGCCGCCGAGGGCCCGATCCAGCTTGGCCAGGGCCCGCGATAGCGCACCGTTCTCGTCGCTCCCGGGCACGGCCAGGAGAGCGCGGCCCGAGGCGGCCAAGGCAAACCCCTCCCGAGCACTCAGCCGTCGTGGTTTGGCCAACATCTCGCCCAGGTGAGCCGAGACCGTGGTGTCGGTGACCACGATCTCCATCAATTGATCAGGCGTATACGGGGGAAGACCACAGCAGGCGGCCATCTCCAGCTCGGCCACCAGCGCTTCGGGCTCGAGCCCGAAGCGGGCGGCCGCCTCCTCGATGGGGGTCTCCCCCACCTGAGCCAGCCAGGTCAGGATGGCCAGGAGGCGCCGGAGCCTGGTACCGACGTCGCGGGCGACGGTGGTCACGCCGGACCACCGGAGCCGTCTCCCGCCCCGATCAGGGTCTCGAGCCGATCGATCACCGCGGCGCGTGCTTGGGGCGGGCTGAGCACCTCGCCGTGATCGAGGAGACCCAGTACCCACGTCACCAGGGCACCCATGTCGGTCACCGACAGCCGGACCACCACCGCACCCGAGCTCCGGCGTTCGGTCACTGCCGCTGCACCCAGCTCGGCCACCACCCGACCGGCCTCCACCGGGTCGATGAGCACATCCACGGCCACGACATCGCCGGCCCCGAATCGCCAGGGCTCGGCCGAGAAGGCGCTCTCGGGATCGAACCCGGCGGGCAGCTCGGCCGACCCCGCCGGCCCCACCGATGGCGTCGACGTGACCCGATCGACCCGGAAGGTGCGTCCCTCGCCCCGGTCCCGATCGAAGGCGACCAAGTACCAATGACCCCCCCGGAACCGCAGTCCGGCCGGTTCGACCTGCCGTGGTGCCCCCCGGTACTCGAACGTCGCCGTGGCCGAGAGCCGAACGGCCTCGAACAGCCCCGAAAGGGCGGGAAGGGCCTCGACCGAAGGTAGGTCGACCAGAGGAGTGTCCACCAGGGGTCGGAGGGGCGATTCCCCCGTGGCGCCCAACTTGGACAGGGCGTCGACGCCGCTGGGATCGCCCAGATGGACGCCGGCCACGGCCAGGTTCAGCGCTGCTTGCTCCTCCGGATCAAGCCCCAGGTCGGGAAGGTAGTAGTGGCTGGGATCGACCCGGTAGCCGAGCTGATCGTCCCCGCCGATCGATTCCACCAAGAGGGGGACTCCCTCGTCGCGCAGGAGGCGCTTGTCCCGCTCGAAGGCCTGGCGCCGCGCGTCACGACCGGACGGATAGCCGGGGATGCGGTTGGCGATCTCCCGGAGGCTGAGCGGTTGTGGGGTGTCCAGCAGCACCAGCAACAAGTCGGTGACCCGTTCGAGGCGGTCGAGACGTTCCATCAGAGCAGCCGGCCGGAACGGGGCTGCAGCTGAGCGTCGACGGAGGGGCCGGCTTGGGCCAGGAGCGAGGTCATCGGCGCCAATCTAAGGGTGTCGGGGCGCATCTCCCGCGACCCTCAGTTCCCGATCCCGGGGTGGCCGAAGCGGAGGGGCTCATGGGTGAGGACGAAGGTGGCGAGCAGCCGGCTGCCCGAAGGGGTGAGCACGGCGACGGCGTAGGTCCCCGAGCGCCCCGCTTTAATGGGCCGCTCGACCGAGGATGAGGTGAACTTCCCTCGGTAGGCCACCAGGCAGGTGTTGTGCAGGGGTCCCCCGTTGCGGCGCATGAGCTCGACGGTGGTGGCGCGGGCCGGATCGATGGCGGACGGCGGGACCAGGCGGACGCCGACCAGCGTCCCTCGATGGTGCACGGCGTCAGCCGCCTTGGGTAGAGCCAGATAACAGGGGCTTGATCCGGTTCCGAGCGAGGCGTGCCCGGCCGTGCAGCTGGTGAGGGCCACCGATCCGGCCACCACCGCGGCGATCAGGACCAGAGGCCCACGGCGACGCCAACCACTCCGAGCACTCGGTGTGCTCCTGACATCGGGACCGTGCACGATGGCCTGCGCCCGGTCCCGCACCGCGGGTGGCGCCTGCTCCCGGGCCACCAGTGGCGCGGAATCGTGATTCGAGGAATGCGTCGTCGGTGCAGACGGGGCGGTCTGTTCGGGCGGGAGACCGGTCGTACCAGGATCCGGCGGTGGGGGCGGCGCGCGCCGGAGCTCGCGGCGGTGGCGCACGGCCATAGTCCCCCAAGCCACCCAGCCGACCGGAAGGGCGATCCAGAAGTTGAAGATGCGGTACAGAAGCACGGCCGCCACCGTCGATGACTCGGAACCTCCGAAGGCAACCAGGGCGATGGTCAGACTGCCCTCCACCACGCCCAGACCGCCCGGGGTGATGGGAAGGTTGGCGGCAAGCTGTCCGGCCCCATAGGCCAGGAGCAGCCCTCGCCACGGCACGGCCACCCCGACGGCGGCAAAGGCACAGGCCAGGCAGGCACAGTCGAGGGCCCAGTTGGCCATGCCCCACCCGCCCGCCTCGACCGCCTCTCGTCCGCTGAGCTGCACCACCGTCAGCTGCTCGACGATGCGGTCCACCTCGGCGCCGATCTCGCCCCGAGGTCGACCGGTCAGCCGACGACTCAGCCGCACCGTGGCCGAGACCACATGGGCCAAGAACCGCTTCTTCAAGAACACCACCGAGAGGGCCAGGGCCAAGATGAGCACCCCCACCGTGACCCAGACCAGGTCGTAGGAAGCGCCCTCGGCCCCGGCCACCGCCAGTCCGAAGGCGGCCAAGACGGCCAAGGTGACCACCGCCACCACCAACGACGCGGCCACGACCCATCCGGCCAGTGCTTGGGTGGCTCCCTTGCGCCGGTACTGCCGGTAGGCAAAGACACTGGCCAGGGCCGGTCCCAATGGGAGCGAGTCGGCGATGGCGGTGGCAGCCAGCGTGATGCCCGAAAGAGAGCCCAGGCCCACCCGGACCTTGCCCGCCTCGAGCAGGCGGCCCTGAAGGACGGCGAAGGAGAAGAGGGACCCTGCTTCACAGGCCGCGGCCAGGATCACCCATTGCCAATGCAGACGGGTCAGGTAGCCCTCGGCGTCCTGGAGCTCACCGCGATGGCCATTCAGCGCGTCGAGGGCGTACCAGGCCAGGGCTAGGCCCACCACGTAGCGCAGGTAGGGCCAGGAGCGCCGGAGGCCAACCAGGACCCGGGACGCCGTCCGCCTGCTCTCCGCGGCGCTCGCTACCGGCTTGCCCGTTTGCAGATGGACTCCCCTCGTGGATCACCGTGGCATGCACGTGGACAATCAGCTGTTCTGGACGCTACCGGTCTGGGGCGGATCAGGAACGACGGTCATCCGGTTCGGTGCGTACCATAGGCCGATGAGCATCGCTCCCCCCGTTGAGCCGACCATCCGGCATCTCGTCCAGGGGACGATTCGGGCCGGGATCGAAGAGCTCGGAGGACGCCCGGCCATGGTGGCCCGGAGCGTGTCCTCCCGGCGACGGGGGGCGCTGTCCAAAGAGGACGGGGCGACGTTGCAGGCCGCGGCGGAAAGCGCCCTTACCCTGCGCATCCCCATGGTGTTCGTCCTGGCCTCGTCGGGGGCCGACGTCTCCGAGGGCATCGACTCCCTCCACGGGTGGGGTCAGGCGGCGCGGGCGCTGGCCGCGTGCTCGGGCATCGTGCCCGTGCTCGGTGTGGTCATCGGTCCCGCCATCTCCGGTCCGGCCTTGATGCTCGGCATTGCCGATGTGGTGATCATGTCGCCCGAGGCCTTCGCCTTCGTCTCCGGTCCGGCCATGGTCGAAGAATTCACCGGAGTGCGGATCGGCATCCACCAGCTGGGCGGTGCTCCCGTCCACGCTCGCTCCAGCGGGTTGTGCGCCATCGAGGCGGTCGACGAGCTCGACGCCATGGATCACGTGGAGAACATTCTCGCCCTGCTACCCGCGCATGGCGATGATCTGCCTCCCATGGGTCCGACTGCCGATCCTGAGGACCGGGTGGTCCCCGAGCTCCGCGAGGCGATCCCGGCCCGCACCACCAGCTCCTACGACGTGCGCACGATCGCCGCCCACCTGTGCGACGACGCCGAGTTCACCGAGCTGTGGACGCGGTGGTCGCCCCAGCTAGTCACCGGCATCGGCCGGATCGGCGGCCGTCCCGTCGGCGTGCTGGCCAACCAGCCCCAGGCCCTGGCGGGCACGCTGGACATCGCCGCCTCCCAGAAGGGAGCGAAGTTCGTCCGGTTCTGTGACGCCTTCAACCTTCCGTTGGTGACCCTGGTCGACACGCCGGGGTTCCTTCCGGGCAAGGACCTCGAGTGGCGCGGGATGATCCGGCACGGGGCCGAGCTCGCCTTCGCCTATGCCGAAGCCACTGTGCCCCGGATCTGCGTCATCCTG
>DASZLD010000106.1:0-26997 GCA_035552655.1 Acidimicrobiales bacterium
GCCCTCTGGGCCGAGTTGACCCGTGAAGCCGACCGGCTGGGCTATGAGTCGGTGTGGATGCCCGAGCATCTGGTCATCCCGGTGGGCATGACGGGCAGCCCCCACGCCGGCGCCGAGCACCCGCCCATACCGCCTGACGTACCGGTGTTCGATGTCTTTGCCTACCTGAGCTTCCTGGCTGGCCAGACCCAGAACATCCACTTCGGCACGCAGGTCTACAACATCGGACTGCGTCATCCCTTCATCGTGGCCCGGGCCGTGGCCACGCTGGACGTGGTGTCCAACGGACGGCTGGAATTCGGCATCGGCGCCAGTTGGCTGGAAGCGGAGTGGGAGGCCGTCGGCCTCGACTTCGCCACCCGGGGTCGCCGGGTGGACGAGTCCATCGACATCTGTCGGCGGCTGTGGAGCGAGCAGGTCGTGGAGCACCACGGTGAGTTCTTCGACTTCGGACCGGTGATGTTCGAGCCCAAGCCGACCCACGCACCCTGGCCGCCACTCCACATCGGCGGAGACGGCCCCGCCGCGCTGCGACGGGCCGCCCAGGTCGGAGACGGCTGGATCCCCATGAACCACACCCTCGAGCAGATTCCTGCCTCGGCCACCCGCATCGCCCAACTGCGTGCGGATGCGGGACGTCCGGGGGACGTGGAGATCACCCTGGGCGGCGGCGGGACCGAGCTCGACGAGCTCAAGCGCTTTGCCGACGCCGGCGTGGGCCGGGTGCTGGTCCGACCGTGGCAGCGGGGCAGCGAGGCCCTCGACGGCATCCGGCGCTTCGCCGAGCAGGTCCTGCCCGAGATCCGGGACCATCCCGTGGCCCCGCCGGACCGTTAGGCCGCCCCGTGGAACGTGATCCGCTCGTCGTCGTCGAGGTCGAGGACCGGGTGGCCACGCTGACCCTGAATCGACCCGAGGCGCGCAACGCCCTCAACCGTGCGCTGATGTACGCCCTCTGGGATGCCGTCGGTGCGGCCGGGAGCGACCGGGATGTCGATGCCGTTATCCTGACCGGAGCCGACCCGGCCTTCTGCGCCGGGGTCGACCTCAAAGAGGTGACGGGTGAGACGCCCACCTCGGCCGAGCTCCGCCCGGCCGGGCAGGGCCCCGAGCGGGATACCAATGGCCTGTACCGGTTCCTACCCGTGATCGAAAAGCCGGTCATCGGCGCCATCAACGGCGCGGCCGCGACAGGGGGGCTGGAGATCGCGCTGCAATGCACGTTTCTGGTGGCCTCGGACCGGGCCCGGTTCGCCGATACCCACGCCCGGGTCGGGATCATGCCCGGCGGAGGGATGACCGTCCTCATGGCCCAGTCGGTGGGGCTCCGTCGCGCCGTCGAGCTGTCGCTGACCGGAAACTTCCTCGGCGCCGACGATGCGCTCCGGTACGGACTGGTCAACCACGTCGTCGTCCACGACGAACTGTTGCCCTTCGCCCGGCGTCTGGCCACCGACATCGTGGACAACGACCAACGGAGCATCCGCCGCCTGGTGCAGCACTACCGGGAGATGGCCAACGCGGCGACGCTGGATGAGGCTCATCTCATCGAGGGCCACATGGCCGAGACGTGGCCGCTGAGTACCAGTCAGGTGGCCGAACGGCGCGCTGACATCATGGCTCGCGGCCGCGCCCAGACCTCCTGACGCTGATCGCCTTCCGGTCAGCCCCGGCCCAGTACCGACTCGGTGTGCTCGCCGACCAGCGGCGGGCGGCCCTGTATGGCCCACGGCGACTTGCTCATCTGGAACGGCGCACCGGGATAACGGATCTCCCGACCCAGCTCCTCGTGGGCAACCGGTGTCGGGAACCCGCGGGCCACGAAGTGAGGGTTCTCGAACGCCTCCTCGGGGGAGAAGATGATCCCGCACTGGAAGTCCCGGCGCTGGGCCTCCTCGAAGAACTCGGATGCCGAGAGGTGCTCGGCGATGTACACCAGCGCGGTGCGGATGGCGCCGAAGATGGCCATGACCACCGGATCGGCGGACTCCTTGGCCACATTGATGCCGCCCCGCTCGATCCCCATGTCCAGAAAGAACGCCTCGGGACAGCTCTCCCGTAGTCCGAGCTCGTCGAGCCAGCCCAGCAGGACCCGGAAGTCCTTGGCCTCCTGGGGCGGGAACCCGGTGGTGACGTAGCGGCCGTCAGCCGCCTGCACCTGGACCTCCATCGTCTGGTGGACCGAGGCGTGACGGCCGGTCTGGCGTTGCACGGTCTCGCCGGCCACCAACCAGACGAAGGTGCCGCTCTCGGTGGTCACGTTGCACGCCGCGTACGCGCTCACGTCGATGTGCTGACCCGCGCTCGAGGCGTCGCGGTACACGAGGGCGGTCAGGGTCCCGAGGGCGGCGTGGAGGCCGGCGATCTGGATGGTCTGGCTGCCCCGGCCCCGCATGGGCGGCAAGGAATGATCGTCGTACCCGTTGAGCCAGGCCACCCCGGACGCCGCCGACAGGGTGAGATCGGTCCACGGCTCCTCCGAGCGTTGGCTGTCCCGCCCGTGGCTGGTGACCGAGGTCCACACCAGCTCCGGCCGCCGGGCCCGGAAATCGGTGTGGTCGAGTCCCAGCGACGCCAGCTTTCCGGGCCGCTCCCCCTCGAGCACGATGTCGGCCGATCCGACCAGGCGGCGGAAGTCGTCGGCGCCACCGCTCGAGGCCAGGTCGATGACCACGCTCTTCTTGGACGCGTTGTAGTACCACCACCACAGGCTTCGGTCGGGATGCGGCTGATCGTCCACGAAGGGACCGAACGACCGCGTGAAATGGCCGCCGGGAGGCTCGACCACGATCACCTCGGCCCCCAGGTCGGCGAGCGACCGGCCCGCCCATGCGCCCCACAGGCTGGCCAGTTCGACGACTCTGGCGCCGTGCAGCGGCCCGGTCACAACACGCTCGCGTCCTGTAAAGCGCCGAACTCCTCGTCGCTCAGACCGACCAGGCCGCAGAACACCTCGCGGTTGTGCTGACCGAGCAGGGGCGCTCCCCGACTGATCCGCCAGTCGGTCTCCGAGAGGTGGACGGGAATGCCGTCGACCCGCACATCACCCATCTCAGGATGGTGGACGACCGGGAACAGGCCCCAGGCCGCGTTGTCCGGGTCGTGCTCGATGCGATCCTCCGACATGGCCACGGCGGCGGCGGGAACGCCCACCTCCCTCAGCTCGCCGGCCACCTGGTCCCGTTCCCGGCTCGACGTCCACCCGGCCACCAGGCGGTCGAGCTCCTCTTGCCGGGCCAGTCGGCCGGCGACGGTCCCAAAGCCTGGGTCCTGGGCCCACGCTTCGCCGCAGGCGCCCACGAACGCGGACCAGTCCTCGTCGTCCCGACAGGCGATGGCCACCCACCGGTCGGGCTCTCGGGTCGGGTAGAGGGCGTGGGGAGCCATGGCTGGCTGGTCGCTGTGGTTGGAGTCGGGCATGCCGGGCCGGCGCAGCGGACGGCCGTTCACCGTGTAGTCGAGCAGGTCGGGCCCGGTGAGGCCGAGGCCCGCCTCGGTGCAGGACATGTCCACCCACTGCCCCTCCCCGGTGCGGTTCCGGTGGACGAGCGCAGCCAGCACGGCCAGGGCCATGTAGTTGGCTCCCATGTGGTCCATGTAGGAGAATCCCCAGCCGGCCGGGGCGGCATCGGCCCGGCCCACGCCGAAGGTCAGCCCGCACACCGCCTGCACCACGGGGCCGAAGGTCTTGAAGCTGGCGTACGGCCCGTCGCTGCCGAACCCGGAGTTGGACACGTAGATGAGGTCGGGCCTGATCCGGCGCAGCTCCTCGTAGGAGAAGCCCAGCTTGGCCATGACCCCGGCGGCGAAGTTCTCGGTCACCACATCCGAGACTTCGACCAGGCGCCGGAGGAGGTCCCGACCGGCCTCGAGCCTGAGGTTGATGGTCACGCCCAACTTCTCCACGTTGTGGTTGTTGAACGCACCGCCCAGCTCGATGCCCAGGCGGTCGTCGACGTGGGGAACAACCCCGCGCAGGATGTCCCACCGCCCTTGGCGGACGGGGTCCTCCACCCGGATGACCCGAGCGCCGAAGGCGGCAAGGTACCGGGTCGAGCCGGCGCCGGCCAGCTGCCCGCTCAGATCGCAGATGGTGATGTGGCCGAGCGCCGATCCCACGGTGCCGTCGTCGACCGTCTCCGAGCTCATCCCGCCATTACCACGTGCCTCGGGAAAGCCCCTCCACCGTGATCGTCTGCTTCTTGTTACGCGAGAGCACGTAGCGCTGGGACTCGTGCAGGTGTTGGGAGAGCAGGTGGCGGGCGCGGACGGCGTCGCCCTCGTCGATCGCTTCGGTGATCTTCACATGGGTCAACAGAACGGCCTCCCGGGCCCGAGCCTTCGGGTAGTCGCCATGGGCGGTAGAGGCCTCGGCCCAGCTCGACTCGTGGTTCGACCACAGCGTCTCCAACGACCCGGCCACCAGGGCCATGGTGGCGTTTCCGCAACCCTGGACGACAGCGTCGTGGAACCGCCGGGCCAAACGGGTGAAGGCCGGACCGTCGTCGATCTTCTCTTCCAGCTCCTGGTTGAGCCGCACCAGGGTGGCCACCAGCTCGGCTCGGTCGGTCGACGTCGCCGCCTCGGCGGCACAGGCCGGTTCGAACTCGGACAGGGCCACAGCCAGGTCGGCCAGCGGGATCTGGCGGGCCTGGAGCACCATGCCGAACATGTAGGCCGCCATCGTGGCCTTGGGCGTGTGGATGACGGCACCACCGATGTTGCCCCGGCGGACCGAGATCAGTCCCTCGGTCTCCAGAATCCGCATGGACTCACGGATCGAGGGCTTGCTCACCGGGAACTCCACCAGGAGGTCGTCCACCTTGGGCAGCACGTCCCCGTCGTTGAGGTCCCCGTCCAGAATGCGTCGCCGCAGGGTGTCGGCGATCATCTCGGCCACCCGGGGCTGACTGAGCTGTCGCCGATGCTGCACGCCGCCGCCCTCGTCGATAACACCCGGAGTCACCGCCGCAATGCTACACAGGGGGCCCCTTCCATGGTCAGGAAGTTTGAGCTGATGGACCCACCGGCGGCGCCAGGGTCGGTGCCGGGTCGGACAACGGGTCGATGCCGAAGCGCTGCAGGTCGTAGCAGGTGAAGGCATTGGATCGGAGGAACCGGGGAAGCCCGGTCACCGGACGGTCATTCACCGACGCCGATCTCGATGCCGAAGTACTGCTCGAAGACCTCGTCGCCGGCCAGCTCGTCGGCCGCGCCGGAGAACACGATCTCGCCCCGGTTGAGCAGGTAGGCCGAGTCGGCCAGTTCCAGGGCACGCGTGACGTACTGCTCGACCAGTAACACGGAGACCCCGGCGGCGGCGATGTGCTGGAGGGTCTCGAAGATGCGGTCCACCACCAGCGGGGCCAATCCGAGGGAGGCCTCGTCGACCACCACGATCTTCGGGTCGGACACGAAGGTCCGCACCAGAGCGAGCATCTGTTGCTCCCCGCCGCTGAGGCTGCCCGCCAGTTGCTTCATGCGACCACCCAGGGCGGGAAAGGCAGCCACCGCCTTCTCCATGCTGACCCCTTCCTTGCCCTTCGGCGACTGCAGGACCAGGTTGTCCCGGACGGTCAACGAGGGAAAGATGCCCCGCCCCTCGGGCAGATGGCACAGGCCCTTGCGGGCCATGGTGAACGGTGGGCGACCGGTCACGTCCTCCCCGGCCAGTGTGACCCGACCGCTCATGGGCTTGATCAGGCCCGAGGCCGCTCGGAGCAACGTCGTCTTGCCCGCTCCGTTGGGACCCAGCAGGGCCACCACCTTCGAGTCGGGAACCGAGAGGTTCACCCCCCGGAGCACCACGGTGTCACCGTACCCAGCGGTGACGTTCTCGATCTCCAGCACTAGGACTCCCTCCGGCCTGGCGGCAACGAACCGGTCCTGGACAACCCGGTCATGCCGGCTCGATCGCGCCGTCGAGCAGGGGCGGCGAGCCGTCTCCACCGGTCGACCCACCCTCGGATCCGAGGTACGCGGCCCGCACGGTCTCGCTGGCCAGCATGGCGTCAGGACCGCCCTCGAAGATCAGCCGGCCGAAGTCGAGGACATAGATAAAGGTGCACACCTGTCGCACCAGGGCCATGTCGTGCTCAACCAGGAGGATGCCCGCTCCCCGCTCGGCCACGACGCCGGACAGCACGTCCCCGAAGCGCCGGGTCTCGCCCGCGTCCAACCCGGCCGACGGCTCGTCCAGCAACAGCAGGTCGAACGGGCCGGCCAAGGTCCGGGCCAGCTCGACCATCCGCCGTTGGCCGGCTGGGAGCAACCCGGCCTGCAGGGCGGACAAGGGGCCGATCCCGGTCAGCTCCATAGCCTCGTCCACCGCCCGTTTCACCACCGCCCTGTCCCGGCGATTGCCGGCCAGCTGGGTGAAGGGGTTGGCGCCGGCCATGGAGGCCTCCCGACCCAGTTCCACGTTCTCCCGGACCGTGAGCGAGTTGAAAAGCTCCGCCTTCTGGAAGGTTCGTCCCAGCCCCAGGCGCGATCGCCCGGGCGGGCCGCTGCCGGTCACGTCCCGATCGTGGAGGATGATGCGACCGGCGGTCGGCCTCACCAGTCCCGAGCAGGCATTGAAGGTCGTCGTCTTGCCCGCCCCGTTGGGCCCGATGAGGCCGGTGATGCGACCCATGGGGGCATCCAGGGTGACGTCCTGTACGGCACGCACGCCCCCGAAATGGACGGCCAGGCCGATGACCTTCAGCCCGGCCGTGTCCGGTACCGGCGCCGGGGCGCCAGCGGCGACCTCCCGGTCGGCACGGGCACTGGATGTCTCGCTGGCCACGGCTTTGGCCACCACCTGCTGCACGCCGTCGTCCGACATGGCCAACGCCGGGCGTCGGCCCCCCAGTCGGTCGAGGGCGTCGCGCAACACCTTGGGCACCGTCGGGGCCCGGTTGGCCTGTAGGGCGAAGAGGGCGGCGGACACCCCGAAGATGATCGACAAGTAGACGCTGATGTTGGCGACGGTGATGTACCCGGGCACCACCGAGTAGGCGATGGCGGCCAGGATCCCGTACCACGGATCACCGATGACCACGATGACCAGCAACGCCACCAGCGTCAGGGAGTTGAAGGAGGCGAAGTTGGAACCCACCCCGTAGTGGAAGAGGGAGGACAACAAGGCGCCGGCCACGGCGGCCAGGCCGGCCGAGATGCAGAACACCAGCACCTTCATCACTGTGGTGGTGGCCCCGTGGGTCTCGAGGGCCACCGGTGAATCGGCCAGGCCGCTCAGGAGACGCCCCATGCGGCCGCGCTGGATGGCCTGCAGGCCGATCACCGTGGCCACCACGAAGGTCAACAGGACGTAGTAGAAGCCCTTGTCGGTATAGAGGTGCCAGCCCCAGATGGTGATGTTCGGTCGCGGCGCGGCGATGCCCGAGGTGGTCGGGCCGAACATGATGCCCGTCGTATAGAACATCTGCTCGAGCAGGATCCCGAACCCGAACGTGGCCAGGGCCAGGAACACGCCCGACAGCCGGATGGCGGGGATGGCCACGATCGCCCCCACGGGCACAGCGACCAGACCGGCGAGCACCAGCGCGGCCAGCCAGGGGATGTGGAAGCTGGTGAAGTGCCCGAAGGCGGCGGCCCCGATGGCGGCGAAGGCCAGGTGGCACAGCGAGATCTGCCCGGAGGTGCGCACCAGCAAGCCCAGCGACAGAAAGAGGATGATGTCGACCAGGGCGTTGGACCAGACCGACAGGTCGGTGCCTACCAGCTGGGGGACGAAGAAGAACAGCACCAGGACCACGGCGCCGGCCAGCAGGCGCATGGGGCTGGGTGCGTACCACGACTTGCGCACGGCCAAGGTGGCCACCACCCGTCGTTCGGCCAGCCGGGCCTTCGGCGTCACCACCAGGACGATGAACAAGATGATGAAAGGCAGGCCGGCCGGGAGACCGGTGAGCCAGCTCACGCTGACCGCGTACTTGGTGGCCAGTGCGCCGGCGATGCCGATGAACAGGCCGCCGACAAAGGTGAGAGGCAGGCTCGAGAAGTAGCCGATGGCCGCGGCGCCGAAGGCCTGGACGACCAGCATGGTGATGATCAGGGCATCCAGGCTCAGCGAGGGGGCGAGCAGGAGCCCGGCCATCGACGCGAACATCATCCCGATGATCCAGGCCCACCGTCGGACCGCTACGGGGTTCTCGCCCGTCATCGAGACCAGGTCGGGATTGTCGACCACACCCCGCATGGCCACGCCCAGGCGGACGAAGCGGAAGAAGTAGTAGAGGGCGCCGGTGGCGACGACGGAGATGATGATCACCGTGATCTGGTCCCAGCCCACGTTCACGCCCAGGAAGCGGACCGTGTTGGTGTTGAGGAAGGCGGGGAAGTCGACGTTGGCATTGCCGTACCACAGCGTGCCCACACCGACCACGATGAGCAGGATGCCCACGGTGGCCACCACCTTGAGGGTGGCGCTGACCGGCTCCAGTACCCGGGCCAGCAGTTCGAGACCGAGCCCTTCGATCGGGGCCAGCACGAACAGGCAGATGAGCGCGGCGTACGGCCAGGGAAGCCCGTGCTGATTGTGGAGGAAGTAGAAGACGAAGACCGAGAGGGCGGACAGCGAGCCGTAGGCGAAGTTGAAGATGCCCGAGGTCTTGTAGGTGAGCACCAACCCCGTCCCGGCCAGACCGTAGACCGAACCGGTCGTGATCCCGATGACGATGAACGGAAGAAAATTCTGCACGCCTGCCGAGCTCCCCCCTGTGATGACCGTTTCGACCGCCTATGGCCGTCCACCGGCCACACCGGACGCCTTCCTCCCCTTACCCTTCAGATCTATTATTACTATCACTGAGACTTTGAAGTCGCTCCATCCTCGACCCGGAGATCCCGATCGGGTCGACCAGAGACGATTGGGGTGCGTGCATGGCGTCCGCTCCTGACCACTGGCCGCTCGGCGCAGCCGCGGTCCTCGACGCGGTGCTGACCGAGCGACCCGATGCTGAAGCAGTGGTAGCCCGGAGCGGTCGACTGACCTACCGCCAGCTCGACCAGTTGGCCGAGGCGAGCATGCGGGCACTGCTCGCCGCCGGCGTACGGCCGGGGGATCGCCTGGGTGTCTCGCTGACCAACGATCTACCCCTGGTCGGCCTGTTCCACGCCACCATGCGCCTCGGGGCCATCTGGGTCGGGGTGCAGCGGGCCCTGGCTCCTCCGGAGAAGGCCTACGTGCTGGCCGATAGCCAGACCGGGTTCTTCGTGGGCGACGCCGAGACGGTCGACCACGTGCGCCAGACCAGCGGCGATCACCAGGTGACCCGATGCGTCGTGGTCGACCAGGACCCGGCATCCGAATGGTCGGCGCTTCTGGACCGCGACCGGGCCGGCCGGCCGCCTGCCGCCGACCCCTCGGCTCCGGCCGCCATCGCCTACACCAGCGGGACGACCGGGTTCCCCAAGGGGGCCGTGCACTCCCAGCACAACTTGATGGTTCCCGGCAGGATGATCGTCCGTGCGCGGGGCTACGGGCCCACGCTCCGCAAGGCCGACTGTTTCCCGCTGACCATATTGAACCTGCAGGTGCTGTCCACGCTGCTCGTGGCCCAGTGCGGGGGAACGGCGATCGTGATGGACCGGGTGGACCCGGCCGGGATCGCCCAGTGGATCGAGGCGGAACGGGCGACGACCTGGAACGGCGCCCCGGCCATGCTCTACGGCCTGGCCGCCGACAACAACGTGCCGGCGACCTCCCTGCGCTCGCTCGACGACGTGTGGAGCGGGGGCAGCCACTGCCCCCAAGCGACCAGAGACCGGTTCACGGCCAAATTCGGACTGCCGGTGCATGCCACCTACGGCCTCACCGAGGTGCCCACGGTGGTGACCATCGCCCCCCAGGGACGCGAGATCGACCCCGAGTCCAGCGGCCTCCCGCTGCCTCATCTGGCCCTGCACATCGTGGACGACGACGGCCAGGAACAACCCAGCGGGGCCAGCGGCGAGATCTGTGTGGGGCCCACCGATCACGGCGAGCTGGCGACTCTCTACCGGCCGATGCTCGGCTACTGGGGCAAGCCCGAAGCCACTACTGGCGCCGTCCACCACGGGGTGTTGCACACCGGGGATGTCGGGTTCCTCGACGACGGGGGCTGTCTCCACGTCCACGATCGTCGCCAGTCACTGATCCTGCGGGGCAGCGCCAACGTGTACCCGGCCGAGGTCCAGCGGGTGCTGGACGACTTCCCCGGCGTAGCCGGTAGCTGTGTCATCGGAGTCAGGGACGACCGACTCGGTGCCCGCGTGGTCGCCGCCATCGAGCTCGATGGTTCCGACCATGACGATCGCACCCTCGACACCGATGCCCTGCGGGCCCACTGCCTGGCCCACCTGGCCCGCTACAAGGTTCCCGAACAGTTCCTGGTTGGCGTGCTGCCCCGCAACGCCATGGGCAAGGTCTCCGTTCCCGAGGTCACCCAATGGTTCCGGGACCGCCAGGGTGGTGCTTAGAGCGATTCCCCGCCGTCGATGAACAGCTCCTGCCCGGTGACATAGGCAGCCGCATCGCTGGCCAGGTAGAGGGCCAGCGCGCCCACTTCGGTCAGCTCGCCTTCTCTGCCCATGGGAATCCGCTTCAACATCCACGCTCTGGACTTGGGGATCTCATGGAGGTCGGCGGACATCTCGGTGTGGACGTGCCCGGGAGCGATGGCGTTGACAGTCACGTTGTAGCTGGCCCATTCGTGGGCCAGGGTCCGGGTGAGCGAGGCCAGCGCGCCCTTGGCCACCTCGTAGGGCGCACAGAACGGGACCGTCCGGCGACGGGCGCCACTGGTGATGTTGATCACGCGGCCCCAGCGGTTCGCCAGCATGGCCGGAGCCAACGCCCGGAGGGCGAAGAAGCTGCTGCTCACGTGGGTGTTCAGCGTGGTGAACCACTCCTCGTCGGTGACCGCTCCCGGCGTGGTCCACCGTCCCTCGTGGCCCGGGCCGGGCAGGGGCACCAACGGCTTGTAGATGAGGTTCCCGGCGTTGTTGACCAGGATGTCGACCGACCCGAACCGCCCCTGGGCGGCCGCCACCATCGCTTCGACAGCATCCGGATCGCTCACGTCGGCCACCAGCCCCAGCCCTCCGACCCCGAGCGACTCGATCTCCTCGGCCACAGCGTGCACCTCGTCCCGGCTGCGGGCAGCCACCACCACGTTGGCCCCCGCACCGGCATAGACCAGTGCGATCGTCCGCCCGATCCCGCGTCCTCCCCCGGTGATCAGCGCGGTGTGCCCGTCCAGCCGGAACTGGTCCACCACTGATGCCGGCGGCGGCACGGCTTCGGTCATCGGGCTCTCCCGTCATGGTCGGATCGGGACGAGAAGAGGCTCTCGAAGCCGTGGATCCGGGTGGCCTCGAAGAAGAGATCCGAGGTGGCATCGGAGTCGAGGGGAAGCCGCAGGGCCGGCTGGACGTGCCGCACCAGGATCGAGATGTCGTACTCGTCGCACAGACCGGCCGCCCCGTGGAGCTGCTGGGCCAGGCGCAACACCGACTGGGCCGCCTCCAACGACTGCAGCCGGGCCGCCAGCGCGTCGGCCAGCGCATGCCCCGGGTCAGAGGCAACGCGCCAGAGGGTGAACCGGACCAGCTCCCGCAGGCCGTCGACGGCCACGGTGGCGTCGGCCACCTGGAACTGGACCGATTGCAGGGTGGCCAGGGGCCGACCGAACTGCACCCGGTCCTTGACGTGGCCGATGGCCAGCTCCAGTGCCCGCTCGACCACGCCCAGCAGGTACGAGGCCCACAGTACGTACAGGTACTGGACGTCGACCAGATCGGACGGTCGGCTCGGGCCCTGTCGGACCAGGTCGGTGGTGAAGGGAGCCAGGCGGTCGCCCATGCGTTGTCCCCAGGGGGTGGCCTCTCCGACGTCGCCGGAGAGGTCGTGCACCAGCCACTGATCGAACAGGTCGCCGTGCTCGGCCCGCAACGGCGGGGCCGAGGCCAGCACGGCGGGAACGCCCTCGCCGGGCCGGGCCATCACGGAGCCCACCACAGGGAAGGGCAGGACGTGGCGACCGGCGATCCGGCACAGTTCTCCGGCCACCGCGGCCGAGTCCACGTCGGCTCGGGGATCGATGTCGGGGACGCCGAGCTTCTCCAGCATGGCCTGCACTTCGGTCGTCCGGATGGTTGGGTCCGCTTCGGCCCGGCGGGCCAGCTCCATGCCGCCCATCGCCACCACGGCCCGTTCCGCCGCGACGGCAAACTCGTCGGCCACCGGGGGGAGGGCCAGGTCCATCAGGACGGTCCCAGAGCGGAGCGGGCGATCAGGGACCGCTGGATCTCGATGGTGCCCGACGCCACGGTGGATGCCTGGGCGTAGCGCCAGTGGTCCTCCAGGGCGCCGTGCAGCGGCGCATCCGAGCGGGCGCCGCCGAGGCTCTGGTGCCCGAACACCTGAAAGAGGGTCTCGGCCACCTCCTGGTCGCACTGGGTGACCGCTACCCGGGCCACGCTGGCCAACGCGTCGCTCGGTTCCCCCCGAGCTTGGGCGGCGACGCACCGGTAGGCCAACAGGCGGGCCACCCGTACCTTGATCAGCGCTCGACTCCACCGGGCGCGAAGCGCGGGCGCCAGCGAGTCCCAGGTTCCCTCGAGCTCCCGATCGACCAGGGACAAGAGGCGGTCGCATCGGGCATACCGGGCCACGCCCACCCGTTCGTAGGCCAAGGTCCGCCGGATGATCTTCCAACCCTGGCCGACGGGGCCCAGGACCTCGTCCGGTGCGGCCCACACGTTGTCGAAGAAGCATTCGTTCAGGTGGTGGGGGCCGAGCATGCTCTTGATCGGACGAACCTCGATGCCCGCCCGGTCCATCGGGATCAGAAAGAGGGTGATCCCGTCGTGCTTGTCCCCACTCCCGGCCACCCGGGCAGCCAGAAAGCAGTAGTCGGCCATGGTGGCGTAGGACGTCCAGATCTTCTGTCCGGAGATGCGCCAACCGTCACCATCGCCGTCCGCCCGGGTCGACAGGGCCGACAGGTCGGAGCCGGCATCGGGCTCGCTGAACCCCTGGCACCAGATCTCCTCCCCGGCGGCCAAGGCCGGCAGGTGGAGGGCCTTCTGCCCTACAGTGCCGAACTCCATGATGGCCGGGCCCACCCAGTTCACCCCCATGTACTGCGCGCCGCGGGGCTCGTGGTGTGCCCACATCTCCTCGCGGACGACCGTCTGCATCCACAGCGAGCCACCAAGGCCGCCGAACTCCGCCGGCCATGACAGGGTGAGCAGGCCCCTCGCCGCCAGTTCCTTACAGAATCGCTGGGTGATGGCGAGATCTCCGGGGTCATCGGTGAAGGCGCCCAGGAAATCGGGGGGCAGCCGATCGGCAATGAGCTCTCGCAGGTCCGACCGGAGCTGATCCCCCTCCTGACCGAACTCGTAGTCCACGGCAGACCCCTCTTGCTCAGTCGCACATCACCGATTCGGCCCCCGGGGACGGCCACGGCGCACCGCAACGGTCCATGCCCCTGCGGGGATCCGCACCTGGTCGCCGGGGCGACATCGACCCGCGCATCGCCAGCGTCAGACGACCCGGGTGACTGTGAATGCAATGATAGCGCCTTTAGAGGCCGGATCCCGGTCGGGGCGAGCGGGGCGGTGTCCGGTCCTTGGAGTCAGTCCGAAGCAGAGAAGGCCGACTGGATGGCCCGCAGCTCCTGGCGATCCATGGGGGACGTGGCCCTGGACAGGTCCTCGGTGGCCACGCCATAGAGGGCGGCGGCATTGCGCCAGAGGATCTTCTCTTTCACCCGCTGGGTCAGGGGCGGGTAGCCGAACTCGACCTGCAGCCGCTCGGGGATCTCGAACGACCAGAAGGCATCGATCAGAGACTGAGGGGAGCCGTACCAGATGCTGTCCGTCCCCCACAGGATCCGGTCCTCGCCCACACCCACCAACAACTTGCCCAGGATGTGCGCGGCTTCCTCCGGTCGTCGCAGGGCCAGGTACCACGTGCTCCCGATCTCGGCGTACACGTTGCTGCCCGGCTTCACCCCGGACTCCTCCAGGCTGGCAATGAGCCGGTTGACGCCGCGACCGCTGCTGGCCTCGTCGTAGGGGCCCTCGCTCCCCTCGGAGTCCAGCTCATAGCCCGAGTGGTACACCACGAACACCAGGTCGGGATAGCGCACGGCTACCGGCCCGATGTCGCGCGGCGAAGACCCTTCGGGTGAGGCGCCGGGTACCGGCGCGGCGATCCCCTTGTGGGCGCACACGATCCTGGTGGTGGTCCGGCGCACCGCTTCGAGGAAGGGGATGCCGATGCGCTCGTCGTCCAGGAACCACCCACGGCCGACGCCGCCTGAGGCGATCAGCTCGGGCGGCTCCCACAAGGTGTAGACCTTCCACCCTGCCGGACGAAGGTCCTCGGCCCATTCCGGCAGTCGTTCCATCTCCTGGGGACCGAGGTTGGGATGCACGATGGTATGGGTGAGCACCCGGTTCGTGCCGGTGTAGCGATCGACCAGATCACGACAGGCCGCGATCTCCTGATTGGTCAGCACGTTCTCGGTGGCTCGACCGGGGAGCGAGGTGAGCAGGGCGATGTTCGTCTCGCTCTCCCCGAACAGGTGCCGGGCCCACTGCGCACCGGACAGCAGTTCGGGATCGATGCCACCGCTCCATCGGTCGGGATCGACCATGCGCAGAAACCCGGCCAGCGCCTCGGCCTTACCCGCTCGCCATCGATCCGGACTGACCAGGTGGGTCTGGACATCGATGACGTAGGACCCGGAGCCTCGTCCAAAGGTGGTCTCCGCCGCCGCGTCACTGTGCTCCGCCTCCTCCGGGACGGCAAAGAACCCACCGCCGGCCTCGGCGTCCAGGGTCCGGAGGACGGTGGCGGTGGTGGTTCGCCCATCGAGCAGGTTGCGAACTGCTGCCCCGCTGGAGCATCGGGCCTCGGCCACCCGGGCCGACACCGCCTCTCGGGACAAGAGCTCGGCCCGGCCCGGCGGGACGGGGTCGTACTCCTCGCTGCTGAGCCCGGCGATCAGCGAGGGGAGCGGCTGGGTGGGGGCCATGAGGCCCTCAGGCCGGCAACGGCGGGAGATGGTCCCGCCAGGCCGACGAGGTCAGCTCGATGAGCTGCCCGTCAGGATCGCGGATGATGACCGCGGCTTGGAGGTTGGTCTGCTCCAGCACTTCGCCGCCGTGGGGGACGACCTTCTCGAGCACCGACGGTATGTCCCCGACCGACAGGGACAGATGAGTGAGACCCGGTTCGTTCATCACCCTCGGTCGGAACGGTCGGGCCTCGGCCTGGCTGAAGTGGAGCAGCTCGAGGACCAAGCCGTCGCGCACCAGGTACACGGCGTGGAGACCCACGGGCGGCGGGATCTCCAGGAGCTGGCTGGTGCCCTCGTCTGGCGCGTCGAGCTCCCACCAGTAGCGGAACTGCAGCACCTCTTGGTAGAACCGCTTCGATCGGTCGAGATCGGTCACGCACATACCCACGTGGTTGAACACGGTCTGCTCCGAAGACAAGTCGGCGGTCATGGCCCCCCTTTCCTCTGCACTTCATCAACCGTGTACGGCGGCCCCGGCCGTCTCAGCCGGGGGCGACGTCGATCACGGTGGCCGAGCCCACCCTCTCGTGCATGGCCCGTTGTGTGGATGCATGGCGGGTGGATGAATCGGTCATGCTGGGACTGCACAGTACCAGTGGAGCCCTCCCGAGCACAGCTGTGCTCGCTCCGGGACCAGCTGGGTAGGATGACCGACCGTGAACATCGTGATCGACATCGAAGGGTGCATGGGGCACGGCTGTTCTCGGGTAGTGGCATGACCACGGCGACGGAGGTCGACCCCGTCGCCGGATTCCGGGCCGAGCTCGTGTCCTGGCTGGCCGAGCACTTGACCGTGCCCGTGATCGAAGCCGGCCGAGCCGGGATGGACGTGGGCGACAATTTCGAGATCCTCCGGGCCTGGAACCAGACCCTGGCCGACGCCGGCTGGGCCGCCGTGGCCTGGCCCCGGGAGTTCGGGGGGCGGGAGGCCGGCATCGCCGAGCAACTGGCCTGCTTGGAGGAGATGTCGGCGGCCGAGGCTCCCGGTGCCATCAACGTCATCGGGGTCTCGAACATCGCGCCGGCCATCATGGCGGTGGGGACCGATGAGCAGCGGGCCCGGTTCTTGGCCCCGATGCTCCGGGGAGACGAGATCTGGAGCCAGGGGATGTCCGAGCCCGACGCCGGCTCGGACCTGGCCTCGCTGCGCACCTCCGCACGCCTCGAAGGAGACGTCTTCGTGGTGAACGGTCAGAAGACCTGGAACAGCCTGGGGCGCCACGCCGACTGGTGTCAGCTCTATGTGCGCACCGATGCGGACGCCCCCAAGCACAAGGGCATCAGCTGCCTGCTGGTGGACATGACCACGCCGGGGGTCGAGGTCCGTCCCTTGCGCACCATGGCCGGCGAGCTGACCTTCTCCGAGCTGTTCTTCACCGACGTGGAGGTCCCCCGGGACAGGCTGCTCGGACCGCTCAACGAGGGATGGCGGGTAGCCATGACCACCCTCAGCCACGAGCGGGCCGGGGTGGCCCGGCTGCACCTGTCCTTGAGCAATCGGCTCGACAAGCTGATGGCCGATGCCAAGGGCCGCGCCGCCCTGTCCGACCCGGTCGTCCGGGACCGCCTGATGGCGCTCTATGCCCGTATCGCTTGCATGCGTTGGACCACCACCCGCGAGCTCCAGGCCGTCGGCCAGGGCCGACAGCCCTCCCCCACCATGGGCAGCATCGCCAAGCTCATGTGGTCCCTCACCGAGCAGACCCTGGCCGAGCTGGCCGTCGACCTGCTGGGACTGGAGGCCTTGAGCGGCCCGTGGGCCAAGAACCTGGCCTCGTCCCGCCAGTCCACCATCGCCGGAGGCACCACCGAGATCAACCGGAACATCCTGGGCGAGCACGGGCTGGGTCTGCCCCGCTGAGCGAGTCGGCCGGGGCGTCGTCTTGACGGCCGGTGGGCCGTGGGCCAGCATCTCGCAAACACTCGATTTCGGGGAGCTCGAAAGAGCGCTGACGTGAGGGGGGCGCTGTGGCGTCGTTGTGGGACTACGAGGGAACCCGAGTGGTGGTGGCCGGGGGTGGCGGTGCGGGCATGGGCGCGGCGGCGGTGAGCGAGCTGACCAATCTGGGCGCCGAGGTCCATGTGCTCGATCTCCGAGAGCCCCCCGGTGACGTGGCCAGCTACCAGGCCACCGACCTACTCGACCCGGCAGCCACGGAAGCGGCCATCGAGAAGATCGGGGGCGAGATCCACGCGCTGTTCAATTGCGCCGGCCGTCCCGGCGGCCGGTACAGCGATCTCGAGGTGATGACGGTGAACTTCGTGTCCGCCCGCCACCTGGCCGACCTGGTGGCGCCGCACATGCCCGCAGGATCGGCCATCGCCTCGATCTCATCGACCGCCGGTGCCGGTTGGATGGCCAACATCGCCAAGTGGCTGCCCCTCGTGCATACCCAGGGGTTCGAGGCCGGCCGGGCCTGGTGCGAGGCCCGCCCTTCCGAGATCGCCGGCGGCTATGCCCCCTCCAAAGAGGCCCTCATCATCTGGACCCAGTGGGCCGCGTTGGAACTGGCCACAAAGGGGATCCGGGTGAACGCCATCAGCCCGGGGCCGACCGACACACCCATGATGCCCGACTTCATCGCCCAGGTGGGCAAGGAGTTCATGGACAACTTCCCCATCCCCCTGGAGCGCCGAGCGCGCCCCGAGGAGCAGGCCTACCCGTTGATCTTTCTCAACAGCCGGGCCGCCTCATTCATTACCGGCGAGAACGTGAACACCGACGGCGGGACCATGGGGTCGATCATGACCGGCACCATCGACCCCGCCGTCCTGGGCGGAGCAACTGCCCGGTAGCGCCCTGCGAGCTGCTGCCCGGTAGGGCCCTGCGAGCAGAGCCCCGGGACTAACTCACAGCGGTGGGAGCCCGCCGGCGTAGGTCTTGGTCTCGGTGTACTGCTCGAAGCCCTCGATCCCGTTCTGGCGCCCCACACCACTGGCCTTGTACCCGCCGAAGGGAGCGTCGGGCCCGTACCAAACCCCACCGTTGACGCCGGCCGTGCCCGCCCGGACCTGCCGGGCCACGGCCATGGCCCGCTCCTCGGACCCTGAGGTGACCCCCACCCCGAGGCCGTACTGGTTCTCGTTGGCCAGCCGAACGGCGTCAGCGTCGTCGTCGAAGGGGACCACGACCAACACCGGGCCGAAGATCTCCTCACGGGCAATGGACATGGTGTTCTCGACATCGGCGAACAGGGTGGGCTCGACGTAGAACCCCTTGTCGAACTGGGGCGGACGGCCGCCACCGACCACCACCCTGGCTCCCTCGGCTTTCCCCTTCTCGATGTAGTCGAGCACCCGCTCGCGCTGCAGGGCGCTGATCTGGGGGCCCTGGATGTTGCCCGGATCGGTGGGATCCCCGTAGGGGACGTTCCGGAATCCTTCCTCCATGATGGCGATGCCCTCCTCGTACCGTGAACGGGGGAGCAGCATCCTGGTCAACATGACACAGCCCTGACCGCCGTGGGTGCACACGGTCCAGGCCATGGACAGCTTGGCCTCGAAGTCGGCGTCCTCCAGCACGATGTCCGCCGACTTGCCGCCGAGCTCCAAGAAGAGCCGCTTGAGGGTGGGGGCGCCTTGGGCCATGATCCGACGACCGACGGCGGTCGAGCCCGTGAAGGAGATCAGGTCGACCCTGGGATCGGTGACCAGATCCTCGGCCACGGCATTGTCCGAAGTCGTCACCACCTGCAACACGCCCGGGGGGAAATCGGTGCGCTCGGCCACCAGGCGGCCGATCCGGGTGGCGTTCCACGGGGTGTTGGGAGCGGCCTTCAAGATGACGGTATTGCCGGTGGCCAGCCCCTGGCCCAGTTTGTTGATGGCCACTTCGAAGGGAAAGTTCCACGGGACGATGGCGCCGACCACGCCGACGGGCTCCTTGGACACCTTGCGCCAGCTCCGCATGCCGAAGGCGTTGCCTTCGGGCAGGTCCCGCTCCCACTCGAACTTGTCGATGAAGTCGGCGGGCCACAGCAGACCCTCGGACAGCGGTGCATCCAGTTGCGGACCGTAGGTGAGCAGAACCGGCGCCCCCACCTCGGCCACGAGCTCGGCTCGCAGGAGCTCCTGTTCTTCTTCCAACGCCGTTTGCAGCTGGCGCAGGCAACGCTGACGGAGCTCCTTGTCGGTGGCCCAACCCGAGTGGTCGAAGGCCCGACGGGCCGCGGCGATGGCGTCGTCCATGTCCTCGTGACCGGCGTCGGCCACCTGGCCCAGGACCTCTTCGGTCGCCGGGTTGATGTTGTCGAACACCTTGCCCGACTTGGCCTCGACGAGCTTGCCGTCGATCTGCATGCGTTGCTCGCCGGCCACTGCCGTCGCGCTGTCACTGGTTGTCATGGCGTTCCCTCCCTTGTCGGCCGAACGGCCACTACCCCTGCGCCCCCATGACCGCTTCGGCAAGCAGCTACGACCCCACCGAGGAGGCCATCCGACCGCCCGAGGGCTCGACGCTCCTGCCTACCGAAGCCAGAAAACGAGGCTTTTCTCTATGCTATCGACCAGCGCCCATGGCGCCCAATTCCATGCTGGCCATACCCTAGGTGGTCTGGCCCGAAGCGTCATGTGCTCTGGCCGTGAGCGTCTTCGTGTACGGTTCCCCACTCACTGGCGCTGTGCAGGTCCGCACCGGTCGCCGCCGAGACACAGGCGTGAAGGGCACGAAAGGGGAGGTCATGGAGTTGAAAGCCGGGGTACAGCTGAAGAGCGCGGTGAGCACCACGGAGGTGGTGGTGGTCCGGGCCCCCAAGGAGCAGGTCACCCTGACCTGTGGTGGAGTGCCCATGGTGGGGCGGGACGAGGATCCGGCCGGAGGCGAGATCCCAGCAGGCGACGATGGCTCGTCTCTCTTGGGCAAGCGCTATGTCGATGACACCTCCGATATCGAGGTGCTCTGCACCAAGCCCGGTGACGGCACCCTGGCCGTGGAGGGCCGGGCGCTGGAGCTGAAGAGCGCCAAGCCTCTGCCCTCGTCGGACTGAAACCGACTGGGGACGGCTGAGCGGCCGTCCAGATAGCCCACCTCGGAGGGCTCAGGACGCGTCCGAGTCCTTCACCGCCTGCGACCCCTGCTCGGCCACTTGGCGCGGAAGGCGCCCGGCCCGCTTGGCCATGAATTCTCGGACGTCGGTGGCGCCACTGGCAATGGTGGTGAAGTCCGCCGTGCTCTGCAGATGGACTCGCATGCCCATCGTCTCCCACGCCCGCTTGACCCCGGCCTTGACCGTCATGATGGTGGTCAACGGCATCTGGGCGATGGTCGCCGCCATCTCTTCGACCGTCGACTCGAGGTCGGCCCGCTTGACCACCTGATTGACCAGACCCCACTCTCGGGCCTGCTCGGCTGACAGGGTCGGCGCCAGATACAGATACTCGTAGGCCCGCTTCCAGTTCATAAGGGCCCAGGGCTCGATGAGGGTCTGGGCGCCGGGCAACCCGAAACCCTGGGGCAGGGGCATCTGGAAGTAGGCATCATCCGAGGCGACGGTGAGGTCGGTCAAGTAGCCATAGACCGTTCCGCCGCCCACGCAATAGCCGTGGATCTGGGAGATGGTCGCCTTGGGGAACTCCCACAGGTTCAACGGCGGCCACAAGAAGAGGTCGTAGTTGTGGGCCTTCCAGGTGCGCTCGGGGGTGGGCCCGGTGGTGGGGTAGACGTCGGCCATTTCCTCGGGCTCGACGATGGCATGCCCGGCGCAGAAGCCCTTGCCGTTGGCCTTCACGATGAGGACCTTCACTTCCTCGTCCCGGTTGGCCCACTTGAGCGCATCCTCGAAGTCCCACACCTGCTGGGCCGTCTGGATGTTCGCCTTCTCGGGCATGTTCAAGACGATGCGGGCGATGGGCCCGTCCTTCTCATAGATGATCGTCTCCATCTCGGTGCTGTCCATCCTCGGTTCCCTCCTGATCAGGCGATCAATGGGCTCAGAGGCGTCAGCCTCGGTTCCCCCGACCACAATGCGTTACGAATTGGTTCTCGATGCGGGCACTGAGCTCGACGTCATGGGCGCGTCGCTGCCCGCTCATCTTGGAGCTGTCGCTTCAACACCTTGCCGTTGGGCTCTCGGGGAAGGGTGTCGACGAACTCGATCGTCCTCGGACGCTTGAAGTCGGCCAGACGCTCCGACAGACGGCCGAGGATGGCCGATGCGTCAGGCACCACGCCGGGGCGCAGTTCGATCAGGGCGTGGACCCGCTGACCCATCCGGTCGTCAGGCAGGCCGATCACCGCCGAGTCGACCACGTCGGGGTCGGCGGCCAGGGCGTTCTCGACCTCCGCCGGGTAGACGTTGGCCCCGCCGCTCAAGATCAGGTCGGTGCGTCGATCGGCGATGAACAGGTACCCGTGCTCGTCCAGATGGCCCAGGTCCCCGACGGTGGCGAACCCATCGCGGTAGGCGGCGGCCGTCTTCTCCGCGTCGCCCCGGTAGGAGAAGGCCGCCCCCGGAAAGGGACTGATGTAGATGGTGCCCACCTCTCCCGGTGCGGCCCGCTTTCCCTCCTCGTCGAGGACGCGCACCTCCAGTCCGGGAAAGGGCCGACCCACGCTGCCCGGCTTGAACAACCATTCACCGGGCGAGATGACCGTCCCCATCGCTTCGGTGGCCCCATAGAGCTCCCAGACCGTTCCCGGGGGGAACACCTCCATGATGCGTACCTTGAGGGGCACCGGACAGGGGGCGGCGGCGTGGATGAGCAGCCGGACGCTGGAGCGGTCGTAGGCGGACCAGTCCGCTTCGAGGATTCGGACGAAATGGGCGGGGACCATCTGCGTTCGGGTGACCCGGTGCTGGTCGATGAGCGAGAGGCAGTGCTCCCCGATGAACTTGTCCTGCACCACCACCCGACCGCCCTCCCACAGCGAGTACTCGGCGTAGGCACTGGGAGCCGTGTGGTACAGCGGACCGCAGATCAGCTGGATGGTGTCGGGGCCGTAGCCCCAGAACGCGGCAATGGCCGACGTGGTGGCCACCGGCGCAGGGACGGGGGCTGGTCGCTCCACCGCTTTGGGTCGTCCGGTGGTGCCCGAGGTGTAGCCGAGCAAGGCTGGAGCGGTGTTGAGGAAATCCTCTCGGGGAGGTTCGTCCACCGGCCCGGGGAAGTCAGGGGCGTCGACATCGAGCACGTGGACACCGTCCACGGTGAAGTCGACCGGTCCCTGGGTTACACACGCTCTCATCCGCGAGTCCCGCACGATGTACTCCGCCTCACCGGGAGTCAGCCGCGGTGAGATGGGGACGAACATGGCCCCCAATCGAGCGATGGCATGGGAGACGGTGAACCACTCCGCCCTGTTCCGCATGCCGATCCCGACGGTGTCGCCCGGTCCGACCCCCAGCTCGGCCAGCCGAGTAGCGAGCCCGTTGGCGGACGCATCGAGCTCGCCGAACGTCACCACCCGCGGTCCGTCGATGATGGCCACCCGGTCGGCGTCGAGGGCGGCCGTGGCCGCCACCCCGCGGAGATGGGAACCGACCTGCCCGTTCAACGAACAGCCCATCGCCACAACGAGGAACCCGTCGATCGATGGGGTCCACAGGCCCGACTACCCGCCATCGACGTACCCTACTGTCTCGCCCACCGGGTAGACCTGACCGGTCTGTCCGCTGATGCGGACCACGCCCGACGACGGACAATCCACCTCGATCTCGACCTTCTCGGTCTCGAGCACATACAGCGGCTGCCCCTCGGCAACCGGGTCACCGTCGGCTACCAGCCACTGGACGATGGTGCCCTCGGTGATGGCCACGCCGGCCTGGGGGATCTTGATCCACGTTCGGATCTCGCTCATCGTCTCATACCAATGCCCGGATCGTCTCGGCGATGCGCACCCGCTCGGGGTAGTGCAGGGTCTCGAGCTCGGTGGCATAGGGGATGGGCGAGTAGGCCGCACCCAGGCGTTCGACCGGGGCGGCCAGCTCGCCGAAGAGCTCATGGGAGACCATCGAGGCGATCTCCGCCCCGGGACCGGCGAACTGCGTGGCCGCGTGCACGATCACTACCCGCCTGGTCTTGGACGCGCTGGCCAGCACCGCTTCTCGGTCCAACGGGACCAACGTCCGCAGGTCGACCACTTCCACGCTGATCCCCTCACCGGCCAGGACCTCGGCCGCGGCGAGGGATTCGGGCACCTGCCAGCCCCAGGTGACCACGGTCACGTCGTCACCCGCTCGCTTGATGTCAGCCACCCCCAGCGGGATCCGGAACAGCCCGGGCGGCACCGGCCCGCGGGTGAACAGCAGCGACAGGGTCTCCATGTGGATGCAGGGATCGTCGTCGAAGATGCACGAGTACAGCAGCCCCTTGGCGTCGGCCGGCGTGCTGGGCACGGCCACCTTGAGCCCGGGAACATGCATCATCCACGCCTCGAGCGACTGGGAGTGCTGGGCGCCGAACTGGCGGCCGCCGCCCACCGAGGTGCGGATGGTGATGGGAACATTGGTGCGTCCGCCGGACATGTAGCGGAGCTTGGCCGCATGGTTGGCCACCTGGTCCATGGCCACGGCGAAGAAGTCCATCAACATCACCTCGGCGATGGGGCGCATGCCCACCAACGACGCCCCGATGGCCGCGCCCACGATGGCCTGCTCCGAGATGGGGGTGTTCCGTACCCGCTCCCGCCCGTACTTGGTCGACAGACCTTTGGTACCTTTCATGACGCCGCCAATGGGGTCCTCGATGTCCTCGCCCAGGCAGAACACCTCAGGGTCGTCCCCCATGGCCAGATCGATGGCCTGGTTCACTGCTTCGGCCATGGTGTGGACCGGGTCTGCGTGCACCTGCTCGGTGGCGCTCATCGGGGCGATGCCTCCATGGTCGAGAAGACGTCGGTCAACAGCTCATCGGCCGAGGGCGGCGCACTGGCCTTGGCCGACTCCAGGGCCGCTTCGACCTGCTTTCGAACCTCGGCCTCCATCTGGGCCAGCGCCTCCTCCCCGATCCCCCGCTCGCTGACCAACCAGGCTCGGTTCCGTCCCAGTGGTTCGTCGGCCTCGGCGGCCGACAGCTCATCGGGGTCCATGTACTCGGTGGTGGATCCGAACGAGTGGCCGCCCAGGCGGTACGTCATGCACTCGAGGAAGGTCGGTCCCCTCCCGGCCCGGGCCCGTCCGATCGCCTCGTGGGCGGCGTCGCTCATGGCCGGGATGCTGTTCCCGTCCACCGTGCGCGCCTCCATGCCATAGGCACGGAATCGGTCGGCCAGGCTGGTGGTGCGGGTGTAGTCAGCCAACTTGGTGTGCTCCCCGTAACGATTGTTCTGGCACACGAACACCACCGGCAGCTGCCACAACGCAGCCAGATTGCACGCCTCGTGCGTCGCCCCGATGCTGGTGGCGCCGTCCCCGAAGTTCACCACGGTGACCTGGTCGGTGCCTCGGAGCTGACTGGACAGGCCCAGGCCGGCGGCGATGGGCAGCCCGCCGCCCACCACGCCGGTGGTGACCATCAAGCCCGACCGGGGGTCGGAGAGGTGCATGGGTCCGCCCTTGCCCTTCGACGTACCCGTCGCCTTTCCACACATCTCGGCCAACAGCTCATCGAGGGGGACGCCCTTGGCGATGCAGTCGTGCGTGCCCCGGTAGGTGGTGACCATGTAGTCGTCGCGGCGAAGGTGCTCACAGATCGCCGCAGGGATCGCCTCTTGTCCTCGCACCGTGTAATAGGTCATGGTCAGCTCGCCCGAGCTCAGGCCTCGGATGATCCGGTCCTCGGTCGTCCGGATGGTCGTCATGGTTCGAAAGATCCGCAGGGCGGCATCGTCGGAGAGCTTGTGGGTGGGGATCACCGATTGGGTTGGCGGTTGCATCGCCCTTCCTCCTTCACTCGACCGGACGCGGCCTGTCCCCGTCGATCACGGGTCCAGTGCCGCGAACTGGGCCCGAAGCACTTTGCGGTCCACCTTGCCGAAATCGTTGTAGGGGATCTCGTCAACGAGCAGGAGCCGCTCGGGCATCTTGAAGTTGGCGATGCGTCCCCGGCAGAAGTCTCGGAGCGCCTCGCCGCTGATCGGCTCCCGCCCGACGATGGCACAACCCACCCGATTGCCCATCTCCGGGTCGGGCAGCCCCACCACAGCCACATCGCGAACGGTGGGGTGGGTACGCACCACCGCCTCCACCTCCGAGGGAGCGAACTTCTCCCCTCCCCGGTTGATGGTGTCGGTCAGACGCCCCGCGGGATACAGGTAGCCCTCGTCGTCGGCTGAGACCATGTCCCCGGTCCGGAACCAGCCGGCCAGCGCCCCCGTGCCCTCGGCCTGGGCCCCCGGCACCACACTGCCCTCGCTCTTCACCCACAGCTCCCCCACCGTGCCGGTGGGAAGGGGATCGCCGGTGGTCGGATCGACGACCCGCACCTCGACGCCGGGCAAGGGACGGCCGACCGAGGCCAGCCGCTCGCCGGCATGGTCGCCTGGACCGAGAGCGGTGATCGAGCCCATGGTCTCGGTCTGACCGAACGTGTTGGTCAGCTCCACACCGGGGAGCGAGGCCATGGCTCGCCGGATCAGCTCGGGCGAGGCGGGTGCGGCGCCATAGGTCAGGCTGCTGAGCGAGCGAAGGTCGGTGGAGGCAAAGTCGGGGTGGTCGAGTATCCGGTGCAACATCGTCGGCACCAGGAAGGACGTCTCCACTCCGTGCCGGGCCACCAGGGTCAACCACTCGCCGGCATCGAAACGGGTCTGGACCACCGTGGTGTTGCCCTTGGCCAGTTGCACCAGTAGACCCAGCATGCCGCCGATGTGCACGAAGGGCACGCACATGAGCGACACCGAGGGCACCGGTTCCACTGCGGGTGCGAAGGCGGCGACCTTCGGGCCCAAGAGTCCGTGGGTCAGGGCCACCGCCTTGGGCGTGCCGGTGGTGCCACTGGTGAACAGAACGACGGCCTCATCGCTCGGACCGGGGACCCGGGCGGCCAGCCCCTCGGCGCCACCGTGGCCGAGGAGATCCTCGGCGCCCAGGACGGAGATGCCGTCCACCCCCCGCAGGGCGTCGGCGGCGCGGGACCCGGCCACCCCGATCGGCGCCGTCTCCGCTGCGGCCATGAGCACGCCCAACTCGCCACTGGTCAAGCGAGGGTTCATGAGCGCCGCTGCCGCCCCGGCGTGGGTGGCGCCGATGAGGACGGCGGCCGACAGCACGCTGGTGTCGTCGACCAACGGTATGCGCCAGCCGGGAAGCACCCCGGCGGCACGGAGGCCATCGGCGCATTGACCCACTGCTGCCGCCAGCCCGGCATAAGTGGTGACGGTTCCGTCGATGATCAGGGCGGCGCGATGGGGATCCGTAGCGATGACCTCCTCGAGGATCATTCCCAGCGGCCTGGACGCAGGCATCAGCGCCTCCCTGGTCGAGGACACGGGGACGGCCGCCGGTATGACCACGGTGGCCTCGCCCGGACCTCGTCCAGTGTCTGCATCCTGCTCCCCCCAACGATCGGACCGGAGGTCGACGACCACGGGCCTACTTTGCACCGACATGTCTGGCTCAGTGAGCCATGGACCGGCTCTGTCCCCAGACCGGAATCCGCCTGCGTCCCCAGACCGGAATCCGCCTGCGCCTTCCCCCGCCGACTCCAGTCATGCCCCTCTGCGAGTTACCCGATCGGTGGCGTCTTGAGCATCGCTCCGGCGTCAATGCGAATGTTCAGCCCGGTGATGTAGCGGGACTCATCACTGGCCAGGAAGGCGACGAGATGGCTGACGTCCTGGGGATCGATGTAGGGGATGGGCATGGCCTGCATCAGCGGCAGGGAGTCCATGACGTCCTCCCGCTTCGGGTTCTCCAGGTCGGGACGGAAGGCACGGTAGACGTCGACATTATGGAGAAGGTCGGTGTCGCAATTGGTGGGATGGATGCCGTTCATCCGGATCATGTGCGAAGCCAACTGCAAGGCCAGGACCTCGACGTAG
>DASZLD010000107.1:0-15265 GCA_035552655.1 Acidimicrobiales bacterium
CGCTGTGGCTCACCGTCGAGGAGTCGTCGTCCTCGCCGGCTCAGATGGAGACCTACCTGGCCGCCTCCAGTCGGGACACCGTCCGGTCGCGGTCGTTCACCGGGAAGCCGGCCCGCATGCTGAAGAATGACTGGACCGAGGCCTGGGAGGCCGACGACACGCCGGACCCGCTACCCATGCCCCTACAGATGCTGGTGGCCATCGAGGCGGTCAGCCGCGGTTCCCGCTACCCGGTGCAGGCCAAGGACGTGAGCTTCAATCCGTGCGGCCAGGTCATCGGCCGGGCCACCCAGGTACGCAAGGCCAAGGACGTGATCTACGAGATGGTCGAGGAGTACATCGAAGCGACCGAGCGGCTGCAAGCGGGCGTCACCGTCTGATCGTCTGGCGTCAGTCTCTGACCGTGCGGTGGATCGTTACGGCTCCGGGTCGTAGCGATGCACCGAGACGGCGTACGTGTCGTCAGCGCTGAAGGGCGACCGATCCCACGTGCTCCAGCGCTCGGCCAGGTGCAGGCCCGCCTCGGTCGCCAGCCGGTCGTAGTGGGCCACACCCAGACCGCCCGGTCGGAGCGAGAAGCCGGCTATCACCAGCCCGGGTCGGCGAAGGTGCCGGACTGCGCTGGCCAAGACGGCCCCTTCGGTTCCCGGGGTGACGAAGATCATCACGTTGCCCGCCATCACCACAGCATCGAACTGGCGGCCCAGGTCGAGGTCGGCGTCCGACAGATCGGCGCATTCCCACGACAGCTCCGGTGCCTTCTGTCGTGCCGAATCGAGCATGGACGCATCGAGGTCGATGCCAGCCACGTCGAGTCCTCGACGGGCCAGCTCGATGGCCACCCGGCCGGTGCCACATCCGGCATCGAGCACAGAGCCCACTCCGAGGGAGATCACGAACTCGGCTTCGCCGTGGACGTCGTGGCCGGTGGAGGCCAGCGCGTCGAACCGCTTGTCGTAATTGCCGCCCCGAACTCCGTCGCCCCTGAGCCACGGGTTGTCGTCTGGGTCGATCACCAACGACGAGCGTACGCCGCGGGGCGATAGTCGGTATGCGGTGGTAGGCGGCCATTCCTGCTCTCAGAGGACGAGGCTGGTCGGCGGCAGCACCCTCGGCAACCGACGCGCAGGCCAGAGGGATCCTGACCGAAATCTTGGAGAACGGGGGCTGAACGAGTAGCGTCTCGCGGCAATGTATGCCGTGAGCACAGCCATTTCCCATCGCAGGGCCCGGTTGGCCGGGGTTGCCCTGGCCGCCACCATGGCGCTCTCGGTGCTCATTGGGGGCGTCACTTCTTCCCCGGCCCATGCCGACGGCGCCATCGCCCCCACCAGCTTCTGGCTGGCCCAGCCCGACGGCGGGGTCCTTCCCGTCGGCAACGCGCCGAACCTCGGCTCGACGCCGCCGCTCAATCAGCCCATTGTCGGGACGACTTCGACCCCCGACGACGGCGGTTACTGGTTGGTCGCCTCGGACGGCGGCATCTTCAGCTTCGGGGATGCCACGTTCCTCGGTTCGGAAGGAGGCCACCCCCTGAACCAGCCCATCGTGGGCATGGCTTCGACCCCTGACGGCCAGGGCTACTGGTTGGTCGCCTCCGACGGGGGCATCTTCACCTTCGGCGACGCCGGCTTCTACGGGTCGGAGGGCGGTCAGCCTCTCAACCAGCCTGTTGTGGGCATGGCCTCGACCCCCGACGGCAGGGGCTACTGGTTGATCGCCTCTGACGGCGGCGTCTTCAGCTTCGGCGACGCCAACTTCTTCGGGTCGATGGGGGGCACGCCGCTGAACAAGCCGATGGTCGGGCTGACGGCCACCCCCGACGGTGGCGGCTATTGGATGTTCGCCGGCGACGGCGGCGTCTTCACCTTCGGGGACGCCGGCTTCTACGGCTCCACCGGCAGCATCTCCACCGAGCCGGCCCAACGGGTGGTCTCCACTCGTTCCGGTCACGGGTACTGGGTGGTGGACCAGAACGGAACCTCCTACGGATTCGGCGATGCCGGAACCGGCCAGCCGCCCACCCAGGCCCTGCTGTTGAAGCCCATCACGCCGGGCGACAACGCCGTCCTCTTCGCCCTCCAGCAGCTGGGCAAGCCTTATCTCTTCGGCGGGGACGGCCCTGACGCTTTCGACTGCTCAGGGCTGACCTACAGCTCGTGGGGGGCGGCCGGTGTGGGCATTGACAGGGTAGCGGACGACCAGTTCCAAACCGCTGGAGTGCCCGTCGCCCTCAATGCCCTTCAGGCCGGCGACTTGGTCTTCTGGGGCAGCGATACCAGCGACCCGACCAGCGTCTATCACGTGGCCATCTACATCGGGGCCGACCAGACCGTCGACGCAACCAACCCCAATACCGTCGTCGAGATCCTGCCGGTGGACCGGCAGTTCTGGCCCTCGCTCATGCCCTACGGCATGCGGCCGTAAGCACAGCCGAGGCCGGTTGATCGGTCCCTCACGGTCGGCGGTTTGCTGGCCACTCAACTTTTCCCTACCCGAACGATCGCGCCCCAACTAGGGTACGTGCAGGAACAAGTACCCGCTTTCGATTGGGGGGTCCAGAGTGCAAATCTCGACGCTACTTGCAGGCAAGGGAACGGCGGTCGACACCATCCGCGGGGATGCCACCGTGGACCAGGCCGTGGCAGAGCTGTCCCGGCACCGGATCGGTGCGCTGGTCGTCTCTTCGGACGGTCAACACATCGAAGGCATCATCTCCGAGCGAGATGTGGTCCGGATGCTCCACGAGCTCGGTGACGACCTGGTGCACCAGCCGGTGTCCTCGATCATGTCGAGCACGGTGTACTCCTGTTCGCCCGACGACGACACCGACCTGTTGATGAACATCATGACCGACCGCCGGATCCGCCACGTCCCCGTGGTCAAAGACGGCGTGCTGTGCGGCATCGTCAGCATCGGCGATGTGGTCAAGAGTCGGATCGGCGATCTCGAGAAGGACCGGGCCGAGCTCTTCGACTACATCAACGCCCGCTGACAGGACCGCCGGTCTCTGCTCCCATCCCGTCCGATCCGGATGCGTCGGCGCTTCGGTATCGCTCGGCCGCCGGTCGGTGGGTCATCGCGGCCTCCGTGCTGGGGTCTGGCATCGCCGCGCTGGACGCCACCGTGGTCGGCATCGCCCTTCCCACCATAGGAAGGGACTTCCACACCGGCCTCGGCGCGCTGCAATGGGTCGTCACTGCCTACACACTGACGCTGGCCGCCTTCTTGCTCCTGGGCGGGACACTGGGCGACCGGTTCGGCCGCAAACGGATCTTTTCCATCGGTGTGGCCTGGTTCGCCGTCACCTCCATGGCCTGTGGATTGGCTCCCAATGCCGGCTTTCTCATCGCCACCCGCGCCCTCCAGGGCATCGGGGCTGCACTCTTGACGCCGGGAAGCCTGGCCATCCTGCAGGCGTCGTTCAAACCCGAGGACCGGGCCCAGGCCATCGGCGCCTGGTCGGGGTTGGGCGGCCTCACCACCGCAGCCGGGCCGCTGGTCGGCGGCTATCTCATCGCCGTCGCCTCATGGCGCTGGGTGTTCTTCATCAACGTTCCCATCGTCGCCGTGGTGCTCCTCATGACGGCCCGCCATGTCCCCGAGTCGAGGGACCCGACGACCGCCGGGGCACTCGACAGCACCGGAGCCGCCCTGGGGGTGATCTGGCTCACCGCCGTCACCTTCGCCCTCATCGAGGGGCCCACCTACGGCTGGTCCTCCCCCCTGATCTCGATCATGGTGGGCATTGCCGTCATCGGGCTCGGATCGTTCATCCTGGTCGAGAAGCGCAAGCGATATCCGATGCTTCCCCTGTCCCTGTTCCGGGCGCGTCAGTTCAGTGCCACCAACGCCGTGACCTTCGTCATCTACGCCGCGTTGGGTGGAGCCCTCTTCCTCCTCCCCATCGAGCTCCAGGTGGTCTCGGGCTACTCGCCGCTCCAGTCCGGATTGGCCTTGTTGCCGGTTACCGCCATCATGTTGGCGTTCTCGGCCCGCTCGGGCCGATTGGCCACCCGGCTGGGACCTCGGCTCCAAATGAGCGTCGGCCCTATCGTCGTGGGGCTGGGGCTGGCCCTGCTCATACGGGCCACTGATGGTCCCAGTTACGTCGCCTATGTCCTCCCTGCCGTCCTCACCTTCGGCGCCGGACTAGCCATCACCGTCGCGCCCCTGACGGCCACGGCCATGGCCTCGGTTCCCATGGAGCATGCCGGCCTGGCCTCCGCCGTGAACAACGACGTGGCCCGAACGGGCAGCCTGATCGCCGTGGCCGTCCTACCCGCTCTGGCCGGGATCACTGGCACCAGCTATCTCCATGCCCACCAGCTCGCCGGCGGGTTTCGAACCGCAGTAGCCATCGCCGCCGGCGCCTGTGTGGCCGGTGGTGTCCTCGCCGCGCTGGCTATTCGCAACCCCGCTCTTCCGCCCGCGTCTCCCGCTGATCGCGAATGCTTGCACTGCGCGCTCGATGCTCCGCCGGTCCGCGCCTCGACTGGTGCGCCGTAGACCACCACGACGGCCCCTGGCGCCCCATCGGTGGCAACAAGGCCTCCGAGTCGCCCCGGTCGTCATCACCGCGGCTCTTCTGCCCATGGTCGTACCGACCATGGGCGCTCGCACTCCATCGGCCGCAGCCGCCAGTTCCTCGAATGCGCAGGCACCGCCTCCGGCCGGCCGGGTTGCCTGGACGGCGTGCCCGAACAACGGCGATCTCCAGTGTGGTTCGGTGGTGGTCCCGCTCGAGTACGCACATCCTTCGGGGCCGACCATCTCCCTGGCCGTGGCCCGAAAGCCGGCAGCCGACCCCGCTCACCGCATCGGCGTGCTGCTGTTCAATCCCGGCGGCCCGGGCGAGAGTGGCAACCAGATCCTGCCCGCGGTCCTGGGACTGCTGCCTCCTGCCGTCGTCTCCCGATTCGACATCGTTAGCTTCGATCCCCGAGGGACGGGGGCAAGCGACCCACTCCAGTGCGGGACATCGCCGTCGGCCGTCGCCAGCGTGTTGCCGGTGCCGTCACGGCCGGGACAGCCTCTGCCCGGGACGGCGGTGTTCACGGCCATGGCCCAGGCCTGCACCGGGCGCCACCCTCGCCTGACTGCCTCGCTGACCAGCGACACCACGGCGCGGGACATGGACCGGATCCGGGCGGCTCTGGGCGTCAAGCAGATCAGCTATCTCGGTCTTTCCTACGGCACCATCCTGGGCACCGTGTATGCCGACCTGTTTCCCCATCGCCTCCGGGCCATGGTCCTCGACGGCGGCGTGGACGTCGATGCCTCTCTGGCCACTCAGGCCGCGGACCAAGCACCGGCGGCCGAACGGTCGCTCCTGCACTATCTGGCCCGTTGCGCAGCGGCGCCGAGCTGCCCGCTGGGGGCCGACCCGACGGCCACCTTCACCTCGCTTCGCCACCAACTCGAGGCCGATCCTCTCCCGGCGCCCGGAGACGGTGACGACCATCCCGTCACCGTTGGCGACTTGGACACCGCCACCCTGTTCGCCCTGAGTGCTCCCGCTTTCGCTCCCTCCTACCCCACTGCCCTGCTCGACGCGCTGCACGGCAACGGCACGCCGTTGCGCCAGCTGGCGTTGGAACTCGATGAGGACATCTCCGGCGCCCCCTTGGTCGATGCGTCCTGGGCTATCACCTGTAACGATTTTGCCTCCCATCTGCCGGCGAGGGCGGCAGGCGCAGAAGCTCGATCGCTGGCTGCCCGCTATCCCCTGATCGGCGGCTATGCGGTGACGTACAACCTGGGTGGTTGCGTCACGTGGCCGAAGTCACCGGACGCCATCACCCGCCTGCATCCGGACCACGCTCCGCCGGTGCTGCTGATCGGGAACGTCGGGGATCCCAACACGCCGCTGGTCGGCTCACGGCACCTCGCCGGTGACTTCAACGCGGCCACCTTGGTGACATGGGATGGCTGGGGCCATACGTGGCTGCTCAACGGGTCGAGCAATCGCTGCATGATCGATGTCGTCGATGGGTATCTCATCCACCAGCAGCTCCCAACACCGGGGACGCAGTGTCGGTGACCGTTGTCCATCGATCCGGGGGCAACCTGGGAGTAAGGTCCGATTGGGGCACCGGTGCTTGCCGATGCCCCGCTGAGGGAAGAAGTAACGGATGGAATCCGAACAGCAGCCGCAGTCTCAGAGCCTCGGCTCCCCAAGCGATGCGGCGGAGAGTGATCCGACCGCCGCCGGAGCGGGCCGGCAAGCCGCTGCACCGGCTGCGGCTCCGACCCCACCCCCTCCGCCGACCGGTGTTCCACCCAGTCGGGCCGGGCGCCTGTGGATGGGATTGCTCCCAGCCCTGATCTTCCTCATCGTGCTGCTGGTCTTCATTTTCCAGAACCTTCACAACGTCAAGATCAGCTTCTTCACCGCGTCGGGCTCCTTCCCGCTGGCCCTCGCCCTTCTCCTGGCCGCAGTGGGCGGCGCGCTCATCGTGCTGTGCCTGGGATCGATCCGCATCCTGCAGCTCCGCCGCACGGTGAGACGCCGGTCACGAATGGCCCGCGATGCCGACAACGGGCAGCGCTGACCGATCTGCTCACGCTGACTAGCTTGTGCCCTACCCGAGCTGGCCAGAGGACTGGACACGGTTCCCGACCTCGGAGGCCAGGGTCCTCAGGACTGCAGCGATCTGCCGGCGGATGACCTCATCGCCGATGAGCCCGTCGGAACCGACTGCAGAGCGGGCCACCGGAATGTGTGCGCACGCCTCCTCGACGATGGCGCTTCCGGTGTACCCGAGCACGGTGCGCAACGAACGATGGGCGTCGGCGGCCCCGGTCGTCGATCCCGATGCATTGATCCACGCCACCGGCATGCCGTAGGTCTCGCCGCCCCCGACCGTCCAGTCGAGAAGGTTCTTGAACGACCCGGGGAGGGCCCCGGCGTACTCCGGTGTCGAGAACAACAGGGCGTCGGCGTCAGCAGTGCGCGTCCGGAGGTCAGCGACCGAAGGGTGGAGCGGCGCGATGTCGTCGTCCGGATTGAAATGCGGTAATCGGCCCAGCCCTTCGTAGATCAGGGCCATCGTGCCCTCGGGGGCCACGGCCTCGGCCGTACGCAACAGGGCCGTATTGGTCGACCCGGCCCGCAGGCTTCCCGAGATCAACAGGATCCGCGTCGGAGGAGAAGCCATGGTCCCAGACTAGAAAGACCGCGTCCAAGGCCATGCCGGCCCGCTCTCTCGACCGCCGTGCCGGCCCACCGTGGTGTCTCCACCGTCTTGAACATCGGCACTCGGTACCATCAACATGAGAGCCCTGTCCGTGGGCCCGCACACCAACCGAGGAGGCAGCCGTGACATCGTCAGACCAGGCACGCCGGGTCGCAGTAATCGGTCTCGGCATCATGGGATCGGCCATGGCCCGCAACGTGGTAGCCGCCGGATTTCCCACAACCGTGTGGAACCGAAGCCCGCAGCCAGTCGCCCCCCTGGTGGAGGTGGGCGCCACCGCCGCCGAAGGGGCCGAGGACGCCGTACGACAGGCGGACGTCGTGATCACCATGCTTCCCGACGCCGCAGCAGTGCGCTCGGTCATGATCGACGGGCACGTGCTCGAGGCCCTGCCTTCTGGAGCGCTCTGGGCCCAGATGGGCACGATCGGCGTACAGGCGACGATCGATCTGGCCGCCACCGTGCAGTCGACCCGTCCAGACGTCTTGTTCGTCGACGCCCCGGTATCAGGCAGCAAAGGGCCGGCCGAGCAGGCTCAGTTGCTGATCCTGGCCTCGGGCCCCGACGAGGCCTCGGCGGTGGTCGACCCTGTCTTTTCCGCCATCGGGCGCAAGACCCAGTGGGTGGGACCAGCCGGGGCCGGAAGCAGGCTCAAGCTGGTGGTCAACGGGTGGCTGGCCTTCCTGGTCGAGGGGGCCGCAGAGACCTTGGCCCTCGCCGATCGCATGGGCATCGGACGCGATGAGCTGACCGCGGCGCTGGATGGTGGCCCACTCGCATCCGGCCTGGCCATGGCCAAGCTGGCCAAAATGGTCTCGGGCAACTACGACGCCGAGTTTCCCTTGGCCTGGGCCCTGAAGGACGTGGACCTGTGCAATGCCGAAGCGGGCGAGCCTCCACTGCCCGTTCTGGCGGGCATCTCTCAGCAGTGGCACGTGGCCGTGGACCAGGGGCTCGGCCGGGAAGACATCAGCGCCGTTCGCCGAGCTCTCCAACCGGGCTAATCCTCGGGGCGCTCCGTCGGGTCTGGCGGCGCTTCCGGGCTGGAGGACCCGGTCGGCCCATCGGCCGGGTCCGAAGGGCCTTGGCCCAGCGGTGCGGCACGGTTGGGCAGTGGGTCGATCGCCGGCGTTCCATCGTTCATGACGTGTTCGGTCCACTCCGTCCCCGACCAGTAGCGCTCGTCGTGCTTCCCTGAGGGATCAGCCATCCAGCCAGCCGGGATCCCGGTGTAGGTAGGACCGGTCCGAGGTCGGACCGCTGGAGCGGGCGTGTCGGGCTGATCTTGGAACAAGGACATGCCCGGTGGCGGGCCTGGACGCGTCCGCATGCGGCCCCCCATTGATCCCCGGCGGCGAGAGGACAGCATCCTAATGGCGATCCCAGCCGCCACGATCACCAAGAAGATCCAGGAGCTGTGCCCGGCACCGTTTCCGTAAAACCCCATGGACCCAGCGTACGGGTCAGCGGCCCGCTTCGAGCGTCGCCTGGGCCGTGGCCCGAAATCGAGCCCTCCTGTTCCCCACCAGCCACCGTGATGAGAGCCGGCGGCCCTCCCGAGGAAAATCGCCCGCAAGACGGTCGGATCTGCTGCGTTGCCCTGGTGGTGAGCCCAAACCGCCGTCATTTCGTCCCCCGTTTCATAGCCGCCGTCGCAGTCATGGCCGTGGTCGTCCCCGTCGGTGACCTTTCCGCCCGTGCCCTTTCTGCTGGCGCTGATTCGGCCGGCGCCGTACAACCCGCCTCTTCGACCCCGGGGTGGCTGGCGGCCAAAAACAGTGCCCTGGGTTCGTTCACTCCTCCACCACTGCCATCGGTCTCCCTGATGCCGGGGTCGCCTGGTCCCGGCCATGCCACCTATTCGGTGCAGGCCACCGTCTCGGTCGGCCCGGGAGATGCCACCCCGTGCTCGGTCGTGGGTGAGCTGCTGGTCCCTCGGGGGCGACCGCTTCCTCGCCTCAGCCGGCAGTCATGGTGACCAATGGTTTCGGTGGGTCCTACAACGACAGCTCGACATTGGGCATGGCCGAGAACGCGGCAACGGATGGCTTCGTGGCCCTCTCCTCTTCCGGGCTCGGCTTCGGTGGGTCGGGTTGTCAGATCGAGCTGGACTCCCCCACCTGGGATGGCAAGGCGGCGTCGGAGCTCATCTCGTGGTTGGGCACCCTCCCCGCCGTTGCCTCCGATGGTCCCGATGACCCGCGCATCGGCATGGTCGGTGGCTCCTACGGCGGTGGGATCCAGTTCTCGACCGCCTCGGATTCGGCCCATGACGTCGGCCATCCGGGAATCGGGTAGACAGGAACTGTGACCGGCAACCCGACCAGCAATTGCCCGTTCTGCCGTCATCCCGGAGCCCATGCCCGGCCCGTCCCCTCCGACTCGGGCGGCCCCTCCTCCTGCGAGGACTGTGATCGTTGTTGGTCCGAGCGCATGGACAGGGACAGGCCGCCACACCATTCCTGAGCCGCGAGCGGCCGGAGATCCCCGGGGCCGGAGTCGTCGTGGGCCGCCTTCGGTGACCGGTGTTCAGGCCGCGACTGTTCAGGCGGCGATGGGGAGCTCGCTGGTGCAGTACTTGCATCTGGTGGCGGCGATGGGGAGATCGCTCGACAGGCACTCCGGGCACTTCTTGGTCGGCGGCGGGTCGCCGAAGACCGTGCTGCCGCGTGCCTTCATGTAGGCCCGGTAGGGCACGACCAGGGCGAAATAGATGACGGCCATGAAGATGAGGAAGTAGACGATGGCCGAGATGAAGGCGCCCAGGTCGATCCGCTGACCGTTGATGGTCCAACCCAGGCCCTTGGCTGTCGGTCCGCCACCGGCCGCGGCGTTGACGGCCGGGGTGACAATGCTGGTGGTGAAGGCCTTGATCAAATTGCTGAAGGCCAGGGCCACGACCAGGCCGACGGCAATCACGATCAGATCGCCCTGCATCAGGAAGTTCTTGAAGCCCTTGATCATTGTTGGTCTCCTCACATGATCGACCGCCACCGACCTCGGCAGACGGCACGAGATGGTCCCGGCCAAGCTATCCCGGGGAGAGATCAATGGATCTGACCGCCACCGCGGGCCGTCGCCCACCGATGCCAGGCTCAGGGATCGAGCGTACGCCGTTGCGGGTAGATGGTCTCCTCTCGCGACAGCATGGCCACGAACTTGTCGATCCGCCGAGCCCGCGTGTCGGCCCGTTTCGCGCTTTCCACCCGGTAGAGCACGGCATAGCGGTTCTGGCTGGTCAGGATCTCGAACATGGCCTGTGCCCGCGGTTCTGCCACCAGCGCGGCACCCAGGTCGGGTGGCACCTCCATGCTGGCCTGACCGGCGTACGCCGCCTCCCATCGCCCGTCCGCCTTGGCCTGTTCCACGGCCGCCAGACCGGCGGCATGCATTCGCTTCTCGGCCTGCAACCGCTCGACGATGGCCACGTTCCGCTTCGACCACGGGCTCCGCGACCGCCGGGGCGTGAACCGTTGGCGAAATGTCACTTCGTCGCGGGAGCCAACCTGACCGTCGATCCAGCCGTGGCACAAGGCTTCGTCCAGCGCTGGGTCATGGGTCAGGCTGGTGGGGTCGGTGGTGCCCTTCTTGGCCAGTACCAGCCACACGCCGGCAGGATCGGCGTGATGCTCAGCCAGCCATCCCCGCCATGCCGCCCCGTCGGCAATGATCAGCTCGGGCAGCTCATCGGCCACACCCACTCAGCCTTCGCTCGGGATGACCCTGTCCACCAGTCCGGATCGCACGTCGTAGCGCCAACCCTCGATCCGGACACCGTCGGGCAGCACCGCGCAGGTCCGCACCGCGTCAACGTCCTTGGCCAGGGCCTCATCGGGATCATCCATGGTGAGGAAGTCCCAGCCCTCCGCATGGGCGGCCTGTTTCGCACTCAGCCCCGACCTGAGCTCGGCTTCGCCCCCCCGGGCCAGGGCACAATCGGTGTGGTGCATGACGGCCACATGAGTCACCCCCAGGAAGGTGGTGGCCAGCACCAGCGAGCGCAGCACATCAGGCGTGACGCGACCGCCCGCATTGCGAAGGATCTTGGCATCGCCGGGATGCAGGCCGAGCATGGTCAGAGGCTCGATTCGGCTGTCGATGCACGTCACCAGACCGAAGCCCTTGGCCGCTCGGCCGGGGATGCCCTGCAGGGCAAAGGTCTGCGCGTACTGGCGGTTGGCTGCAAGCAAGTCGTCGAACATTGACGGACAGCTTCTCAGATGTTCACCGTCTTGGTCACACGCTCCACGGGGGCGAGGTTTGGCCACATTGGCGGACGGGAAAGATGAGAGCCATGGGGCTCATCTTGATCTTGCTGCTACTGGCCGTCCTCTTCGCCGGGGTGGGCTTTGCCCTCCACGTGCTGTGGATCGTCGCCGTCATCTTCTTCGTGGCCTGGCTTGTCGGTCTGGCCCTCGGAAAGGGTCGCCGGTCGGCCTAGCAGTGACCAGGCCCCTCGCCTATGTCTGCCACGGGAAGAAGTGCTCCCGGGCATGCGATCACGATGCTCTCATCCGGGCTCTGTGCAAACAGGCCGAAGTCCGCTTGGTGCGGTGTCAGAAGATCTGCCATGGGTCGGTCGTCCTTGCCTCCCTCGACGGCAAGCTCGAGTGGTTCGAGCGGATCGACACGCCGAGGTCCTGCGTGGACATGAAGCGTGCGGTTGTCGCCAGGACCCGGAAGAAGCTTCCGCCCCGATTGAAGAAGCGCCGACTGAAGAAACGATCGGGTTCCGCGCCGCGGTAGACGGGCTGCGGCATACAGACCGTTGACAGGTGCCGAGGGCGGGGTGAGACTCGCCGAATGCATGGGCAGCGAGGCAACTGATGGCGTCGCCGAAGGTCCGGGGGGACCGAAGAGAGCTGGCGGACCGAAGCGAGCCGGCGTCATGAGCGAGTACCAGGTCAGCTTCTTCGGATTCGACGGAACGCGCTTGGCCGGCGTGCTGTGCCGGCCCGAGGATCGAGCAGGAGCGGCGGGAGCCGCCGTCGTGCTGTGCCAGGGACTGTCGGGCGTGAAACATCTTGTCCTTCCCGGTGTGGCCCAGGACTTGGCCCGTCGGGGAATCGCCTCCCTTCGGTTCGACTACGCCGGCTACGGCGAGAGCGAGGGGGCCAGGGGCTGGATCGATCCCCGGGCCCGAGTGGACGATGCACTGTGTGCATGCAACTGGTTGGCGGCCCAACCCGGTATCGGGGCACAGATCGGTGTCTATGGTCACAGCTATGGCGGCCCCGTTGCCATCGCCATGGCGGCGCGAGAGGCTCGGGTGAGCGCGGTGGTGGCCGTGTCGAGCCCGGGCGACGGACGCAGCATGCTGCGCTCGGTACGAACCAGTTGGGACTGGATCGCATTCCAGCGGGCGCTGGAGTCGGAACGGTCCAACCTGGTGGCCACGGGCATCCCGACGGTCGTGGACCTCCAGACCATCCTCCCGTTCAGCCCCACCTTCCTGGCCCAGTACGAGAAGCTCAAGTCGGAACAGGCCGGCACCAGCGCCATGGCCGCCCCCGTCCACGGCGGCCGCGACACCGACGTCGGTGGGATAGCTGATCAGTCGCTGGGCACGTCCCACTTCTACCTGGCCAGCGCAGACGCCGTGCTCGACTTCCACCCCGAGGATGCTGCCCGCCGGCTGGGCCCGCGACCGCTGCTGCTCGTCCACGGCGCTGACGACGATGTGGCGCCCGTGGAGGACGTCGCACCGGTCTATGACAACGCGCCAGGCCCCAAGCGATTCGAGCTCATCTCCGGCGCCGGCCACAACGACCTTGATGCGGGTCCCGGATTGGACCGGGCCGTCGAACTCGCCGGTGACTGGTTCGTGCAACACCTCGGAGTGACCTGAGCCGCACCGGGCAGGTACGGCGGGGACTGCTGAGCCGCACAGGGCAGGTGCGGCGGGGACATGGTATGAAAGTTCGCACGATCACCAGAAGGGGGAGTCACTATGGAGTTCGGATACTTCGCACAGGTCTTCGTGCCGGACAAGGTGGCCGGGACCACCCCGGGGTACGAGCAACGGCGCCTCCTCGACAACCTCGAGCTCTCCATCCGAGCCGAGGAGTTCGGGTTCAAGTACGTGTGGGCGTCCGAGCATCACTTCCTCCGTGAGTACTCGCACATGTCCGCTCCCGAGGTCTTTCTGGCCGCCGTGGCCTCGCGCACGGAACGGATCCATCTCGGTTCGGCCATCTTCAACATCACGGCGCCGGTGAACCATCCGGTCCGAACGGCCGAGCGCGCCGCCATGATCGACAACCTGTCCAATGGCCGTTTTGAGCTGGGCACCGGACGCGGATCGTCCACCACCGAGATGTTCGGATTCGGGATCCCCGAGATAGATCACTCGAAGGTTCTGTGGGACGAGGCCATCCGCGAGATCCCCAAGATGTGGCGAGACGGCTTCTACTCCTACGAGGGCGACTCGTTCTCCGTGCCGCCGCGGGAGATCTTCCCCAAGCCGGTGGCCCGCCCCCATCCGCCCATGTGGGTGGCGTGCGGCAACCCCCCGACGTTCGAGAAGGCGGGTCGCATGGGCCTTGGGGTGCTGTGCTTCACCGTCGGAGCCCCGTCGGAGCTGGCCAAGTTGATCGAGGTGTACAAGAAGGCGGTGGAGAAAGCGGAGCCGGTGGGCGACTTCGTGAACGACAACGTGATGTGTGTGAGCCATCTCACCTGCATGCCCGATCGGAACGAGGCCTTTGAGCTCAACACCCGGATCGATATGCGCCTGTACCAGAGCCTGGTCTACCGGTGGCTCAACACCTTCCCGAAGCCGGCCGGCGTTCCCGATTGGCCGGCCGTCATGCCCGAGCCCACCCTGGATGAGATCAAGGCCCAAGTGGAATCGGGAATCATCGCCGTGGGAGATCCGGAGGACTGCGCCCGGGTGTGCCAGCAGTATGAAAACGCCGGGGCCGACCAGCTGGTGGTCAGCCCCATGACTACGACCATGCCGTTCGAGACGGCGGTCGACAGCATGAAGCTCTTCGGCCAAGAGGTCATCCCCCGCTTTGACACCGAACCGACGTTCCGGTCCGATCGCATGCGGGAGGCGGCCGTGAGCACAGCGGGCACCGGTGGCGGCTCCTCGAGCTGAGCGGGGACGTCGGGAGGATCTGACATGGGAGAGCTCGATGGCCTGGTGGTCACCATTACCGGCGCCGGCAGTGGCATCGGCCGGGCACTGGCCCGGGGCTTCGCTTCCGACGGGGCCACCGTGGTCGGATGTGATCTTCCCGTCAACGTGCCCGCGGCCGAAGAGGTCTGTGACCTCGTCGTAGCCGCCGATGTGACCAAGCCAGCAGATCTCGACACCTGGGCTCGGGCCGCGCTGGAGCGCTTCGGCCACATCGACGTGGCCGTGGCCAACGCAGGGATCTCGCGCCGAGGGTCGGTCGAGGATGCCGACCTGGACAACGTGGAGGCCATCTACCGGGTCAACGTGTTCGGGGTCCTGCACACCTTTCGGGCCGTTCTGGGGGCGATGCAGGCACAGGGGCACGGTCGCCTGATGGCCGTGTCGTCGCGCACGGCCGAGTTCTGCCCCGCGGAGGGCATGGCCTACTCCTCCTCCAAGGCCGCGGTGATTGCCATCGTGCGTTCGCTGGCTCACGAGCTAGCCGGCACGGACATCTTGGCCAACACCATGTTTCCCGGCATTTGCCGCACGGCCATGAACCCCAACGCCGGCCAGGACCCGGCGTTGGCCTATCCCACGGCCCGGCTCCTGGCCACGCTGCCCGCCGGTGGACCCAGTGGGCATACCTTCGCCGACACCGAGGAATACCCCATGTACTCCGAATTCGCGGCCGACACCAAGCCCCCGCTGGGCTGACGTCACTCCAGCTCCACACGGGTACAGCTACGGGATCAACACCAGGAGATGAGGTCGTCGGCTGCAAGACTGCAGGACGAGCGATCACGAGCACAACGAACGGCACGGAGGGGCGACTGATGGACGACTATCCGGTGAAGATCGGGAACATGCTGTTCACCATGGTGGATCCGCACCATGGCTATGAGGTGGCCTACAACCGCTGGTACGAGCGAGATCACTTCTA
>DASZLD010000108.1:0-8673 GCA_035552655.1 Acidimicrobiales bacterium
CCCTCGCGCTTGAAGGGGAACACGCCGGCGGTAAAGGGGAAGTGACCGGGGAGGTGCTCCGATCGGAGCCAGCGCAACAATTCGCCGTGCTCGGTGACCCGGGGCAGGGCCACTCGGGGAATGCGGTTCCCCGAAAGCGACGTCCGCCACAGCACCGGCTGCGTCGCAGTCGAGGGCGAGGCACCGTCATCCGACTCGACCGGCGTCAACGCGGTGCGGACGGTTTCCCACTCCTCGAGGAGCCGACGACCCTCGGGGTCGCGGGCCGCCTTGGTCTGCTCGGCCAGCATGGCCAGGTCGCCTACCGCCGTCCCGTGTTCGTCGGCCATGGCCAACACCGAGTCGATCTGTTGGGCCCGACGGGCCTCGGTGGCCAGCTCAGCGGTGGTGGCGTGATAGCGGTGCACGGTCTCGGCGATCTCGGCCAGATAGCGTCGCCTCGGGCCGGGGATGATGACCGACGCCTTGGTCGAAGCCCGGCCTGTGACCGTCGGCAACACCCCGCTGGTGGCCACCAACCCTGATCCGGCCAGGCGATCCCGCAGATGCTGGAAGAGGGCGGTGACGCCATCATCGTTGAAGCGAGAGGCGATGGTGCCGAACACCGGCTCGCCGTCGTCGGGCCCGGGACCATGGTCACGGACCCACTGCCGCCGGACCTGGCGCAGGGCGTCGTCGGCTCCCCGACGGTCGAACTTGTTGATGGCCACGACATCGGCCAGATCGAGCATGTCGATCTTCTCGAGTTGTGAGGCGGCGCCGTACTCCGGCGTCATCACGTAGAGGGAGAGGTCGGCGATGTCCACGATGGCGGCGTCGCCCTGACCGATACCGGGGGTCTCCACGATGACCAGGTCGAAGCCGGCGGCCCGGCAGGCCGCCACCACCTGGGGCAAGGGTGGTGGGATCTCCGACACCGACCCCCGGGTGGCCAGCGAGCGGAAGTACACCTGAGGTGAGTCGATGGCGTTCATGCGGATGCGGTCCCCGAGAAGCGCCCCGCCCCCCCGGCGTCGGGTCGGGTCCACGGCCAGCACGGCGATCCGGAGCTTGTCCTCTTGATCCTGACGGAAGCGTCGAATGATCTCGTCGGTCAGCGAGGACTTTCCCGACCCACCGGTTCCGGTGACGCCCAGCACCGGTGCTCCCCGCCGTTGGGCTGTGGCCGCCATCTCCTCCAGGGCCACCGACCCGATGGAGCCCGCTTCGATGCCGGTGATGATCCGGGCCAGAGCTCCGGTGTCACCGCTGTAGAGCAGCTCCAGCGATGGCGGCGGTTCGGCGGACAGGTCCCGGTCGCACTCCTCGATCAGCACGTTGATCATCCGGTCCAGCCCCAGTCGCTGCCCGTCGCTCGGAGCGAAGATCCGACGGACTCCATAGGCCTCCAGCTCGGCGATCTCCTCGGGCACGATCACCCCACCGCCTCCGCCGTAGACGTGGATGTCACCTCGCCCCGAGGCTCGCAGCCGATCGACCAGGTACTTGAAGTACTCGACGTGGCCACCCTGGTAGGAGCTGATGGCCACCCCTTGGACATCCTCGGCGATCGCCGCGGCCACCACCTCGTCGACCGATCGGTTGTGGCCGAGGTGGACGACTTCTGCCCCCTGGGCCTGGAGGAGCCGCCGCATGATGTTGATGGCCGCGTCGTGGCCGTCGAACAGGCTGGCTGCGGTGACGAATCGAACCGGGTGGGTCGGACGGTAGAGGGGGGTGTTCCCGTCGGCCCCGTCGGTGGCCGGACTGGGGGAGTTCATCCCTCCACAATAGTTGCACGTCCTACTAAATGTCCATGGCCCCTGTGGCCCACCGCTGGTCGATGACCGCTATGGGGCCGGTTCGATCTGATCCACCAGGTGCCAGGCCAGCGCCGTCTCCGCGTCGATGGTCGAGCCGGTGATGGCCATGAACGCCGTCCGCTGCCGGCCGATGCGACGGGGGAGGCTCACCGTCCCGCCCGCTCCCGGGATCAACCCCATGGGCACCTCGGGTAGCTGAAAGGTGGCGTCGGGTCGGGCCACCACCTGGGCCACGAAGGCGGGAAGCTCGGTGCCGGCCCCGACGCAGGCGCCGTGCACGACGGCCGTGGTCCGGGACTTGCACCGAGCCAACCAGGGGCCGGCGCTCCGAGTGGTACGGATCACGTGGGCCGAGACGGGGTCCGGCACCGATCCGAACTCCGACAGGTCGCCACCGCTGCAGAAGGACGGTCCGGCCCCGGTGAGGGTGATCGACGTGATGGTGGGATCGGCTTCAGCCATCTGCAGCATGACCACCAGCTCGTCGCGCATGCGGGCGTCGTAGGCGTTGCGGACCTCCGGCCGATTGAGGGTCAACAGCAACGAGGAGCTCTGCCGCTGGGCCAGCACCGCCGGCTCGGATTGGTCTCGGTGTGGAATCGGTCCTCGTCGGTCGATCCACTGACGATGGATGGGCCCCGACTGGAGCATGGAGTAGACGAACGATTCCGATACCAGGGCGTCGGTCATCGAGATGCCGGCGCTGAACCGCAGGAGCTGGGCCAGGGCGATCGCCGGTGCGGAGCTTTCCCCGACGGCCGAGCCGACGAGGGCGAGCACCCGGTCGATGTCGGCACTGCCGACCCACGGTCGCTCCGGAGCCACCGCCTCGGCCAACAGGATGTCGAAGTCGGGAGGTGCGGAGAGGTCGGCGCCGGCCCGGGCCACGCCCACGGTCACACAGGGGAGGGGACGAACGACCTCGGCCACCGCGGCCAGCATCGGGTCATCGTCCACGGCGACGGCCAGCATGGGCCGATCGCTCAGGGGCCCGATGGCCTCGGGCGCCAGTCCGCCTTCGACCAGGGCCAGTGCGTCGCTGGCCGAGAGGATGCCCGGGAGCCCACCCGAGGAGCTGGTCACCTCGACAACGTACCGTCGGATCGGATCAGGACCCGGCCAGGTACACGATCCGCCCGGCTCGGATGGTGGCGCGCACCAGGTGGCGGCCCAGTTCGGTTCGGGCCTCCGCCCAGGGCAGGGCCAGGAGACAGAGGTCGGCCGCACTGCCCGGCGACACGGTGCGGACGTTGCCTCCCGGGTCGGCGGGATGACCCAGGAACAGGTTCAGCGCCCGCTCCGGCGTCAGCCGTTCGTCCCGCCCGATCTGGTGACCGAGGGCGGTCCGTCTGGTGACGGCGGCCGACATGGCAGACCAGGGATCGGGCTGGCCGAACGGGGCGTCGGTGCTTCCCGCCAGCGGGATCCCAGCGCGGTCCCAGGCCCGAAGCCGGTACAGCCATTCCTGGTCGGCAAGGTCCACGTCCCGGCGGTACCGGTCTCCGTGCTCGGCGATGAACCCCGGCTGGGTGACCACGGTGACCGGGAGCGGTCTGATGAGGTCGATGACTTCGGGCGGAGCAACGCTGGCGTGCTCGATGCGATGGGGGCCGCCGCCCGCCATCGACAGGGCGGTGGCCGCCAGCACCAGGCTCTCCCGGGTGACCACGTGGAGGGCCGCACCGCGCCGTCCGGCGGCGCGGATGGAGGCGACCAGCGTGTCGAGAGCGGGGAGCTGTCGGTCCTCGAGCATCAGCTTCACCGCACCAGTGGAGACCGGCCCACCGGTCCGCACCGGAAGGGCGTCCCCCAACATGAGCACGGACTGGTGGAGCTCCCCGTCGCTCACCGCACCTTCGATGGCGGCTAGCTCCTCGGGCCCATTGGACGCCGTGGCGTCGGTCACCCCGGTCACGCCGTAGCGGGACAATCGGTCCGAGGTTGCCGCCAGCGAGGGCAGGTCACCGGGAAGACCCCGGCGGAACACAGCGTCGGCGCCGTACAAGGCGCCGGTGGGCCGGTCATCGGCACCGATCTCGACGCCCGGTGCGCTCGGCGTTGCCCGGGTGAGGCCCAATGCTTCCAGCCCGCTCCGGTTCACCACCCACTGGTGGCCGCTGCGATGCTGGATCCGCACCGGTCGCCACCGATGCTCTCCCAACAGGTCGTCGAGCCCGTCGGCCGTAAGCGGGCCGGTGACCGATTCGTCGTAGCCGTATCCCCGGAGCCAGGTGGAAGGGGATGCATCCCTTTCCAGGTCGCCCAAGGCCGCGGCCAGGGTGACGGCCAGGGTCGATCGGTCCTGTACCGACGGAGGGCCGCACAAGATCGAGTGATCCCGGGCGGCCAGGCTGAACAGATGGATGTGATGGTCGTGAAGCCCGGGGAGGAGCGCCCCGCCACCGCCGTCGAGCACGTCGGTCCCCCGGGTGCTGGAGCCGAAGGCCGTGGCCTCCACCGACACAATTCGGCCGCGTTCGATGTGGACGGTGCATCCCGGGCGCCCTCCCACTTCGACGTCGACCACGGTGAGGTCGGCCGTGGGCTCCGAGAGGTCGCCGGGTTCGGTCGAACCGTTCACAGCTCGGCCAGGACAGCGTCGGTGTCCGCCCCCATCACCGCTGCCGTCCGGGTCGGGGTCCTGCTCCGTGGTGGCGCCACCGAACCGATATCACCCGGTTGTGCCGGTCGCCCTCGTCGCCCGTAGGACAGCACGTGGCCCACCACCTCGCGCATGGCGATGTCCGTCGTCCCGCTGGTGCCGCCGGCTACGGCGGCGAGGGTGGCCACGGCGGCGTGCAGTCCGGTGATGGGGTCGGCAGCAGCATCGGCACAGAACAAAGGAGGACTTCCCTCGTCCTCGCCAGTGATCAAGCCGGCGGCGGCCGCGGCGTCGTCGCCCAAGGCCACCCGGTTTCGCCATGGCCCAACCCGTCCGTAGCCGGTGATGCTGATCCAGGCCTGATGCGGCTGGGCATGGATGCCGAGCTGCTCGAGCGCCCGGGGGCGTGACGCCTCGATGACCACGTCGGCTGCAGCCACCAGGGCCGGGAAGGGCCCGGTGGCGGCCACGGGCGTGATCACGCTCTCCTTCCCTCCCTGCAGCAGGTCGAAGAACGCGGGCGGCCCGTGCCGGGCGGGGTCGAGACGCCTCGGATCCTCCACCTTGACCACCCGACAGCCGGCGGCGACCAGCAGCGAGGCCGCCAGCGGACCGGCCCACAGGGCCGAGAGATCGACCACCAACGGTCGCATGGGCGAAGCATGGCGGGTCGGACCGAGCTGGTCCAGGTCGCTGAGCACCCGAGGCGGCGGCGGAGACAGTGCGGTTCCGTCGTGCAGCCAGGGTGCCGGTGGCCACTGCTGACCCCGGACTTGGTACTGCTCGTCGGCCTGGTCGGGGCGGCCGGTCACGCCCACCACGCCCACCACGGCCACCGGGAGGCCCAACAGCTGGGCACGATCGGCGATGGGTTCCGCCGCACATCGCTGGACGAACGATGTCACCGAGGCCCAATGGTCGCTTCCCACCTCTCCCTCCAACCAGGCGGGAAGCAATTCGAGGTCGGAGTCCCGGCTCAAGTTCACCGCCAGCCAGCCGTCGGTCGCAGCCACCAGGTGACACGCCCCACCGTTGGAGACGGCGCCGTTCCGGTGGTGCCCGAAGTGGGCCGCCCGCTCGCCGAGCAGAGCCGCCCCGTCCAGGGAAAGGGGGACACCCCGGGCTGCGGCCAGGAGCCGGAAGGCCAGGGCCGCGCCGTCGAGGCAGGTGGCCACATCGCCCGGCGCCAGCAGGGGAGGTCCGTCGGCTCGTCCGGTCAGGCCCATGGCCCCCGAGGACGCCCACGAGCGGGCCGGGGACGGACTGGGAGCGGCATGGATCACGGGATAGGAGGCGTCCCTCAGCGAACCAGTCGAGTCCACGGCGGCGACAACGGGCAGCCGGGCCAGGGTTTTGGCGGCTACCGCCCTCTTGAACAGGAGCTTTCCCCGGTCGAGGTCCCGGAACTCGGCCTCAACCGGGTCGGAGGACGAGCCCGGCACCCGGATGACTTCGGCTCCGAGCAGCGCCAGCAGGTGGCCGGCATAGGCGCAGGCGAAGTCCTGGCCCACCTCCAAGAAGCGGATGCCGACGAGAGGGAGCCCTGCTGACGGAATGACACCGGGGCCCATGGCCGATGGGCTGCTTCGGGAGGGCATGGCGCCAACGCTAGAGAAGTTTGGCCAGGGCCAGAGCGCCGCACCTCCAGGCCCAGCAGACGCCCCAGCGAATGCCCCCTCTCGGCGCGTCGGGCCTCCCGGTCATAGGGTGATGTCCGAGACCTTCGAAGCTATCCATGCCGGGTCAACGAGCCAGAGCCCGAGAGCCGAGCCAACGAGGAGTGCCATGACAACGACCGAGTCCATCCCCAGTGCCGTCCATATCGGTGCGTCCGACCTGCCCTTCGTCGATATCGGCGACGGAAGCAAGTTGAAGGTCATCCAGGTGAAAGAGGAGGAGGGCCTCTGGATCGTGGAGAACATTTTCCAGAGTGGCTATGAGGTGCAGACCCACCGCCATACCGGTCCGGTCTACGCCTACACCGTGTCGGGGGCGTGGAAGTACAAGGAGTATGAGTACGTCAACCGGCAGGGATCGTTCCTCTACGAGCCGGCCGGTTCGGTGCACACGCTCCAGTGCGTCGAAGACAACACCCAGGTCTGGTTCCAGATGTACGGCGCCAACCTCAACCTGGACGCCAGCGGCAATATCGAGAGCGTCTTCGACGGGCCCGGGTCCCTGGCCGCCTATTACGCGCTGTGCGAGGCCGAGGGCCTGCCCCGACCCAACGTCTTGGCCAGCTGATGCCGACGTTGATCGACCTGTCCGACCCCGACACGTTCGTGGGGGGCGTCCCCCACCAGGAGTTGGCCGAGCTCCGGCGTACCCAGCCCGTCTACTTCCAGGAGATGCAGGACGATGCGGGGTTCTGGGCCCTGCTCAGACATGCGGACGTGGTCCATGCGGCCCGGAACCCGAACCTGTTCTCGGCCAGTGAGGGTGGGGTGGTCATCGAGACGCTGGCCCCCGAACAGGTTGAGCAGATGCGGGGGATGCTCCTGGCCATGGACCCGCCCCGCCACGTCGACTATCGACGCCCGATGGCAGAGCACTTCCGGCGCAAGGTCATCGAAGAGATGGAGGACCAGATCCGGGGGATCTGCCGTGATGTGGTGGCCGGAATCGATGAGACCGGAGAGGTGGAGTTCGTGCACGGCGTGACGTCGGCCATTCCTTCCCGGGTCATCGGCCAGCTCATGGGTCTGCCCGAGGCGGATTGGCCGCACATCCACGAGCTGGCCGAGCGCAACACCAGCGGACAGGATGCCGACTACGCCAGCGACGACCCCAATGCCGGCACCATGGAGATGGCGATCTACGCCATGGAGCTGGCCGCCCGACGCAGAACCGAAGAGCCTGCTCCCGACCTGACCTCGATCATCCTCGGTACCGAATTCGGCGGCCACCTCATGGACGACATCGAGTTCGCCACCTTCTTCGTGCAACTGGTCACCGCCGGCAATGACACCACCAAGATCATGCTTTCATCGGGACTCTGGGCCTTGCTGCGTCATCCCGACCAGTTGCGTGAGCTCCGGGCCGATCCCTCGCTCATCCCCTCAGCCGTCGAGGAGATCCTTCGGTGGGCCAACCCGCTCCATTACTTCCGACGCACGGCCACCGCCGATGCCGTGGTGCGAGATGTGAAGATCGCGGCCGGCGACAAGGTAGCCATGTACTACACCTCGGCCAACCGGGACGAGGATCTGTTCGATGATTCCCAGCGATTCGACATCCACCGACATCCCAATCCGCACCTGGCCTTCGGAATCGCCGAGCACTTCTGTCTGGGTGTTCATCTCGCCCGGCTGGAGGGCCGGGTGTTCTTCGAGGAGCTCCTGGCTACCTTTTCCGACATCGAGCTGGCTGGTGATCCGGTAAGGGTGCGGTCAAACCTGAACAACGGGTTGAAGCGCCTTCCCGTCCGGATGCAACGCTGAGGCTCCCACGGAGCGAGAGCCCCGCCGCGCTGAGCGGAACGGGGCAGGTGGGCCGGTCAAGCCCCTCGGCAATTCGCGTAGGTTGACCGGATGGGTATCTACGAGATCGAGGGCGTCATCCCGGTGGTGCATCCCACCGCATTCGTCCATCCCGAAGCGGTTCTCATCGGTGACGTGGTGGTCGGTGACGGCTGTTACGTGGGACCGCTGGCCAGCTTGCGTGGCGACTTCGGCCAGGTCATGGTGCGTGGCGGCGCCAACGTGCAGGACGGTTGTGTGCTGCACTGCTTTCCTGGCCGCGACGTAGTGGTCGAAGAAGACGGGCACATCGGCCACGGCGCCGTGTTGCACGGCTGCCACATCGGTCGCGGCGTCCTGGTGGGCATGAACAGCGTGGTGATGGACGGTGCCGTCATCGGCGACTTCACGTTCGTGGGTGCGTGCACCTTCGTGCGAGCCGAGATGGAGGTGCCGGCGCGTCACGTGGTCGCCGGGAACCCGGCCCGGGTGCTCCGGGAGCTGACCGATGCCGAGATGGCGTGGAAGGCCAACGGGACCGGCGTCTATCAAGAACTGGCCCGACGCTCACGCCACAGCCTCCGCCCGGCCGTACCGCTCCCGGCCATCGAGGAGAACCGCCCCCGGCTGAGTACCGGTCAGGACGCGGCGGTTCCCCTTCGGGAGTATCGCCGGTCCTGAGCGCTCAGCTGCGTCCGACCGCCTGCCGGAAGGCAGCCACCATCTCGGCCAGGTAGTCGGCCGTCACGCTGGGTTTCAGGGTGATGGAGACCGGGGCTCGGAAGTCGGTGACGCCTGCCTCGGCCAAGGC
>DASZLD010000109.1:0-7947 GCA_035552655.1 Acidimicrobiales bacterium
TCGCTCAGGTCGACGAGGGCCTGATGTCCGGGAGCGTTGTGGCCGGGAGCAGCACGGCCACGTCGGCCAGCGATCGCAGCGTGTCATTGAGATGGGTGCAGGTGCCGACCCCGGTGAGCTCGCGCCGGACCCACCGTCGGAGCTCGGTCAGAGGCATGCCCGCCACCCGGTCGGCACTGGCCACGGCACCGGGGCACTCCATCCAGGGCAGCACGTGGGCCTGGGCCGCCACCTCGGCGATCCGCCCCGAGCTGCCGTCAACCGTGCCGGTCACCGAGTACTCGTGCACCACCGTCTCCACCACGTCCTCGTCGGCATGGCTGTCGCGGAAGTGCACATCGAGACGGTGATGACCACCGGGAGCCGACGGGGCCAGCACGTCGAGCCGCCGGCGGCGGCGCATCCCATGCGGGGTCAGGGGCGCCATGGCGTGCCAGGACCAGGGGTCGTCGGGGGACTCGAGGATGGGCGCCGGCGGCCCCATGGGCACAGGGATGTTGCCCGTGGCCCGCACCGTCACCATCATGGTGGCGTCGTGGGCCCAGCCGGAACAGAGGTCGTCCCGGGAGAGGAACTCGGCCGACATGGCGGCCTGGCGCTCGGGGGGTGTGTCGGCCTCTTCGAAGGCACCGGCCCGTTGCATGGCATATCCCGAGACCAGGGTCGCTCCGGGCAGGTCGTCGAGGAGCAGGTACAAGAGCGTGCCCGCCTCCCGCTCTTCGGGGACGGCGTCGTCGACCTGTCGGCGGAATCCGGGACCGACCAGGACACCGAGCAGGGCGCTGAGTGCGGGGACCTCCGGTGTCGTCTCGATGGCGGCCAGGCGGTGCGTGGCCCCATCGATCCGGGCCTCCAGCACGGCCACACCGACCACGTCGGCCGAGCCATCGGGCGCGGTGCGCAGGTCCCGGGCCCGGGCATCGACCAGGAGGTCGCCGTGCAGTCCGTCCGGGCGGGAGGTGTCGATGCTCGAGGTACGGCGGATCGAACCCGGGTGGCGCGACGGCGTGGACAGGGCGGGGTCGCTCGGTCCCGCGGCTTCGGGGAGCAATAGCATCAGGCCACCGGCCTGAGCCGCCGGCCGGAACGGGCCCCGGTGGAGCGACCCTGACGCGTGGCCACCACCCCGTTGACCACACTCATCTCGACGCCCACAGCATCGGTCACCAGGCGCCGTCCACCTTCGGGCTGGTCGTCGACGAAGCGGACGCCGGTCGTCCTGATGGCGTCGGGGTCGAACAGGACCAGATCGGCGGCCAGCCCCGGCTGGACCAGACCGCGATCGGTCAGCCCCAGGAGCCGGGCCTGGTCGCCGGTGAGCTTGGCCACGGCCCGCTCCAGGGTGAGCGCCTTGCGCTCGCGTACCCAGTGCTGCAGGGTCCACACCGCGTAGCAGCTGTCGGTGTTGGCCAGTATGTGGGCTCCGGCGTCGGAGGCACCGATCATGGCCGCCGGATGGGCCACCAGCTCGGCCACTTCGTCGTCGTCCCCGTTTCGCATCACCGTGGCCACCTGCGTATCGAGATCGTCGGCCAGGGCCAGGTCGAGCAGCAGGTCGGTCGGGGCCACTCCCCGCTCGGCCGACAGTGAAGCCAAGTCCCTGCCTTCGACGTTGGGCTGGCGGGAGTAGCGCACGCCCACGTGCTCCCAACGCCCGGAGAAGACGGGCGACGACGGCATGACCGAACCCTCCTGGCGGAGGCGCTCCCGGGCGGCAGGGTCGGCGGCCAGCGAGCGAACCCCCGCCGCGCCCTCGGCCCGCACCACCCGCATCAACGTCGGGAGGGAGCGAACGAGGAGGCCCGGGCTGTCCAGCCGGGTCCACAGCTCGAAGGGACGGGTAGAGATCTGGGGGACCACGGTGACGTCCGGGCGTCGCCCGTCGATGACCAGGTCCATGATGGCCACGGCTCCGCCGGGATCCTCGTGGGAGCCGAAGATGGGCCCGACCACCACCGGGCATCCCGAAGCCTGGGCCAGCCGCTGGTGCCAGGCCAGGTCGGCTACCCGCTCCGCCCTCCCCTGCAGCAGTGCGGCGTTGGCCATGGTGAACAGCCCCGGGCCGGGTCCCTCCCCCAGCACGGCGGCCTGGGCCAGCAGCTCGTCCTCGCCGCACACCTGCCCGGGCAGTGCCGTCCCTCCCGGTCCGGGGTTCCCCACCACCTGGTCGGTCGAGAAACCGAGGGCGCCGAGCTCGAGTCCCTGGCGAAGGATGCGCCCCATGGTCTCGATCTCGGCAGGCGACGCGGTACGGGAGTAGGCGTCAGGCACGCCGAGGACCGCGGCCCGGAGCGGGACGTGCCCGATCTGAAAGGCGTGATTGATGAGCACGTCGAGCTGGTCGAGCCGAGCGCTGTAGGAGGCCAGGTCGTCCCAGTCGAAGGGGACGCCGGCGGTGATCGACCGCTCGGGGATCTGCTCGACCGTGCTCATGGCCGCCACCATGTAGGCCTGCGCCTCATCCCCGAGGAGGGGGGCCAATCCGTAGCCGCAATTGGTGGTCACCACCGTGGTCACCCCGAAGCTCGAGGAGGGGGTCAGGTCGGCGTCCCAGAACAGGTTGGCGTCCAGATGGGTGTGGGGGTCGATGAAGCCCGGCGACAACACCAGGTCCCGGCCGTCCACCTCTTCGGCCCCGGCCCCGGCACAGCGACCACCGACGGTCGCGATCAACCCGTCCCGGACGGCCACATCGCCCTCGATGGGCGGCCCCCCGCTCCCGTCGATGATCACGGTGTTGCGGACGACCAGGTCGTAGGGGGATGCCATCGAGCCGCCTAGGCCGCCACGATGGGCGAAGTCGGGTGCGACACGAGATCAGTGTCGATGACCGGCAGCTTCATGTCGCACACCCCTGACGCACCTGGAAGAAACGGGCAGACCTACCACACCCGTTTTCGACGCTAGCCGCATCGACGCCGAGGGAGCACGCCCAGCCGGGGTGGCGCCCCTACCCGGCCGTGCCCTTGTAGGTGCTGGAGGCGGCCAGCTCGGCGGCCCGGGCCATGTTGTCGAGGACGACGGCCCCGAAGGCTTCGAGCTTCGGATCACTACCGGCTCGCTGGAATCCCTGCTCGAGCACGATGGCCAGTTTCCAGCGGGCCAGCACCAGGTAGTAGTCGAAGTCATCGACCTGCCGTCCGGAACGCTCGGCGTAGAAGGCCAGCAGCTCGCTGCGACTGGGCATGCCCGTGATATCCACATAACCACCCTCACCCGTCTCGGCCGACATGTCTTCGGGCCATCCCTGCAGAGCCCAAGCCAGGTCGATCTTGGGGTCACCCACGGTGCCCATCTCCCAGTCGATGATGGCGGCCAGGCGGGCCGGCGTCCCATGGCGGAACATGACGTTGGCGAACTGGTAGTCGCCGTGCATGATGCCGGGGACGAAGTCGAGGGGCCGGTGGTTGGCCAGCCAGGCAGTGGCTTCGTTGTAGCCCGGGATCTCGCGACCCTTGATCCGCTCCAGGAAGCGAGTCCAGCGCTCGACTTGTCGATCGTGGTACCCATCGGGACGGCCGAGATCACCCAGCCCCCTGGCCTGCCAGTCCACCTTTCCCATCTCGACGATGCCATCGATGAGCTCGTAGGCCAGGCCCCGTCGTTCGGTCACATCGGTGTCATAGGGGGCGGCCCAGCCGCCGAGCGCCATCGGCGACCAACCGTCGACGAAACCCATGATGTAGAAGGTCCGGCCCAGCACGCTCGGGTCCTTGCACACGGCAATGGCCTCGGTGTGGGGTACGTCGGTACCGGTCAACGCCTCGATGATCCGCCACTCACGCAAGATGCCCTCGTCGCGCGAAGCGGGGGCGGAGGCGGGCGGTATGCGGAGCGCACCGTGGAGGTCGCCGCGCTGGATCTCGAAGATCTCGTTCTGGCTCCCACCCGAGATGAAGCTGGCCTCGAGGGGCAGGCCCGCTCCGGGCAGGCCCTCCTTGTCCAGCCAGGCGGCGAGCGAAGCCGAGTCGATGGTCGGGTCGTCAACAGGGTCAGGGGTCATGGTTTCGTTTCCCTCCGGTTCCAGGTAGTGCGCGGACTGTGCATCGCTTCGATGGTGATCGACCCTCAGGCCGACGGCTCGATGAGGACTTTGCCCGTGGCCCGACGTTCGGCCAGGTCGGCCAAGGCTCGATGGGCCTGCTCGAGCGGGTAGGCGGCAGAGACGTGGGGCACCACGCGCCCGGTGGCCAGGAGATCGAGCAGCTCGGACCGGTCGCGGGCGACATCCTCGGGTTGGTTGCGGCCCAGGCCCTCCATGGCGAAGCCGGTGACGATGACGCCCTTCAACAGCACCAGGTTCAGGGGGATCCGGGGGATCTCTCCGGAGGCGAATCCGACCGACACGAAACGGCCGCCCCAGCGCATGGCTCGAAGGGCCTGCTCCGCAGCGGGGCCGCCCACGGGATCGACGACCATGTGGGCGCCACCGCCGGTGATCTCCTTGATCCGCTCCTTCAGGTTCTCGGTGGTGTAGTCGATCGCCGCCTCGGCTCCCTTGTCGAAGCACAGGGCCAGCTTCTCAGGGGTGGAAGCAGCGGCCACCATCCGGGCGCCCAGCGCAGCACCCACCTCGATAGAAGCCAGGCCGACCCCTCCGGCCGCGCCCAGGACGACCACCCACTCCCCGGGAGCGACCCGGCCGACGGTGCGCAACGCGTGGTAGGCGGTGAGGTGGGCCACCACGGAGGCGGCCGCCGACCGGAAGTCCACCGCTGGGTCCACCGGTTGCACCGACGATGCCGGGACGAGGATCTGCTCGGCGAACGCCCCGATGAGGGCAGCCCCCATGACCCGGTCCCCGACGGCCACCCCGCTCACTCCCGCCCCGACGGCGCTGACCGTTCCGGCGAATTCACTACCCGGGGTGAAGGGAACGGGGACATGGATCTGGTACTGGTCGGCCACCAGCAGTACGTCGGGGAAGTTGACCGCGGCCGCAGCCACGTCCACCACCACCTGACCGTCGGACGGCGTCGGTCCGGGGATGTCTTCGACCACGAGGGTCTCGACCGACCCGTACTGATTGCATCGCAGCGCCCGCATGGTTTCCGCCGCTCAGGAGTTACCGACGACGTGCTCGACGTACTGGGCCAGCCGCTCCCGGGCCGCCTCCCGCTGGGCGGGGAGATGGGCGGTGGGCCACAGGCCCGGAGAGGGCTCGTAGTCCTTCAGGACCTCACGGGCCACGGTGACCTTGTGCACTTCGGTGGGTCCGTCGACCACGCTCATGACGGGCGCCATCATCCACATGCTGGCGAAGGGCATCTCGTTGGAGACACCGAGCGCCCCGTGGGCGTGCATGGACCGCCACACCGCATCGTGGACCACCTTGGGCGTGAGGGCCTTGATGGCCGCGATGTTCTTCCGGGTCTTCTGGTAGTCCTTGTACTGGTCGATCTCCCACGCCGTGTAGAGGACCAGGAGCCGGAACTGTTGGAGCTCGGCGTAGGAGTCGGCGATGTCGCCCTGCATGAATTGCTTCCGGGCCAGCAGGCTGCCCTGGGTCTCGCGGCTCAACACCCGCTCGCACATGAGGTCGAGTGCCCGCTGGCAGGTGGCCACCGACCGCATGGCGTGATGCACCCGGCCGCCGCCCAACCGGGTCTGGGCGATGGCGAAGGCCTGGCCCTCCCCACCGAGCAAGCTGTCGGCCGGGACGCGGACGTCGTCGTAATGGATCAGGGCGTGCATGCCCTGGTCCTCGGATTCACCAGCCAGGCCGACGTGGCGGACCATGTCGACGCCGGGGGTGTCGGTGGGGACCAGGAACATGGAGGCGCCCTGATAGACGCTGACGTCGGGATCGGTGACGCACATGACGATGAGGAAGGCGGCGGTGCGGGCGTTGGAGGAGAAGAACTTCCACCCGTTGATCACCCACTCGTCGCCGTCGCGAACGGCCCGACACGTGAACTGCTTGGGGTCCGACCCGGCCTGGGGCTCGGTCATGGAGTAACAGGAGAAGACCTCGCCGTTCAACAGCGGCTGGAGGTATTTCTCCTTCTGCTCATCGGTCCCGTAGTGGGCGATGATCTCGGCGTTCCCTGTGTCGGGGGCTTGCGTCCCGAACACGATGGGTGCCCAGCCGGAGACGCCGAGGATCTCGTTCAACAGGGCCAACTTGAGCTGCCCGTAGCCCTTTCCGCCCAGCTCCGGACCGAGGTGGGCGGCCCACAGGTCGTGGTCCCGAACCTCTTGCTTCATGGGGTCCACGATGGGGCGCAGCTCGTCGTTCAGGGGGTGGAACTGCAGATGGGGATAGAGCAGGTCCAAGGGCTCGACCCGTTCGGTCACGAACTGGCGGGCCCAGTCCAGCTTTTCTTGAAACTCGGGCTCGGTAGAGAAGTCCCAGGCCATCAGTGTCCTTTCGTCGTGGTTTCGTTGGCGTTCAGGCGGGATGGTTCGTCCGATGGTGCCCCGTGCACGCCGAGGCCGGACAGGAATCGCTCGTAGCACTCGCTGATCTCCCGGCGGGCGGCGACCGGGTCCTCTGCGTAGGTCACGTACATGGCCGAACCCACGCCCAAGGCCGAGAGCAGATGGGCAAGCGGTTCGACCGGTTGGGGCTCGAGTACTCCCTCGGCCACCGCGTCGCGCAGGTACTCGACGATCTTGCTGGTCGGGCCCTCGCCCCGTTCGGACCAGTGTTTCTGTCCGAGCACGACCGGCCCATCGATGAGGACGATCTGCCTATAGGCCTTATTGGTGGACGCGGCGTCGAGATAGATCTCGCTGTTGGCCCGAAACAAGGCCCAGGCGTTGACCGGGCGGTCGCTCGACCGTCGCCACAGGGTCTGGGCCACTTCGGCCTCCACCTCCTCGAACACGGCCCGGAACAGATCCTCCTTGTCCCGGAAGTGGTGGTACAGCGCCCCTCTGGTCAGGCCGGCCCGTTGCACGACCTCTTCTGTCCGCGTCCCCTGGAAGCCGTGCTCGGCGAAGAGCTGCCGAGCGGTATCGAGCAGGGCGCGGCGGGTGTCCTGGACGTGGGCCGCCCGGCGACCTGCACCCCGGTCCTGGTGGATGCCCTCGGCTGGCGTCGTCACCATCAGCCTGGGAGTTCGCTCGTTTGATACATTGCGTATCTAACATACATAATGTTTGGACGTCATGCATTGGCGCACCCTGCGGCGGCAGCCCAGGAGCCGGACCGACAGTGAGGGGGCAGGACGTGGACATGCTCGAAGGGAAGGTGGCCCTGGTCACGGGAGCCAGCCGTGGCGTGGGCGCGGCCACCGCGGTGGCACTGGCCGAAGCGGGCTGCGACGTCGCTTGCGCCGCCCGCTCCACCCAGTCCAGCCCGCAACGAACGCCGGGCACCCTGGACGAGACCATCTTCCGGATCGAGGCGCTGGGGCGGCGCGGTCTGGCCATCCCCACCAACCTGGCCGTTGACGACGAAGTGGTGGCCATGGTGGCCCGAACGGTCGAGCACTTCGGACGCATCGACGTCCTCGTCAACAACGCCGCCATCACCTTCATCGGCGACCTCGACATCCCCCTCAATCGTTACGACCTGATCATGCAAGTCAACCTGCGGGCCCCGCTCATCGCCATCCGAGAAGCGGCCCCGGCCATGGCGGCCACCGGCGACGGTGGCGTGGTCATCAACGTCTCATCGGTTGCGGCCATGTACCCCCACGGCGGCCTCATGGCCTACGGCATCTCCAAGATCGGGCTCGAGCGCCTCACCGTCGACGCCGCCCTGCAACTGGCTCCGTCTGGCATCGCCGTCAACTGCTTTCGCATCGACATCGCCGTGGCCTCGGAGGGTTTCGTGGCCAACACCCCCGGAGCCGACCACTCGGCCTGGGAACCGTCCGAGGTGGCGGCGGAGGGCATCGTGTGGATGGTGCGCCAACCGGTCACGTACTCGGGCCACCGGGAGTCCATGTTCGCCCTGCGCCAGCGCGAGGGCATCATGGCGTCGAGGATCGCCCAACC
>DASZLD010000110.1:0-8676 GCA_035552655.1 Acidimicrobiales bacterium
ATCCCCCAAAAAGAGGCCACCGTCGCTGCCCTCCGGGCCCGCCAGGCCGGACGGGACGTGGCCATCCGCTCCACCCGGCGCACCCCCAAGGCCCCCCACGCCGCCCTGGCCTCGGACCTCGGCACCCTGACCAACAGCTGAGCCCATGACCGACACCCAGGACGTAACCACCAGCGAGCCGTTCGACGCCTCGGCATTCATGGACATGACACGGGCGGGCCATCCCCAGGCCCTCTACAAAGAGGCTCGGGACGCGGCGCCCATCGTGCCCGGCCCCCTCGGAGGATTCCAGGTCATGCGCCGGGCCGAAGTGGACTTCGCCCTCCAGCACCCGGACATCTTCTCCTCGGCCATGGAGGCGGTGGACCTGGGCCAGACCGTCCCTCTCATCCCACTCCAGGTCGACCCGCCCGATCACTCCAAGTACCGGAAGCTGCTCGATCCCATCTTCGCCCCCAAGCAGATGAACCTGATCGAGCCGGACATCGCCCGCCTGGTCAACGAGCTCATGGACTCCTTCATCGATCAGGGGTCGTGCGAGTTCACCACCGCGCTGGCCGAGCCCCTTCCCTCCTCGGTGTTCCTCCGCCTCCTCGGGCTGCCCCTGTCGGACCTCGACACGTTCCTGGGCATGAAGAACGGGATCCTCCGCCCGCAAACGACCGACCTGGACGAGATGCGGACGCTGCAACGTGCATCGGCGGCCGAGATCGAGGGCTACTTCGCCCAGGCCCTGGACGATCGCCGGCGCCAGCCGCAAGAGGATCTGTTGAGCCGGTTCCTGGCCGCCGAGGTCGACGGGGCTCGTCTGGAGCAGGACGAGATCATCGGCATCTGCTTCCTGTTCATCCTGGCCGGCCTGGACACGGTGACCGACACCCTCGAGTGCTTCTTCGCCTACCTGGCCCAGAACCCCGAGCAACGTCGGGCCATCGTGGCCGACCCAACCATCATCCCTTCCGCGGTGGAAGAGCTCTTGCGCTGGGAGAGCCCGGTCACCGGGGTGGCCCGGGTGGCGGCTCAGGACGCCGAGGTCGGGGGGTGCCCGATCCACAAGGGCGATCACGTGGGCATCAGCATCGGGTCGGCCAACACCGACGAGCGGGCCCTGCCCGATGCCGAGACCGTGAACCTCACCCGCCAGCCCAACAAGCACCTGGCCTTCGGCGGCGGTGTCCACCGCTGCCTGGGCTCGCACCTGGCCCGGCTGGAGCTCCGGACTTCATTGCGGGAGTGGCACAAGCGCATTCCCGACTACGAGATCGTCCCCGGGACCGAGCTCGAGTACATGGTCGGCCTGCGTCAGATCGAGAAGCTGCCCCTCATCTGGTAGTCGGCCCGGCGGCCCAATCTAGAGGCTGAACGAGTACCCGCCGTTGACCGGGTAGGTCTGACCGGTGATCCACGATGCGTCCGAAGAGGCCAGGTAGGTGACGATGCCCGCCGCGTCTTCGGGTTGGCCACGACGCCGGATGACATAGCGGTTGAGGTTCTTTTTCATCTGCTCGGAGTCGGGGTCTGCCCCCGGGGGCAGCATCGTGCCCATGGCCACGCAGTTCACCGTGATGTCGTACCGGCCCACTTCCCGGGCGATGCTCCGGCAGAACCCGGCCGCTCCGGCCTTGGCCGCGGCGTAGGGCGCCAGGGTCGCTTCACCGATCCGGCCCGCATCGGAGACGATGGTGATGATCCTCCCCTCGGGACGGGTGATCATGCCCGGCAGTACGGCGCGGGTGCAGTGCATCACCCCGTAGAGGTTGACGTCGAGATAGCGGTCCCACTGGTCGGGCTCGGTCTCGTGAAAGGGGAGCAGTTGCCATGATTCGGAACCGGCGTTCCCGGCGTTGTTCACCAGGATGTCCACCGGTCCGACCTCGTCCACCGCCCGCTGGACCGACGCCCAGTCGGTGACATCGAAGACGAGCGGGCGGCCGGGCGCGTTCCCCGGCAGCTCCGATGCCACCGCCCCGGCCCGGTCGGGGTCGATGTCGTTGACCAGCACCTCGGCGCCGGCGGCGGCCAGGTACTGCGACACCGATCGTCCGATGCCCTGGCCCGCTCCGGTGACCAGGGCGCGGCGCCCCGAGAGGTTCACTGTCAAGCCCGTCATCACTGCTCCATCCTGTCGTCCGCTCGGATCATGTCATCAACCGGTCGGCCCCGCCTAGCTGATTCGACTGACACCACTGCTTGCCGTCACGGAGTCAGGCGATGACCACGCCACCGTCGACGGGAATGGTGGTCCCGGTGACGAACGAGGAAGCGTCGGAGAGCAGGAACGAGATCACGGTGGCGGGCTCGTGGGCCTCACCGGCCCGCTGCAGCGGGTAGGTGCGGCGAACGGCTTCCAGTCCCGCCGGCGTGGTGAAGGCGCCCATGGTCATCGGCGTGTTCGTCCCGCCCGGGCACACGCAGTTGGCCCGGATGCCTTCAGGCCCGTACTGCACGGCCATCAGGCGGGTGAAGGCGACGACGCCGCCCTTGGAGGCGGTGTAGCCGGCACCGCGCCCGTGCCCTCGGAGGGCGGCGGTGGAGGCCACGGTGACGACGGAACCGCCGGGACGGCGGAGGTGGCGGAGACTGTGCTTGGCCACCAGGAAGGTGCCCACCAGGTTCACGGTGAGGACAGAGAGGAATTGGTCGAGCTCGATGTCGGCGATGGGGGCGAAGTCCCCGCCGACGAAGACCCCGGCACAGGTGGCCACGCCGGCCAGTGGGCCCAGCTGAGCGACGCCCGCTTCGATGGCTTCGGCCACCGCGGCCTCATCGGAGACATCGAGGGCGGTGGACAGAAGCCTCCCCGCCTCCGATCCCCCTTCGTCGGCGAGGTGTTCGAGGGCGTTCGTGTCCCGGTCCAGGGCGATCACGCTGGCCCCCTGGCCCAGCAGCCGGAGGGAGAGGGCTTTGCCGATGCCGCTGGCCGCCCCGCTCACCACGTAGGTCTGCTGGTCATGTCCACTCATCTGGTGTCCTCTCTCGGAGCCTTGGGGGTCACTGGTTATCGAGCAGGGTGTAGGACAGGGTCGATGACGCCACCAGCTTCCGGTTGTCGCCCACGTCGATCACCGAGGCCTGGACGACGATGTTCCGTCGCCCCCGGCGGAGGACCTCGGAGACCACGCGGGCCGGACCCACTTTCACCGTGCTCAGGAACCGGATGTTCATGTCCGAGGCCACGATGTTGACCGAGCCCGAGGCGCGCACCGCACACCCGGCCGCACCGCACTCGATGAGCGCGCCCATCAACCCGCCGTGCAGGCTTCCGTGGGGATTGACGACCTCGGGGCGCAGCTCCATCTCGAGGGCGGGTCCCATGTCCGGGTCGTCGACCTGCAGCATCTGCATGAGCGACAGAATGTGCGACGCGCCCTGATCGATTGCTGTCATTGCGGCAAGCTCCGTTCTCTGGGGAATGGATCGATCATGCCGTGATACCGCCGTCGATGGAGACGATGCTGCCCATCATGAACCGTCCGTCCTCGGAGGCGATGGTGGCCACCAGGGAGGCGACCTCGTCCGGACTGGCGTGAGGTACGCGAGTGCCCCGGGGCAAGCGGGTGGCATCAGCGGTGGAGGGCAGGACGAAGGCATCGAGCAGGGGAGTGGTCATTCCGCCCGGGGCCACCGCGTTGATGCGGACCCCGGTGCCCGCGTACTCCGTGGCCAGCGACTTGGTCAACAGGACGACCCCGCCCTTGGAGGCGCAGTAGGCGGCAGCGTAGGGGATGCCCTGCAAGCCGCTGTTGGATGCGATGTTCACGATGGATCCACCTCCGTCGAGGAGATGAGGAATCACCGCCTGGCACATTAGGAATGTCCCGCCCGGGTTGACGGCGATGGTCCTGGTCCACGCCTCGAAGGTCTCATCGGTGGTGTGGGCGAACTGGCCAATGCCGGCGCTGTTGACCAGAACCTCGGGCCGGCCCAGCGATGATGCGATCTCAGCTACCACCGTGCGCACGATTTCGGGCTCAGCCACGTCCGCCTCCAGCGCCAGAGCGACACCGCCCGCAGTGGTGATTTCTTCGCTGGCCGATTGGGCTGCAGGCAGGTCGATGTCCACCAGGGCCACCCGTGCCCCCTCGCCCGACAGGCGCAGGGCGGTGGAACGGCCGAGGCCAGAGCCGGCTCCGGTGACAATGGCCACCTTTCCCTGGAACCGACCTGACTCAGTGGTGTGGTCGACCGTCACCCCTGCGCTCCGGTGCGCCCCTTGATCGGTGGGGGCGATTCGTCGAGGACGAGGATGCCGCGAATATTCAAGCCGGCTCTCATGTCGGCATAGCCGTCGTTGACGTTCTCCAGTGGGTAGGAGCGGGTCACCAGCCCCTCCAAGTCGAACTGGCCGCGCTCGCTCAGCTCCAACAGGCGGGGAATGTCGGCCCGGGGATTGGCCGAGCCGAACAGCGAGCCGACGATCTGCTTCTCCATCGAGGTGACGTCGCCCATGCGCAAGGCCACCTCGGTCTCGGCGGCGGGGTGGATGTTGGTCACCACCACCCGACCCCGTTTGGCCGCCAGCGCCATGGCCTGGTGGAACAGGTCGCCGCGCCCGACGCCCATAGCCATGATGACCTGGTTGGCCATGCGCCCTCGGGTCACCTCGCCGACCACATCCTGTGCTTCCTCCATGGAGGCGGCCACCAGATGGGCCCCGAATGTCTTGGCTTTGTCTCGCTTGAAGGCCACAGGGTCAACGGCGATGATCGTCTCGGCGCCGGCCAACCGTGCCCCCTGGACGGCCGCAGACCCTATGCCGCCCAGTCCCACCACGACCACGGTGTCGCCCGGGCCCACCCTGGCCGCGTACACGGACGAGCCCCATCCCGTCACCGCCCCACAGCCCACCAGGCAGGCGGTGCGAAGCGAGTAGGACGGGTCGATCTTGATGCAGCTGGCCTCATTGACCACGCTGTAATGGGCAAAGGTCCCGAGCAGGCACATCAGATGCAGGTCTTGGTCACGGGCGTGATGGCGAGATGTCCCGTCCACTTGTCGACCTTTCCCGATGAGAGCTCCGAGGTCGCACAGGTTCTGGTGCCCGGTGGAACACGGGTGGCAGCGCCCACAGGCGGGGATGAACCCGAACACGACGTGGTCGCCGGCGGACAGACCGGTGACACCGGAGCCGACCTCCTCGACGACCCCGGATCCCTCGTGGCCCCCGACCATGGGCAGAGGCAGTGGGGTGTCCCTGGTGACAACGTGCTCATCCGAATGGCAGAGTCCCGAAGCCACCAGGCGGACCAGGACCTCGCCGTTTCGGGGTGGGTCGAGGTCGATCTCCTCGACGCTCCACTCCGTGTCGGCTCCCCAGCAAACAGCCGCATCCGTTTTCGTTGTGACCACCCCCACGGTGATTGACGATCGAGAATGATCCGGCTGGCTACCTAATCAGGCCGACGGCTCAAGTCGCCGATCACGGGTAGGACAGAGACGTCGTACCGGCGATGGTCTTCCCGCACAGAGGTTGCACGCTGTTGGCCACGAAGCCGTTCTTCTGCGCCTGCATGTACCAGCCACAGGCAATGGGGGCGGCCTTGCCGAAGTCCGTCGAGTAGTTGATGGAGACGGGCAGGATCCCGTTGCCGTTGTAGGACTTGACGCCGCGGAGGGCCTTGATGACCCCGGCCGAGGTGGGGTTCTTCCCGGCCAGCTGCAGTCCCTTGATCATGAGGTCGGCGCCCAGGTATGCCTCGTAGATGTTGTAGGTGGGGAAGTCCTTCAACGAACGCTTCTGGTACTTGAGGAGGGCGTTGGCCATTTGGACCGTGCCGGGGTTGGGGATGGCGGTCGGGCGGAACTCGGAGAGGAAGTAGACGCCCTGAACGGCCTGCCAGGCCGGCGTGTTGATGATGTCGGGCTCGTACCCGGTCGGGAACTCAGCCACCTTCAAGTTCACCCCGGCCTGCTTCAACGCGGTGATCAGGGCGAAGTTGGAGTTGTTGTCCAGTCCGGCGTAGAGGGTGTTGACGTGCTTGGCCTTGGCCGTCAACACCTGGGTGGTGAAGTCCACGCCACCGAAGGGGATCGAGGTGTCGAGCACGCCGACCTTCAGGCCGGCCAGCTTGGCCGACTTGGCCGTCGAATTGGCCGAGTGAGCCGAGGTGGGCGACACGCCATAGCCGTAGGAGGCGAGCACCGTGCCTCCCTTGGACTTGAAGAACTTGCCGATGCCGTCGTTGACGGGGACGGCGTTGCTGGTGGCGGCGCCGTCCGAGTCGAACATGTTGGTGTTGGGCTGCTGGCCCCACTCGGGGCCGTCGAAGGCCCCGCCGGTGACGGGTATGCCGGCCTGCTGTGGGAACTTGTAGGCGGCGAAGAAGAACGGCGTGACGCTCACGATGCCGATGACGCCGTCGGAGATGGCCTGCTGGGTGGCCGTCGCCACCTGGCTGGTGCTGCCCTGGTCGTTGATCACGATGGGCACAATCTTGTGCCCGTTCACGCCGCCGTTGGCGTTCTGCAGGGCGATGCGAGCCAGAAAGCCCTGGGGCGAAGTCTGGAATTCGGCGGCAGCGACACCCGTCTCCGAGGTGATCAGCGCAATCTTTATGGGGGAACCCGTGGCCGCAGCCGAAGCGTTGGTAGCCGGTACTCCGACGGAGGCGGCGAGCCCCATCGCCGCGACCGCTGCTGTTCCGGCCTTAATCAGCTTAAAACGCACGTGTTCCCCCCGATAGTGATGAATGTTGGCATGGTGTCGACCCCTACTTATGAGGGGAACTGCCAACGGAAAATGTTACGGGGAGCTTACGATCTGGCCTGTGGGCGGTCAAGTTAGGCAAATATGCACGGATTATCAGTAAAAAAGGCAAGCTGGCAGCCGATGGTCTCGGCCACTAATGTTCCGGCTGTTGGTTGGACCCCCGACAAAAAGGAAATAGGAGAGCGGGCGTGGTCAGCTGACGATTCGGTCAAGTGAGGCCGAGCATGGACCGAGCGGTGTACATTGCAGCGGCTGTGTCGCTGAAGTAAGGGAAGGGGGAGGCGCTTCATGCTTCAATACGTGATCGCCGGGCTGGTGCTCGGAGGCATCTACGCCATCGCCTCGGCCGGGTTGGTCATCACGTACGTCTCCTCGGGCATCCTGAACTTTTCCTTTGGAGCCCTGGCCTATTTCATCGCCCGCTTCTACTACTACCTGCACACCCAACTGAACTGGGGCATCGTCCCTTCGGGGGTGGTGTCCATCGTCATCGCCGGTCCCGCCCTCGGTGTTTTCTTGTATTTCGTGCTCTTCAGATACCTGCGGTTGTCCTCACCGTTGATCAAGGTGGTGGCCACGCTGGGCCTGTTGGTCACCATCCCGGCCATCGCCACGCTGATCTTCGGATCGGGGGCCATCTTGAAGGCCCCGGGCCTCGCCCCCGAACCGGTGCGGGTGTTCAACTTCATCGGCGTCCCCGTCACCATGGACCAGATCATCGTCTACATCTGCGTGGTGGCCACGGTGGTGCTCGGAGCCGTGGTCCTGCGCTACACCGACGTGGGCTTGAAGGTCCGGGCCATGGTGGACTCGCCCTCGATGACCGCCCTGTCGGGGACGAGCCCCAATGCAGTGTCGATCGGGGTGTGGGCCGTCAGCACCTTTTTCGCCGGCCTGGCCGGGGTGCTGGCTGCTCCCATCATCGGCCTCGATCCGGGGAACTTCACCCTGTTGATCGCCGCCGCCTTTGCCGCCGTGGTGGCGGCCAAGCTGAAGAGCCTGCCCATCGCGGTGATCGTCGGTTTGCTCATGGGTGTGGTCACCTCGCTCATCCAGCGCTATCTGCCCCCGAGCTCGAACGTGACCACCGAGATCGTCGACGCCGTGCCCTTCATGTTCATCGCCGTCTTTTTGCTCTACAACCTCATCCGCCGGGGCCAGGTGTCAGAGACCGAGCGGGTGGGTGGGGCCCTGGACATGGCCATCATCCCCCAAGGGGAATCCCAGCTGGCCGGATCCACTTCCAGCGCCCTCGATTCGGGCTCCCTCGGCCTCGTGTCCAAATACGGGGGACCATTGGTGCTCATGGCCATGGCCGCCGTGCTGCCCATCCTCGTCCAGGGGTTCTGGGTGGGCCTGGTGGCCCAGGCCTTCGCCTACGCCATCATCTTTTTGTCCTTCACCCTGGTCACGGGCGAAGGGGGGATGATCTGGCTGTGCCAGATCACCTTTGCCGGGGTCGGAGGGCTCACCGCCTCCCAGCTGGCCACCAACCACGGGTGGCCCATCCTGGCCGCCATCGTCGTGGGGGGACTCGTCGCTCTCCCCATGGGGCTCCTCATCGGCTTTCTCACCATCCGCTTGGGGGGGCTCTATGTGGCCCTGGTCACCCTGACCTTCGGGTTGTTGATGGAGAACCTGGTGTTCACTCTGGGCATCTTCCAGAACCAGGGCCTCGGGGTGAACGTGCTCCGGCCCACCTGGGCCTCGACCGACCACGCCTTTGCCTATGTGTGTCTGGGGGCCTTTGCCATCGTGGCCCTGTTCATCGTAAACCTCCGACGCTCCACGACAGGGCTGGCGTTGAACGCCGTGCGCTGGAGCGAACCGGGGTCTCGCACCATGGGCATATCCGTGGTGCCCATGAAGATCATCGTGGCCGGCCTCGGGGCCCTGGTGGCCGGCATCGGTGGCGGCTTTTTGGTCACGGCCCAGACCACGGCCCAGCCGGCCAACTTCGCCACCTT
>DASZLD010000111.1:0-6239 GCA_035552655.1 Acidimicrobiales bacterium
GTGTTCTGGTCGATGGCCGAGCCGATGAAGACGATCCGCTCTTTCAACAGGCGCCTGAAGATGTCGGCCCCCGCCCCGATGTCGGCGTCGGCTCCCGCGCCGCGCACGTCCGGCGTCATGGCGGTGGGCCCGGCACCCAGAGGGGCGCCGAAGGGTCGGCGAGTGTCGCCACTGAAGTCATCCATAGGCGCAAAGCCTACTTGGTCGCCGCTTCCTGCCGGTGCAGCCCCGACGGGTCCAGCCCCGGTCTCAGGGTGACTGGCCGCCGGCGCCGGCCACGGCCAACAGGGCCTCGACCAGCCGTTTCCCTGCCGATGCGATGGCCAATCGCTGCAGCTGCTCGTCCGCTCCGGCCAGTGCCCGCTCCCGAGCCTCCGAATCGCCGGACACGCCCTGCACCGCCGTGGCCACCTCGAGGGGGCCGGTGCTGGCCAATAGGACGCCCACGTTGCCGAGCACCTCGCCCACGGCGCCGGCGTCACGGGCCACGATGGGCACGCCCTGGCGCATGGCCTCGACCAGGGGTACTCCGAAACCCTCGTGGGCCGACAACATGACCAACACGTCGGCCACCTCGTAGCACGCCGCCAGTTCCGCCTCGGAGATGCCGCTCAGGAACCGGACGGCGTCGCCCAGACCGAGCTGGGCGGCGTAGTGACGGAGAGCGGCGGCATAGTGAGGCTCCGCCGGCGAGCCCACCACGATCAGGGTGGCCGACGGATCGGTGGCCATCCGGTGGGCGAACAGGGCGGCGATAGCGAGGTGGTGGGACTTGTTCGGGGCCAGACGCCCGACCGACAGCCACGTGGTGGATCCGGCGACGGACTGCAGCCAGCGACCAAACGGGGCGTCCGCGGGTGGGAGGTGCCGTCCGGCGGTCAGCACCGGGACCACCTCGGTCGATGGGCAGCCCGCCTCGCGCAGCTCGGCCCGATCGAACTCGGATACGGCAATGCCCAGCGTGGCCCCGGGCGCCACCATGGCCAGCTCCTGGAGGCAGGCCGTCTGGATCTGGGTGATGCCCAGATTCCAGGGGGCGAAGAACCGGGGAGGGGTGACGCTGTGGTAGTTGATGACGAGGGGCTGGTCCCGCTGCAGCAGCCAACCGGCCATGGCCGATTCGGTGGCGAATTGATAGACGAGCACGTCGCCCGGGTCGGCCTCGGCCTCGTAGTCGAGATAGGGAGAGGTCCGGTCAGCCGTGTGCGGATCGGGAAGCTCCGAGTAGATCTTCGACGCAACCCCTTCGGCCCGGAGGAGGGCCTGCAGAGCCATGGTGTGCTCCCCCACCGCGTCGTGGTGGTGCAGCATGGGCACGAATTGGTGGATGGCGGCCACTAGCGACGCCTGCCCACGACGGCATGGGTGAGCCCCCCACCCTCGGGCCGGTGCCAGCGCACGTCGGCCAGACCCACTCGGGCAAAGACGGCGGACCAGGTCTCGGGATGGAGGGGACGCCCGGGCGCCAGATCCAGGGCCGTGACCGGAGAGGCGTCGGCGAAGGCCTGCTGGTCGGTGGGGAGCACCGCCACCGTGGCCCCCGGCGTCGTCTTGCTCAGGGCCAGCTCGGTCAGGAGGAGCTTTCCCGGCAGATCCAGCCGGTCGATACAACCACTCAGGATCACCCCGGCCAGCTCCCCGTCGGCCACGTCGCCCAGGCGATCGGTCACCTCACCCAGGGTTACGGTCGGATCCCCGGCGCCGGCCCAGACGCGTTCCGCCCTGGGTTCGATCCCCCTGACCTGGTAGCCGAGCGCACGTAACGCTCGCAGCAGTGAGCCATCGCCGGACTCACCATGGATCACCGAACCCTCCGCTTCGGGCGGGGTGAACCAGTGGGCAAGGTGCTCGGCCCAGGGGCCCACGTCGGCTTCGGGCACGTCCCGGGCCAGATCGGGGAACAGGTCGGCCACGACATCGCTTCGGCGCTCCAGCCGCTCGAGCCGCACGGCCAGATATCGGAGGGCGTCCCACGCCGCGGTGAACTGCTGGCGGTCGGCCTGGGCCTGGGCCCCCGCCGCTTCGGTCGCCGCCGCCCTGGCATCGGTCGCCAGCAGATCGGCCACGGCGGCCAGCACGTCGCCCACCATGCGCTGGCCGACCTGGGCCGAACGCCCGCGAGCCCACACATCGGGGGGCAACCCCTCCCAGGGCGGGACCACGGCGGCGGGGGCGGGCGGCGGCTGCGGGTTGAGCCGGCCCATGGACTCCTGGAAGTTCCAGCGGTGGGTGCCTGCCGGAGCCAACCGGGAGAACACGTCGAGCAGCTCCGCCTCGGCCGCCGAAGGGGCATGGTCGGTCGCCGGTGCGCCGGGGCCCCCCGCGTCGTCAGCTTCGTTGTCCGGCATGCCGCCCCTCCGGTTCGCGCAGTGCGTCAACGACCCTAGTCACCGCCCCGTCGTTGAGTGATGGTTGCCGCCCCCGTTCGATCACTTGCTCCAGGAAGGTCGAGTACCGGTCGATGATCGAGGGCCACCGGTAGTAATGGTCGGTGTAGGCCCGGCCCGCCTGGCCCAACGACGATCGCAGCCCGGCGTCACCGGCCAGTCGGTCCACCGCCACCTCGAAGGAGCGGTAGGAGTCGAACCACAGTCCGCCGCCGGACCGGCGGCAGTGCTCCATGGTGGCGGCACAGGTGGCGTTGACCAGGACGGGCACCCCCAAGGTCCACGACTCCAGCAGTACCAGGGAGAACGACTCGTAGGCCGACGACGAGACCATGGTGTTGGCGTCGGCCAGGATGTCCCACTTGTCCGCTTCGGACACCGTCCCGGTCACCACGATGTCGGGGTGGTCCGGCGACTTGGCCGAGACCGGTCCCACGAAAGCCAGGGCCAGGTCACTCGGTCGGCGTTCTTTGTACCGGGCGAAGAACTCGGCCAGCATCGAACAGCCCTTGTGCTCGTCCACTCGACCCAGATAGCAGAGGTAGGGCCGGTCGCCGAGGCCGAGGATCTCCCCACCCGCTCGCCCCGCGCCCGAGGGATCGTTGACGCCGAGCCCGAGCACCAGCTGCGGCTTGGACCCGACCGAGAAGACGCCCTCCACCAGTTCGCGCTCGGCCTGGGTGTGATAGACGATGCCCCCCACATCCCGGTAGCTGTGTCGGAAGGCCCGCAGGTAGAGGGCGGCCTCGTCGTGAGCAGCGGGGTGGAGGACGGTCGGGACCCGGGCGGCGGCGATGCCGTCCACGCTGGTGGCGAACAGGTACGGGTAGAAACCCATGACATCGCTGTCGCTGTCGGTGACCGCCTCGATCAGCTCCGGGCACAGGGGTCCGTTCAGCGCCACCCACTGCCGGGCTTCACGAAGGGTGGCCGTGGACGGGGAGATCCGCAGCATCCCGTCGAGGGCGAAGTAGTCGGGCAATCGGCGGCTGGCGGTGGGGAAACGGCGAACGGTCACCCCGTTCAAGTCGGAGGATCCGGCCGGCTCGGTGTTCTCCCAGGTCAGATGGTCGAGTGAGCAGCTGGTCAGGATCTCGACCGACCAGTCCGGGCGCAGGCACAGACGTTCGGCCAGCATGCGGGCCGCAGTCTCTGCCCCCCCGATGACCTCGAGTCCGTACCGCGGGGTGACAAGCGTCAGTTTCATCGGGCGCACAGCTCCTGTCTGTCCAATGCCTCCAGCACCTCGACGTACCGCGCCCTGGTGCGACTGGCGTCGAAGTCGTGCAAGTGTCGGCGACCCCGAGCGACCAGCGACGCGGTGAGCACCGGGTCACCGCGGACCCGATCAACGGCGGCGGCCACCACGCTCGGACGCTTGGTCTCGAGCAGGATCCCGGCCGGTCCCAGGGTCTCGGGCACGGCGCCGGCCGCGAAAGCCACGATGGGAAGATCGAACTGCATGGCCTCGAGGAGGGGGATGCAGAATCCCTCGTGGTCCGAGAGGCACACGAAGATGTCAGCGGCGCCGTACCAGGCGGCCAGCTCGGCCGGCGTGAGGTTCTCGCCGTGGATGACGGCCTCGGTCAGCCCCAGCTCGGCGGCCAGGTCGATCAGGGCATCGGCATAGGCGCCGGTGATGGCCGGCCCGACCAGGAGGAGGCGGGCCTTGTGGTCGTACCACCGGCGGTAGAACCAAAGTGCCTCGATCAGCGCCTCTTGGCCCTTGTTGGGTGACAGCCGGCCGACGAACAGCAAGACGGTGCCACCGTCGGCCCGAGCGGCCCAGGAGGCCGTCGCCACCGGATCGGGGCTCGAGGACCAGTCGCCCACATTGACCAGGATGGGTACGACCTCGGTGGACGGGCAGCCCATGGCGGCCAGTTCGTCCGCGCTGAACTGCGAGTGGGCCACGCCCAAGGCGGCGCGGGCAGCCAAGGCGGCGATCTGAGCGCGCGCCTCGGTCACCTTTGCCGCGGTATGCGCCTCCCACGGGGCGTAAAAGAATGCCGGCGTCACGTTGTGGTAGTTGAGGACGAGGGTCTCGGGCCGGCCCAGGAGATACTCGGCCACGGGCGATCCGGTGGAGGCCTGGTACACCAGGATGTCCCCCGGCTGCGAGCGCCGGGTGTACTCCTCGAAGTACGCAGCCTCGTGTTGGAGCTCGTCGTGGGCGGCCTCGACGTAGATGTCCGACTGCCAGCCGTGGGATCGCAGGGCGTCTCGAAGGGCCAGGGTGTGGACACCGGTGGCGTCCCGGGGCAGGAGGGCCGGGACGAATTGATGAACGGCTGTCACCGCTCCCGCGCCGCGACCAACACGTACTCGGCCGGCCCGAGCACGAGCTCGTTGACCGCATCGATGACCGCGTTGATGGCGGCAGCATCGCCGTTCGATCCCGACACCTGCCCCAGCCGTCGGTCAGCGCCGCCGGTGTGGACGGCCACGGACTGTACGCCCTGTCCGGCCAGGAGATGCGACCAGGTTGCGGCGTGCAGCGGCCGCCCGGGAGCCAGGTCGGTGACGAGGGAGGGAGCCGAGCGCTGCCACGCCTCGGGCGTGATCGACTGGAGGACCAGGATGCCACCCACGGCCAGACGACTCGATGCCAGTTGCACCAGGCGCTGGCGATCGTTGGCGTGCAACCATTGGACCGGACCGCTGATGATGATGGCCCCCAGCGCTTCCTCCGACACCACCTGGAGATGATCGAGGATGGACTCGGCGCGTACGTCGAGGCCCTTCTCGATACCCGGTTCCACCGTCACCTCGTTGGGCTCCACCCCGTAGGCGTCGATCCCGGCACCCACCAGCGCCTCGACCAGGGACCCGTTGCCACACTCGGCGTGGAGGACCCGGCCGCTGACGCCGCGTACCGACTCGATGGCTGCGGGCGCCCACCACGAGGTGCCGGCGTCGAGGACGGGAACCGCCGATTCGGGCAGCTCCGGCGCCCGCAACGAGTCGACCGTTGTCTCCAGGTCGTCGATGTGGTCGACCACCAGATGCAGCACCCGAGTGACCGACCAGGCGAAGCGGGTGATCTGGTGGACGACATAGTTCATGTACCAGCTGAGCGACTTGCGGATCAGGCGCTTGATGTAGACACCGACGGCCTTGTTGGACAGGACGGGCACGGCGATGTCGACGTAGGCGGCACCATCGACCAGAGCCAGCGTCTCGCGCAGTCGGGCTTTGCCCTGCATGCCCACCGGGGAGAACTCGAGGAACAGCTCGTCCAGCTCGCGCTCGAGCCCGGCGGGCAGATCGCCCGAGGCCCGCCGTCTCTTGACCTCGGCATCGATGTCAGCCATCACCTCGGCCAGGTACAAGGCCCGGCCCGCCGCGTCCAGGTTCTCGGTTGGCTGCTCCGTGGGCTGGTCGGCCGACGAGCTCGAACTGGCGACCTGGTCCTTCACGTCCCCGGTCTCACCGTCGGTAGGGATCGACACCACGCTGGTCCATTCCTTTCCGCGACGCCCTCTGGCGTTGTGGCTTCTGTGCCCGTGGACACGGGTTTCTCGAATACTGACACGGTGACGGCGACTCGAACACGGCCGCCGCGCCCTTCGGCAGAACGCCCGTCATGCCGGCCCGGCATCCCGCCGACTATAGCCAGCGCCGGTAGGCTGACCTGGCCGCGGGCGTGGCGGAATTGGCAGACGCGCCGGGTTTAGGTCCCGGTCCCCTCTGGGGATGGAGGTTCGAGTCCTCTCGCCCGCACGAACCACCCAGGACGCCCCCACCTCGACTGGAACCACGGCACGCCTCTCCGGCGCTCGGTGGCCCCACCGCCTCAGCTGCTCGCTGGCTTTCGGCACAGGAGGGCCAGCAGATAGCAGGAGGCGGCGT
>DASZLD010000112.1:0-15764 GCA_035552655.1 Acidimicrobiales bacterium
CCACCCGAGGTGCTCGACCTTGATGTCATCGTGTCCGTCGCCGGCCACCACACGACTCAGGCGCGGGCCATCGGGCACGTCGAGGACCGGGAGGTGTTCACCGTCAATGCCGCCCTCGGTCGTCGCCCCATGACAGAACAAGGGTCGTGGGCGGTCATGCCCAAAGTTCCTCCTCCGTCGCGATGTGATCCGAAAGGCATTCGCATGACCACGACGGGCGACACGCTCCCTGACCGCCTTGACATTCGCCTTGCCTCGGGAAAAGCTCTCGCCGAGTTGCCCGGGCCGGGCGTTGAGGACGGGCGGTCGGCGTTATGGGCCAGATTGCCTGGCGACCTCGACATGTCCTCGGCGTCCCTCGCCATCCTGGGAGACTACGTCCCGTTTGGAATCGGGCAGGCTCTGGGGCTGCGGGCCGGGGGCAACAGCATCGACAACACTCTCCGGATCGGGCACCTCGTTCGCTCGGACTGGGTACTGCTCGATGTGCGGATCCACCAGGTTGCCAACGGATTCGGCTACGGCGATGTTCACCTCTGGAGCGAGAGCGGCGCACTATTGGGGACCGCCAGCCAGTCAACCATCGTGCGCCATTGGCCGGACAACCCTGAAGCCTGATCTGAAGGGGGTCACGTCCGGGTCGGCCCATTCCGAGCGCCGAGAAAGCGTCAGGCTGTGGATCGGCGGCGGTGTTGTGGGATCGCTGGCCCGCGACGGCTCCTGAATCCGTTCGATCAGATTGAGGCGGCCCTCAAAAGAGAAGGTCGAAGATACTGAAGGCACGCTCCCAGTCATCTGCATGGGGCGCCTTCAATCCCGGGTCGATGATCCGAATCGTATGGGCCAATGCCAACGAAAGCCCTCCGGCGACCACCGAGAGGCGGGACGCTGTGGCCTCAGACAGCTCCAGGTCCAGCGGCGGTAAGGCCTCGAGCTGCTCGATGATGGTCAGTATTTCGGATTCGAAATCTAGCTTCTCGAACTCGTGGATCGACTGCTGTAGGCCCTTGGTAATCGGAAGATCCTCAGGCTGAACCACGTCTCGTAGGTTGGCCTCTGCCGTGGCCTCGGCCATCAGTAGAAGGTCATAGATCTTGCGGTTCACAAAATCGGCGTAGCGCTTGAGGTCGTCTTTGTCCACCCGCAAGCCAGCCGCGGTCCGAAAGAACCGCTGGAACCTGGGAATGCCCGAAATAGTCACGATGCGGCCTCCCTGTCGTTAGCTGATCGGCGAAGGTGGGCCGCCAAGCCCCCGAGACGGCTGGCCAGAGAACGCGTGTCGGCTGCCGGCTGTAGGTCCTCCCATCCTTCCAGCGCCAAGCGGGCATGCCGCACCTCCTCGGCCAGCAGCTCCGGCTGTTCCTTGGCCATTTTCCCTTCCCAACCGACTTCCTCCAAGAGGGCGTCAATCACCGAGTGGGGCAGGAGGACCAAGTTCCCGGGCAGCCCGACCAGCCGTCGTAAGGACAGGACAAGTACTTGCTCCGACCGTTCGGCCTGACTCGCCGAGTCGAGCAGCACTTCCGTCCATTCGGGGCTGAGGAGTGTGGTGCACCGAGGACACCGGCCATCGCGGCTGGCGAGAAGTTCTGACAGCGTCAACTCACCCCCACAGTGCCGACAGGTGCCTTCGATCGGCAATGCGTAGGTCATGGAAACGACCGGAGTCGAATGGGCGACACACTGTGATCCTGGTGGAAGGACGACCAGCAGGCACCCCGCGATTGCGTAGTTCTCAGATGAGCCCCTGTCCCGTTAGAGCCACCGACGCTGGCTATTGGCTACCGACCATGCCAGCTCGACACGAGATTCCAGGTTCAGCTTGCGAAAGATATGACGGAGATGGAAGTCGACAGTGTGTCGAGAGAGGTGGAGAAACGCCGCTGCTTCCATGTTGGTCCGTCCTTTGGCCACTGCGAGAGCGACCCTCCTTTCGGCGTCTGTCAGGCTGGCCCAGCCGCTCACCGGTCGGCTCCCGGGACCCCGTTTGGAATGCTGATCACACCGCCGGATCGCCCGGACGACCCGGCTGACATCCCGGGGGGCGCCGGCCTGTCGGTATCCCGCTCGAGCCTCCGTGAGGAATGATCGGGCCACGGCATGATCGGATGAGGTAGCCAGGCGTCCGACGTCCTCGGCGGCGGAAGCGCGAGCCCAGACGTGCACGTGACTGTTGGCGGCCGTCTGTAGGGCAAACAGGTCCTCCTCGAACAAACCGCGAGCGTGGATGGCGCTCGTTGTCAGACCGGGCAGCTCACGGTTGCTGCGGGCCAGGTGTTCCATGGTGACCACCACCTCTCCGGCCAGTGGGCGATTCCCCGCGGACAGCGCCACGCGTATCCACCACGGCGCCACGGTCGGATCCTCCAAGAGAATCCGGTGGAGATGGATGGGTTCACGACAGGCCGCGGTCAAGGTCTCGAGGGCCTCTTCCGGATTTCCCTCGGCTTCCGTAACCCGGGCACGTGCCTGGACGATGGCCGACTCGCCGTAGAACCCGATTGCCGGTGGAGAACCGGCCCGACTCCGCCCGACCGCGGCAGCCGCCGCGCTGAGGTCCCCCCGGTACAGCTCCACCGACGCCATGACCGACCCGGCCATGGCCGAGAAGTAGGTGGTGCCTTGTTCGCTCGCCTGCCTCAGGCCGATTCTCACCAATTCGGCGGCGCCATCCAGTTTTCCACTTGCCAATGCCAATCGAGCCATCTGGATCGGGATCGCAGGGGCCCAGAGGGTGTCGGATGTGCGTTGGATCCGTTCGGAGCTCAGCTCGATCAGGTGTTTGGCCTCGGTCAGCTCGCCGATAGAAGTGAGCATCGCGGCCAGGAGAAGCCGGGGGTGGTCGGAGGCGATCTGGCTCGATACCCTGTCCGCCCGGTCCACGGCAGCACGAAGAAAGACGGTGGCATCGGCTGGGCGGCCCCCATCCCATGCCCACTGAGCGTTCGCTACAAATGCAGCACCAAGCGCAGCATCGTCACCAAAGCCCTCGTCGCCGCCCATGATTGCCGCCACCATGGAGCGCATCCCGATTTCGTTTCCCTCAGACCTGAAGGATCGCAGTTGGGCCAGCTTGGCCTCTGCGTACAGCGCGTCTGGCAAACCGGGTTGGTTGACCACATCTGAGGCCTGCATCGTGGCCTCGGGCCACTGGCTGGCCATGAGGTGAATGGTCGACAAGACCAGGCGTAAACGGGCGACAGCCACCCCATCGTCAAGAATGGCGATCGCGTCGTTGGCCAGCGCAGAGGCGTCATCCACGCGGCCAGCAGCAAGAAGGGCGCGGGCCGCCACCACCGATCGACCGGCTCGTCGATTGTCGTCCGGCGCGCTCAGCTCGAAGGCCCGCAATGCAGCCTCGGCGGCCGATCCCGGTGACTCGTCCACGGCTTGGCGCACCGCGCCATCCAGTGCATCCAGGTCGCGCTTATGCCCAGGACGTGATCCCAGACTGAGGTGGGTGGCAATTCGTTCCTTCGACGATTCACGGGCGCCGAGCCGGTTCCCGACCTCACGGTGCAATGCCATGCGAAGTGGGCCAGGAAGTTCGCGGTACCGGGAAGCGCGTACCTCTTCGTCCACGAAGGCAAGCAGGTCACCTTCCCAGCGCAGGACTCCGGCGCCCACCAGGGATTCCAGGGGAGACAACAAGGAGTGGAGCGGTTCCCCCAACAGGTCAGCCGTCTCCTCGGGGCTGAAGGGGACGCCCCAGACCGCAGCTACGCCCAGGAGCTGGTGCTCACGAGTCTTCAGCACCTCGGACACGGGAGGAGACCCCTCGTTGCCACGATCTTCTCGCCGTGATCCAGATCGCGACCGACCGCCGTCCGTCGCTACCGCATCGGTGTGGCGGTTTTCGACCATGGCACAGCGCCCTTGTTGCCCTTCTGTTGCCTTTCGATACCCTCGAAACAGGAGGGCTAAACGTCATCAAACCACGCGTTTGGGGGATTCGGGTTCTGGGCCCGTATGTCAAGGTTGCACCATGGTCACCACCCCGGTTTATGCGCCCCGGGCAGCCAATACTCCCGAGACTGGTGATGCGCCGGAGGATGAGGCCGACCTGTCAGCCACCGTTGAGTCACTCGCAGCCCACGTCGAGTTCATCGCCGACCTCCTTGCCTGCCTCGCCGGGAACGACCCGCTCCCATCGAAATCGAATCGGGCGAGCCGCCTCGACGCGCCGCCCGCATCGGGCTCGATATTCAGGGCGGCGCCCATTGCCCCGCTCCTTGAATCGCTTGGGTCGGGCAACTGCAGGTTGGACGACCTGGTCCGGAACCTCGCCGCTCAACTGGCCCTGGTCAGGAAAGGGGGTCCTCCGGACCCCGCCTGATCAAAGCTACATCAGCGCCTCCTCCAGCCACGTCTTCAACTGATGTTCCGGAGCGGCGCCAGTCTGGCGGGACAGAACCTTTTCTCCCCATATAACCAAGAGGGTCGGGATGGCCTGCACCCGGAATTGTCCGGCCAACTTGGGCGACTCGTCGACACTGACCTTGACCAACTTGATCTGGCCGGTGAGCTCGCGGGCCAGGTGCTCGAGCGAGGGACTTACCGTCCGGCACGGGCCACACCACTGGGCCCAGAAATCGACCAGCACAGGGATGGTTGACGCCGTCACCACGTCGGCAAATGTCTCGTCTCCGGATTCGGCTATCCACGGAAGCAGCGACTTGCACTTCCCACACCTGGGTAGGCCTGAACCAGACCATGGGACCCGGTTCTTCGTCCCGCAGGTTGCGCACCGAACCACGGTCGACTCGGACAGACTCACGCCGCCGCGCCCTCGGCGTTCGCACTCTCAATCGATACGGCCAGGCCATCGTCGCCATAATCGAGCCGTACCTCGCCCCCCTCGATGGGATCTGATCCCAGCAATGCCCTGGCCACCTGAGTCTCGACTTGACGGGCGATGAAGCGCCGCAAGGGCCGAGCCCCGTAGATCGGGTCGAATCCTTGTTGAGCTATCAGGTGCCGGGCCGCTGGGGTCACCGTTAGGCTCAGGCGACGCTCGACCAGACGCTGGCGGAGGTCGTTGAGCAATAACTCAACGATTCGCTCGATCTCCGAAAGGGTCAGCGCCTTGAAGAGGACGACGTCATCCAGCCGGTTGAGGAACTCTGGCCTGAACCGGCGGGTCAGCTCGCCCATGACCAGCTCACGGGCATCAGGCTTGATCTCCCCGGAATCGCTGACCCCTTCCAACAGGTACTCGGAGCCGATGTTTGAGGTCATAACCAGCACCGTGTTGCGAAAATCGACCATTCGACCCTTGCCGTCGGTCAGACGACCATCGTCGAGCACTTGCAAGAGGGTATTGAAAATATCCGGGTGAGCCTTTTCGATCTCATCGAACAGCACCACCGAGTACGGCTTACGCCGAACCGCCTCGCTCAGCTGGCCACCTTCCTCGTAGCCGACATAACCAGGTGGAGCTCCGATCAGCCGACTGACGGTGTGCTGCTCTTGGTATTCCGTCATGTCCAGTCGGATCATGTTCTCATCGGTGTCGAACAAGGTGGCGGTCAGCGCTCTCGCCAACTCGGTCTTGCCGACCCCGGTTGGACCGAGGAAGATGAACGACCCAACAGGCCGGGTCGGATCGGCGATCCCGGCTCTCGATCGGACGATGGCGTCGGTGACCGCCTGCACCGCCTCGTCCTGACCGACCACCCGCTCGTGGAGGATGTGATCGAGGCGCAACAGCTTGTCCCGTTCGCTCTCTTCCACTCGGCTGACCGGTATACCGGTCCAGCGTGCCACGATCATGGCGATCTCCTCTTCGGTGACCACCTCTCGGAGCAAGCGGCGAGTACCGTGCTTCTTGCCCAATAGGGTCTCTTCGGCCTCGAGTCGGCGCTCCAACTCGGGCAACGTGGCATGCCGGAGCTCGGCCGCTCCGTTGAGATCGTAGGCCCGCTCGGCCTCCTCGGCGCGGTGCCGTACCTGCTCGATCTCCTGGCGGAGGTCTTGGACCCTGTGGAGGGCCTGCCGCTCAGCCTCCCACTGGGCCCTCATCGCATCGGCCTCCGACCGAAGGTCGGCCAGCTCCCGACGCAGCTCGGACAGGCGCTCCTCACTGGCCACATCCTCATCTTTGGCCAGCGCAGCCTCTTCGATCTCCAGCCGCATGACCCGCCGGGTGAGCTCGTCTAGTTCGGCGGGCATGGAGTCGATCTCGGTGCGGAGCATGGCGCATGCCTCGTCCACCAGATCGATGGCCTTGTCGGGAAGGAAGCGACCCGAAATGTACCGATGGCTGAGTCGAACCGACGAGACGAGAGCAGCATCTTGGATCTTGACCCCGTGAAAGACCTCCAGGCGCTCTCGAAGCCCCCGCATGATGGAAATGGCGTCCTCAACGGAGGGTTCTTCCACCATCAAGGTCTGGAACCGGCGCTCCAGGGCCGCATCCTTTTCGATGTGCCGTCGATACTCGTCGATCGTCGTGGCCCCAATCATGTGCAGCTCACCTCGAGCCAGCATCGGCTTCAGCATGTTGCCGGCATCCATGGCGCCCTCAGCGGCGCCGGCACCGACCACGGTGTGCAGCTCGTCGACGAACATCAGCAGTCGGCCCTCGGCCGCCTTCACCTCTGCCAGCACGGCCTTCAGTCGCTCCTCGAACTCGCCGCGATACTTGGCCCCAGCGACCAGGGACCCCATATCCAGGGCGAACACCGTCCGGTCCCGAAGGCCTTCGGGTACATCACCGTTGTGAATGCGCTGAGCCAGTCCCTCGACGATGGCCGTCTTGCCCACGCCGGGATCGCCGATCAGTACTGGGTTGTTCTTCGACTTGCGAGAGAGGATCTGGACGACCCGGCGGATCTCGGCGTCACGCCCGATGACCGGGTCGAGACGCCCGGCTCGCGCCTCTGCCACCAGGTCGACCCCGTACTTGGCCAGAGCTTCATAGGCACCTTCGGGCGTAGCCGAGGTCACGCGTTGATGCCCTCGGACCGCCGACAACGCCCCCAGGAACCCTTCGAGGGTCACACCCTGCTCACTGAGGTGGTGGCCGGCTGCGCCGGCGGGCCCTTCCCGGAGCAAAGCGATGACCAGGTGTTCCACCGATACATAGTCATCACCCAGGCGCTCCGCCTCCTGTTCGGCGCTATCGAACAGCCGTGACAGGCGTTGGGTGACAAACACCTGCCCGGGGGCGGCCCCCGGTCCAGAAACCCGGGGTCGATTGCCCAGGTCCCGCTCTACCGATGCCCGGAGTGCCGCTACGTCGGCTCCGACATGGCTGAGAAGCTGGGGGACGAGACCATCGGATTGGTCGATCAAGGACACGAGCAGATGTTCGCTGTCAACCTCAGTGTGGCCAAGACGCATCGCCAGGCTCTGGGCGTCGTGCAACGCTTCCTGTGACTTCTGGGTCAAACGGTCCGGATTCATGGTCGGCCTCCCGTGGGGCGAGACCGCACCTCCAGTGCGGCTTCGAGCTCGGCGATTCGATCAAGGAGGTCAATGACCACCCCGACGGCGGTGTAGTTGATAGCAAGCCCGGCTCGCAGCCGCCGTATCCGGGCCACGTTGGCGAGCTCTCGAGGCGAGAACTGAAGCGACCCCGACACATCCTGACTCGCATCGAGCAGGCCGAGTGAAACAAATCGGCGCACTAACTCGGGGTGAAGTCCCGCGACCCGCGCAAACGACTCAGTGCTCAACAACGGCACCGGCACGAGGGCGACGGTCATCGACGCCGCCTCGGATCGAACAAAGACGTCTTGGCCAACTCCTCGAACAGTCTCCGCTCATCATCGGTCAACGAATGCGGGACCCTGATTCGTATCTCAGCTAGTACGTCTCCGGCGTCGCCACGAGGGTTTGGCATGCCGCGATGGCGAAGTCGAACTCGACGACCGCTTGAGCTTCCCGCCGGCACTCGCATCTGGACCTCACCGCCGGGCGTCTCCACGGGTACGGAGGCACCCAGAGCCGCCTCCCACGGCGAGACAGGCACCTCGACGTGCACGTTCCGGCCTTCGAGACGAAACCGGGGATGAGGCCTCACTCGTACGATCAGATAGAGATCACCATTCGCGCCCTGACCATTCCCGAGGCCCCCTTGGCCGGCCAAACGGATGCGCTGGCCGTCGACCACGCCCGCCGGGATGGTTACCTGGAGGTCTCGGGTACCGTCTGGACCGGAGAGGGTGATGCGGCGTCTACCCCCCCGGAACGCTTCGTCGAAGGACACTTCGATCTCGGTCTCCTGGTCGGCACCGGCGACAGACCCCCAGCCCGATCGCTGGGTGGTCTCGAAGAGGTCGCGAAACAGGTCCCCCATATCCACGCCTTGACCCTCGAAATCGGCACCCCCCCAGGAGCCAGTCGGTGAGCTGCGTGCCCGACGGCTTCGGCGAGACCCGGTAGGAGCGCCGGACCGAGACTGTGCCCAGGTCGATGGGTCTACACCTTCGGGTACGTGACGGAAGTCGTGCCCGAACGCGTCATAGCGCTTGCGGGACTCCGGATCGGATAGGACGTCGTAGGCCTCTGACACCTCGACGAATCGACTTTCCGCTGCTGGGTCCTTGTTGACGTCGGGATGGTAGGTCCGGGCCAGCTTGCGATACGCCCGCTGGATCTCCTCCGGGCTCGCATCCCGCCCGATGCCGAGTACCTCATAGAAATCCCGACGCATTGTCTGGTCAGCCATCACGCCCCTCGCGAGACGATCACCCCGGCCGGTCGAAGTATGGCACCGGGGGCGTCGTACCCCGGGCGCACGACCGCCAACACGGTCCCAGGGTTCCCCTCGCCATCCAGGACCCCGACCGCCTCGTGTCGGCTCGGGTCGAAGGGTTTGCCGATGTCGTCGAACCGGTGGAAGCCCAGGCCGGCCAACAGCGAAAGGGCCTGGTCGCGAACAGCCCGCACCCCCTCGACCAGGGCCCCATCGTCGCTGCCTGCGTGTTGGATGGCACGATCCAGATCGTCCACGATAGGCAGCCACAATCCAGCCATGTCGGCCCGCTCGGCCGAACGAACCCGGGCAAGCTCTCGCTCCGATCGCTTACGGAGATTGTCGAGGTCAGCGAGGGCCCGCCGGAGCGGCACGTCGAGGTCGGTCTCGTCCGGCCCACGCACCGACTGATCGTTGGTCAACTCAGGGGCGGTATGGCCCGATGGCGGTCCTCCATGGTCGTCGGCGACGCCTCCGTTTTCCCCGTGCCGATCGAACGAGGCCTCATCGATCTCCGAGGGATCAGCGGCGACCACGGTCAGCTCACCGTGAAATCGGCATCGATCACATCGTCGTCAGAACCCTCTGCTGCGCCGGATCCGTTGGTGCCGTCCCCGTCCGGTCTCCCAGCCCCGAGGCCGTGGAATACCTGTTGGAGCTCGGCCGTGAGGGGCTGGATGCGTTCAATCGGAGCGTTCTCATTGAGGGCGCTTCGGGCGTCGGCGACCAGCGTTTCGGCCCGTGCCTTCTCGTGAACGGGCACGGCGTCACCCAGTTCGGCCAGCCGGCGCTCCACCTGGTAGGCGGCCGAGTCCAATTCATTCCGGGCATCAATCTGCTGGCGGGCGGCGACGTCCTCTGATCGGTACCGTTCGGCATCGGCAACCATGCGATCAATCTCGCTCGAGTCGAGGTTGGCGGTGTCGCTGATGGTGATGCTCTGCTCCTTGCCGGTGTCCTTGTCCCGTGCCGACACGTGCAGAATTCCATTGGCGTCGATCTCGAACATCACCTCTACTTGGGGCGTACCCCGCGGCGCCGGGCGGATTCCCTCGAGGCGGAAGCGGCCGAGTACCCGATTATCGGCTGCGCGCTCCCGTTCGCCCTGAAGGACCACGATGTCAACCGCCGATTGGTTGTCTTCGGCGGTGGTGAAGGTCTCTGAGCGCCGGGCCGGAATGGTGGTGTTTCGTTCGATGACCTTGGTCATCAGGCCGCCCATCGTCTCCAGGCCAAGTGACAGTGGCGTGACGTCCAAGAGAAGGACGTCTTTGACCTCGCCCCTCAAGATGGCTGCTTGGACCGCGGCACCAATAGCGACCACCTCGTCGGGATTGACAGTCATGTTGGGGTCTTTGCCCCCCGTCAGACGACGGACGAGGGTCTGGACCGAGGGAAGACGGGTCGACCCACCGACCAGGATGACCTCGTCGATGTCGGCATCGGTGACTTTTGCGTCCTGCATGGCCTGTTGCACCGGTTCATGGCAGCGATCCACCAAGTCAGCAGTGATCTCGTCGAAGGTCGAACGCATGACCGTCGTGACCAGGTGCTTCGGGCCACTGGCATCAGCGGTCACGAAGGGTAGGTTCACCTGCGTCTGGGTTACCGAAGAAAGCTCGATCTTGGCCTTTTCGGCCGCCTCGAACAGTCGCTGCAGCGCCTGAGGGTCGTTTCGCAGGTCGATGCCGGTGTCGGACTGGAACTGGGTGGCCAGATAATCGACGAGTCGTCGATCGAAGTCGTCGCCACCGAGGTGGGTGTCACCCGAGGTGGCGCGCACCTCGACGACACCGTCACCCACATCGAGAATGCTTACATCGAAGGTTCCACCTCCGAGGTCAAACACCAGGACGGTTTCATTTGACTTCTTGTCAAGGCCGTAGGCCAACGCGGCCGCCGTCGGCTCGTTGATGATGCGCATGACCTCGATCCCGGCGATCCGGCCGGCATCGGTGGTGGCCTGGCGCTGCGCATCGTTGAAGTAGGCGGGAACGGTTATGACCGCCTCAGTCACCTTCTCGCCGAGGAACTTACCGGCGTCCTCGGCCAATTTGCGCAGGACAAGGGCCGAGATCTCCTCGGGGGCATAGTGCTTTCCCCGCACGTCGAACCGCACCATGCCGTCGGGACCACTGACGACGTCGAATGAAACCGCCTTGGTTTCGGACGCCACCTCGTCGAAGTGCCGGCCGATGAACCGTTTGGCCGACGAGATGGTGCCCTTGGGGTTGAGTACGGCTTGGCGTCGCGCCAACTGGCCGACCAACCGGTCACCTTGGTCCGTGAAGGCAACCACGGACGGCGTCGTCCGCGATCCCTCGGCGTTGGGGACCACGATCGGCTGGCCCCCCTCCACGGTGGCGATCACCGAGTTGGTCGTTCCCAGATCGATGCCTACTGCTTTGGCCATCTCCGCTCCTCTTGTCGTGCGAACCCTTGTCCTCCGGTACAGCGCTTCCCCTGCAGCAGCAGAGACTGTTGCTCTACTGGCCAGGGATTACGCCCCGCTGCCCGCACCCGCTCCCACCGGCACGCGTTCCTTACCATTGACGGTGATCTCGACCTTTCGTGCCTTCTCTTGCTCAGCCACCGGGATGGAGAGCGTCAGCACCCCTTGCTCGTAGGTGGCCCGAATCTGGTCGGCATCAAGGCTGTCGCCTAGGAAGAGCTGGCGACTGAAAGAGCCCTGGGGTCGTTCGGCCACCAGGATTTCCTGTTGGTCGCTCGGTTGCCAACTCCGCTCGGCTCGGACCGTCAACACATTCTTCTCGACGGTGAGGTCAATGGAGGCAGGATTGACCCCGGGCAGGTCGAAGTGCACCACGAATTGGTTTCCTTCCCGATAGGCATCCATCGGCATCGCCTCGGGACGCGCGGTGACCAGCTGGGTGACACGGTCGAGGTCCCGGAACGGATCGAAACGGAGCAGCATGACGTTCTCCTCTCGGCGATTGTGACCTCTCACCAATGTCGCGCCGCAGGGGTATGCGGAGACCCCGCGGTCGCGTGGTGCTCGAGCCGACTTTCCTAGCCAGTCGAGCGTTCGGCCAGGTATTGATGGACGAGCCAAATGGCCATCGAGCCTTCACCGACGGCGGCGGCCACCCGCTTGACCGAACCGCTTCGCACGTCTCCGACAGCGAACACTCCCGGACTGCTGGCCTCGAGCATGGTGGGCTGATGACCTTCGCCGCCTGGGTTGTCCCCCACCCGGACGGCCTCCTCGATGAGGTCGTTGCCAGTGAGGATATAGCCGCGATCGTCCAACGCCAGGTGGTCCCCCAGCCAGGCGACATGTGGATCGGCGCCGATGAAGATGAACAGTGCTCTTGCCTCTTGCCTGCGTCGCAGACCGTCGCCCCGGTCGACCACGACGAGTGCCTCCAGAGCCCCGTCCTTACCGATCAGCGACCGCACTTCGCTGCACAACTGCACATTGATGTTGGCGGTGTGCTCGATTCGGTCGGCCAAGTACCGGGACATGTTTTCTTCGAGGCTCTCGGAGCGCACGACCACCGTGACCCATGCCGAATGCTTGGCCAGGAACAGTGCAGCCTGACCGGCCGAGTTTCCTCCACCTACAACCGTCACAGGATCTCCGGCACAGAGCTGAGCCTCCACCTGCGTTGCCGCGTAGTAGACGCTGATCCCCTCGAACTGCGGTAGCTCGGGAATGTCCGGTCGCCGGTAACGGGCGCCGGTGGCCACGATGACAGCGCGGGTGAACACGCTGCTCCCGTCCTCGAGCCGAACGAGATAGCTGCCTCCGCAACTCTCCAAGGCGCCGGCCGCTGCGGGAACGGCGATGTGAGCACCGAACCTTCGAGCCTGGAGGACTGCCCGCTCGGCGAGCTCCCCACCGGAGACCCCTGCAGGGAAGCCGAGATAGTTCTCGATTCGAGGTGACAGTCCCGCTTGGCCTCCGGCTGCTGACCCGTCGACCACCACCGTGGCCAAGCCTTCCGATGCTCCATAAACGGCAGCCGCAAGTCCGGACGGTCCCGCGCCCACGACCACCAGATCTGCTCGGGCTTCGAATTCCAATGGTTCTAGCAAGCCGATTGCCTTGGCCAGCTCTGCATTGGTCGGGTTCCGAAGTATCCGATCGCTCCACAAGATGATGGGGGTATCTTCCGGGGCCACCTTGAGCTGGCGCAACAGGGCTTCGGCGGACCGGTCCTTCTCGAGATCGACCAACCGATGAGGGAGGCGGTTGCGCGTGGCGAACTCCCGCAGCCTCCTGGTGTCGGCGGAGAAATGCGAACCCACGATCCGGAACCCGTCGCCTTGCTTGAGCAGGATCGATCTACGGACGAGATAGGCACGAAGCACTATGTCGCCCAGGTCGGAGTCGGTGGTCATCAGCTGACGAAGGCTCTCCACAGGCACGTCGATCACCTCGCCCGCCTGGGCGACCACCGAGGTGACGAACACCGGCTCGCCAGTCAGGAGGCCCAGCTCCCCAAGGAAGCGGCCGGGTCCGTGCACACCGATGACATCTCCGTCCGGACCAGGTCCGTCGACCGTGGCGATCAGACCGCTGACGATGACAAAGAAATCGCAGGTCCGGTCTCCCTGGCGAAACAGCATTTCGCCAGCTACGGTCGTCCTTTTCTGGCCATGCTCGGCCACGAGGTGCATCTGTCCGTCGGTAAGCCGGGGAAACGCATGATATTCATCGGCTGTTTCGGTTACCTGGGAGAGCACACTGCCCATGCCACCCTCATGCATAGCCATAGGTCGGCGATCATGCACCGGACACCTCGTCAGCCCGTGCCGACACCAATCCGGAAGGCGGCCAATCACGTCCGTGAACGGACTGGGTCATGGCATGGCGAATATCTCGTCGACATAGCACCAGAACCAATTCTCGCCAGGCTCGAGGGATCGAATGATGGGATGACCGGTCGTCGAGAAATGCTTCGTCGCATGGCGCCCGGGCGAGTTGTCACAGCACCCAACATGACCGCAGGTCATACACATCCGGAGATGCACCCAATCCCTACGACCGGTTGCCAGACAGTCTTGACAAGCCAATATCGGCGGCGCTTGCGGACGTATCGAACTGAGGTGCGTGCACACCCTCGGCATCTCTTCATCCCCTTGGTTCGACTGAACCATGTACTCGGCATGCGGTCCCGTTTCGAATCCTAAGTTTGACAGCGGGAGCGATCTGACAAACCACGCGAGCTCGTAGGCCGGATCGATCAACATCGCCGGTGTGTTTTTTTCACCATGATCGGCATAGGCACTCGCGCCACGATGACGTCTGGCCGTTTGTGTAGCTCTGCGGCTAGCGCCAGGTCGACCTGGTTATGGAGCAATCGGTACCGGAGGCGCCGAGGAATGCCGACCGGAATCAGAACGGCTACGTGGCACTCCGTGTCTGCTCGGAGCTCGTCGACCAGCCGTGCGATCGGCTGCACGATGGATGCGAATTCGGTATGCAAGACCCGCAAGGGCACTCCTGGGCTCCATTCCTGCCATTTCCGCTCGACTTGGTAGTCAGGGAGCCCCACCTGAACGCCATCGAAGGTCACCGTGACAGCCATTACCTCATCCCCCAAGGAGATGGCCTCGGACAGGACATGATGGGTGAGCCGGGACACGCTCGTCACCGGCACGACGACGAGGGTGCGCTTCCGGACGAGCGGCCCGGGGATGAGATCGATTCCCAGATCCTCGGCGGCGTCGGAGTAGTAGACCTCGATCCTGTTGAACAGCACCATCAAGAGCGGAATGGCCAGCACCACGGCCCACGCGCCCTCAGTGAACTTAGTAACGAGAAAGATCGCGGCTGCCGTGGCGGTGACTGCCGCGCCGACACCGTTGATCGTCGCTCGCCAAGTCCAGCCTGGCTCTCTGGTGCGGCGCCAGTGGACAACCAATCCCGCCTGGCACAGCGTAAAGCCGATGAACACGCCAATGGCAAACAGGGGAATCAGGGTGTTCGTGTTGCCACCCACAGCAACCAGCAATGCTGCTGAGAACACGGCGAGGGCCCCAACCCCGTTCCCAAAGACCAGCCGGCTGTCTCGGACGCCGAAGAAGTGAGGCAGGGTGTTGTCCCTCGACAGAAGGCTGGTCAGCACGGGAAATCCACCGAACGATGTATTGGCGGCTAGAGCCAACACCAGGGTGATAGTGACCGACACGAGGTAATAAGCCCAGTGGCGCCCGACCGCATAGACCATGATCTGACTCAGCACGGTCTGGCCGATTCTCGGCTGCACGTGGAATTTGCCGGCGAGAACGGCCAAGCCAACGAGCATTGCTCCGAGAATCAGTCCCAGCAGTAGCTCAGTTCGCTTGGCCCGGATTATCCGGGGCTCCTTGAAGAGCGGCACCCCGCTGGCAATGGCCTCCACGCCGGTGAGTGCGCTGCATCCAGCTGAGAATGCCTTCAGCACGAGAAGGACGCTGACCGCCTCCACTGTATGAGTTGCCACCAGTGACTTGCCTAACGGTGGCGTGTGAGAGCCAAGCGGGTGGATCAACCCAATGGCGATGATGGCGAGCAGCCCGACGATGAACACCAGCGTCGGTATCAGAAAGGCGCGAGCTCCCTCTCCCAGCCCCCGGAGGTTGAGTGTGGTGATGATGAGCAGGATTCCCAGAGCCATCGCCACTGTGTAGGGAGCAGTGATGGGGAAGGCGGATGTCAACTGGCCCACGCCAGCCGCGATGGAAACGGCAACAGTCAAGGTGTAATCGACGATCAGGGCGGCACCGGCAAGCTTGCTGGGCCCACGGCCGAAGTTGTCACGTGTGACCGCATAGGCACCGCCACCCTCCGGATAGGCGTCAATGACCTGTCGGTAGGAGATGACCAGGATTGCCAGGAGAGCGACGATGGCAAGCGTGATCGGCAAGACAAGTCGAAGTGAGGAGGCGCCGGCCACAGCCAGAACCACCAGGATCGCCTCCGGGCCGTAGGCGACCGAGGTCAGCGCGTCGAGCGATAGGGCCGAGAGCCCTTCGACAGGCGTGATCTGCTCAGAGTCCACGTCTGCGGCCGAAAGAGCCGGTCCAAACAGACTTCGTCGAATCCGTCCCAAAC